>DASZDU010000369.1:0-16182 GCA_035941655.1 Pyrinomonadaceae bacterium | reverse complement strand
GCGAGTATCTCCATCGGCGCACTGCTGCTTGCTTACGATCTGATTTTCGCAGGGAAGAAAGCGGGAATCGGGGGTCAGGGATCAGTGGTAAGGGGTTAGGGATCACCTTGATCGGCTTGGGTACCGATTCCTGATCTCCAGCCGCTATTTACGATTTACGATTCACAATTTAATAACCCTTTATGTACCCCGAACTGTTCCGCATTGGTAGTTTTCCGATTAACACTTACGGCGTGTTTCTGGCGCTGGCCTTTCTTTGTGCGATTCTGATCACGGTAAAGTTGGCAGCTCGTGACGGGCTACCGCGCGAAAAAATCTACGACTTGTGCCTTTGGATGCTGCTCTCTTCGCTCATTGGATCAAAGCTGCTTATGCTCTTTACCGAGCCGGAGTACCGCGATAATCCAATGCAGTTGCTTTCACTCGATTTCCTTCGCTCGGGTGGAGTCTTTTATGGGGGCTTGATCGGCGCTATTGTCGCCGGCTACTTCCTGATGCGTCGCTACAAGCTGCCATGGTGGAAAACGGCTGATGCTTGTGCACCAGGAATTGCCATTGGGAATTTTTTCGGTAGGCAAGGATGTTTTGCGGCGGGTTGTTGTTGGGGCAAAACCACAAGTCTTCCCTGGGGTGTCAAGTTTTCTGCCCTGGGCCATGAAATCACCGGGGTTCCTGTCGGCGTTCCCCTTCATCCCACTCAGCTGTACGAATCGTTCGTCATGCTGATTGTTTTTTTCTTTCTTCTCTGGCTGCACAAACGTAGATTTTTCGACGGGCAGGTAATCCTTTTCTACACTTTGCTGTATGCGGTGGTTCGCTTCACTATTGAATTCTTTCGCGACGATCCGCGTGGCGACCTGTTTGGACTTACCACGACTACCGGCCTGTCGACGTCGCAACTGATCAGCATCGTTGTCGGTGTTGGTGCGCTGGTGTTGTTGATTCTGCGTTGGCGCAAAGCTTCCGCCGGTACTACGTTGGACGATGTGACCGCACCGGCTGCCGCCTAAACTACTCGGCCCCACCAGCACGGTTCAACCTTCAAAGGCGAACTGATAAGTACCATCAAATGTTGGAACCTGGAATATACTCACATTCTGGCTTTACCTCGTAAAGTACTTGACATGACTCGAGCTCTGGTCTATCATCCCGCCCATGGGTTCGATCCACCTGGTTGTCCAGCAAAACGAAGAGCCGCCGGCTCTGCACGAGCGGGCGATGGATAATCTCCAGTACATCCGGGAAACCATGGAGCGCGCCACTTCGTTTACCGCCATCTCCGGTTGGGGGCAGGTGGCCATCGGGATCTCCGCACTGGCTTCAGCATTCATCTCCGCACAACAGAAAACGTTCAAAGCCTGGCTGGCAGTTTGGATTGCTGAGGCAGTAATAGCGTTATTGATTGCGGGTTGGTCGATGGACCGCAAAGCGCGGGTGGCGAAGATGCCTTTGCTTTCAGGCCCCGGTCGAAAGGTCGCGTTTAGTTTGTCGCCGCCGATTTTTGCCGGCGCGATCGTAACGGTCGTGCTCTATCGGGCGGGGATGACGAATGCGATTCCGGGACTCTGGCTGTTGCTGTATGGCACCGGCGTGGTTACTGGAGGAATGTTTTCGGTGAGCGCTGTGCCGATCATGGGTCTGTGTTTTATGGCTCTGGGTGCTACGGCGTTCTTTAGCCCGGTTGGATTTTCGAACTGGTTTATGGCCGCCGGCTTCGGCGGTTTACACATTGTGTTTGGCGTGCTGATCGCGAGGAGATACGGTGGCTAGACAATCGGCAGTTAAAACTTCAACGCAAAAAAAACGTGAGTCAGTCGCGGAGTTAAAAGGCGTCGGTGCGGACAAGGCAAAGCATCCGGCGCCTAATCTCGACCGCATGATTCACGAGCGCATGCGTCTCGGAATTGTGAGCGCGCTCGCGGCGAATGAGTCCTTAACGTTTAATGACCTCAAGAGTTTGATGGACACAACTGACGGTAACCTCAGCGTGCACGCGCGCAAACTCGAAGATGGTGGTTACATTGCCTGCCTCAAGTCGTTTGAAGGACGGCTTCCGAAAACTGAATACAAAATAACCGCGGCTGGTCGACGTGCGCTAGAAAACTACGTGAGCCATATGGAAACGATCATTAAACAGATGCGTCAGATCTGAACATCTCATTTTTTTTACTTTTGCGCTTTGCGTGGCAAAGCGCTTTGACATGACTGGGCCAGGAGAGTGTGAATGTACACGAACGTAAACCTTGCCGCGCCAATCGGAGCATTGGCGTTTCTGGGAATAGGATGTTTGTTTTTAGTGCTGGTATTCGCATTGATCTATTCGGTGCTGAAGAGAAAACCCGGCCTGCGGAAGCTCTCGCTGATCACTCTGGCGAGTATTACCGGACTTTATCTTGTCGTCCTGCTCGTATTTTCGTTTGCAAGTAGCGACCAGGTGCTGGCCCAGGGGCAGGAAAAACACTTCTGCGAACTGGACTGTCACCTCGCATATTCCGTCACAAGTGTGCACTCGTCTAAGACCCTGGGAGACCTTCCAAACCAACTAACGGCTGCAGGAATCTTTCGCGTAGTAACTATCAAAACGCGCTTCGATGAAAACACCATCGGCCGAAATCGAGGTGACGGTCTGTTATACCCTAATTCGCGCGTGGTTACCGTTAGCGATGCAAACGGAAACGAATACTCTCCTTCCGCCGAGGCGCAGCGCGTGCTTGAAGCAGCTCACGCAGCAGGCACGGCCATGACAATCCCGCTGCGACCGAGTGAGACCTATTCCACGACGGTGGTATTTGACTTGCCGGCTGACGTCAAGGATCCAACCCTCTGGATTCGAGAAGGCGAATCAATCACTCATTTGATCATCGGTCACGAAAACAGTCCGCTTCACAAGAAAACCAAATTCCAGATCTAGCTTTTAGTGCCTTCGCCATGCGTGCCACGCAACCAAACTCTCCCGGTCAAAAAGTAGAACAATATGACGTGATCATTATTGGCGCGGGACTCGCAGGCCTTCACTGTGCCAGGTTGCTGGGGAAGGCTGGCCTGCGTGTCCTGCTTGTCGATCGCAAAAACTCTCTCGACGTCTCGATTCACACCACTGGCATTTTTGTTCGCCGCACACTGGAAGACTTCGATTTACCCGAAGACTGCCTGGGTCCGCCGATTCGTCACGTGACTCTGTATTCGCCTTCGCGACGGCCCATGGAATTGGTTAGCCCTCACGACGAATTCCGAGTCGGCAAAATGGGACGGCTCTACAGGCACTACCTTGATGATTGCCTGCAATCTGGCGTCACCTGGATGCCAGGCACTCGCTATGCGCAATGTGTTCGCGCAAACAACAAGCTTCAGGTGCGACTCGACAGCGATCAGTTCAATGGCGGTTCTCGCTGGTTGAACACCCGCTATTTGGTTGGAGCTGACGGCGCAAACTCCCGCGTCGCTCGTGACCTGGGTCTCGAACTCAACCGTGAATGGATTGTTGGGATTGAAGACGTATTCACGAACGTCCCACTCGATGGCGCGCCCAGACTGCATTGTTTTCTCGATTTCGAAATAGCGCCGGGCTATCTCGCGTGGATAGCTCACGACGGCGAGGATACGCATGTTGGAGTTGGCGGTTACGCAGCGATGTTTGAGCCTATTCAGGCCCTCGAAAAATTCAAGACAAGCTTGCAAGGCATCGTTGATCTTAGTCGAGGGACTCAGGTCGAGAGGCGCGGGGGACGAATTCCAGTTGGCGGCATTTTGCGCAACATTGCAAACAGTAATGGGCTACTTATCGGCGACGCGGCGGGCGCGGTGTCACCGCTCACCGCGGGCGGCCTTGATCCGTGCATGCGACTTTCAACTCTGGCGGCCAGGGTAATTCCAGGTTACCTGGAGAATGAAAATGTCGACGCGCTGCGAGACTACTCCGGCTCATCATTCCGCGCACGATTTGCCTCCCGCCTGTGGATGCGACGGGTAATCGCCACGGTTCGACATCCGGCGCTGCTGGAAATTGCCTGTGCAAGTCTCCGTCTTCCAATCTTGAATTCATTTGCGTGGCATGTTTTTTTTGGACGCGGTTCGTTTCCAGACGTTGAGGGTCCCATACAACCAGCCCTGCTGACCGAAGCGCTTTGAGTGACCGCGTCAAACTGCGGAAGCCAAACCGCGAAACCGTGCGAGTGTAGTAATTCACATGTTCTGTCTGTGGCACGCCACATTGCTCGGATGCAAAACGTCATCAGAATGGGAGGCTCAGAATAGGAAACAAGAAATTCCGCTTAAACGAGCTAAAGGAGTTGAGATGACCAAACGAATCGTTGCCATTGCTTTCATTTTTATCTGCACCTCCGTCGCCTGGGCCGTACTCGGCGGTACCATCTTTTCGCGCACGTATTCACTCGACGAAATTGCGGAAAATCGCGTCGCTTCCACCTGGGGAGCACCGCAGAATCAAGCGCCTCCCATTGCCTCATTCAAGGAGATGGTGCCGCGCAATGAAGAAAGCACTGAAAACGGCAAAAAGATTGTTAAGACAATAAAGGATGAAGTCACGACCTGGCTGCCGCTTGAAAGCAGTGCCGTCAATGTGGCGCTCGATCTGGAACATCGACAAAAGGGCTTGCTTTGGTACAGCACATATAAAGTTGGCTTCAATGGCAATTATGGATTCCGCAACACGAGCGATAAAGAACAGGATGTAACTTTCGTGCTCAACTTCCCAGCGTCGAAAGCAATCTATGACGATCTTATTTTCACAGTAGATGGTGCGCCCGTTCCCGTGACCAACGAGGCGAATGCGGCGATGGGCCGGGTTAAGCTTCAGGCGGGACAGACTGCTCACCTGGCAGTTGGTTATCGCTCGCAAGGTCTGAACGAATGGCGCTATAGCTTTGGCAGTAAAGACGTAGCTCAGGTTCGAGACTTTACGCTGAAGATGAAGACTAACTTCAAAGATATCGATTTCCCCGATAACACGCTTTCACCTTCCGAAAAACATGAGACTGACGACGGATGGGACCTGGGATGGTCTTATAAAAATCTGGTGTCGGGTTATCAGATAGCCATGGTTATGCCTGAGAAGCTACAACCCGGACCACTGGCCGGGAGGATTAGTTTCTTCGCTCCGGTCTCGCTCTTCTTTTTCTTCTTCGTGATGTTGATCATCACAACCTTGCGCGGAATCGATCTGCATCCGATGAACTACTTTTTCCTCGCAGCTGCTTTCTTCTCCTTTCATCTACTGCTCGCTTACCTCGTCGATCACGTCTCCATTCACGTTGCCTTCGGCGTATCCGCAGTCGTTTCGGTTTTTCTGGTCGTAACCTATCTTCGGCTGGTCGTCGGATTACATTTTGCGAGCCGCGAGGCCGCGATCGCGCAGTTCGTCTATCTCGTCATGTTTTCCTATGCATTTTTCCTCAAGGGATTTACCGGTCTGGCAATCACTGTCGGTTCGATTGCGACGCTTTTCGTGGCGATGCAAGTCACCGGACGCATACGCTGGTCAGATAAGTTCTCCCTTAAGCCCGCTGAGGAGCCGGCGGCAGAACTGACATAACCAGTTTATTACTGGGACCGAGGGCGTCCCGCCCGCCTTCGTTGAATGCCATGTAGCCGGATTTGAAGATTCAACCACAACTCGAGTGAACGCCCAGCTGGAGGCGGGCGGAGACGCCTGCGGTCCCAGTGAACACGTTGATCTGTAATAAATCGGCTTCGCGCTCGTTAACAGTATTGGCGGAGCCGATAGGCCAGACGGCTGGAACAATTGTGTTCACAAAGCAATCTAAACATCGCTTCCCGGAGCGCTGGATAGTTGAAACCTTGCAGTTGTAGTTCGTCGTACAGCCATTGCGAGCAGACTCCCTTTCGGTTAAGCAAAATGAAAGCCCTTTTCTCCTTTTATTCTGACGCCCTGCGGATTGCCGTCCAGTCGATTTTTGCCCATAAACTGCGGGCCTTTCTCACTTTGATAGGAATAATTATTGGTGTCGCCTCGGTAGTCACCGTGGGGGCGTCAATCAGTGGCCTGAATACGTACGTGGTCGAAAAAGTGGCGAAGGTTCTTGGTAGCAACCATTTCATGATGGCGCGGATAGCTGCCAGCGGTCGCTTATCAGATGAAGAATTCGAAAAAATGAACCGGCGCAACAAGCGTATCAATTGGGACGACTACGAGTGGGTGCGAGATCACTGCGGCTCATGCATCGAAGTCGGCGCGCAGGTGCAGGGTCAAGCGGATTTAAAACAGGAAGGGGTGGAGTTTCCGGGCGCGCTGGTATTCGGCTCAAGCGCGAATATGGTCGACATCGAGGATAAGACTATTGCGCAAGGGCGATTCATCTCAGCCGACGAGGTGCAACGTTCGGCGTTCGTGGTTGTGTTGGGTGGAGATATCAAGGACAAATTTTTTCCAAACACGGATCCGATTGGCAAGCTGCTAAAGATTCGCGGCCTGCCAATGCGTGTGGTCGGTGTAGAAGAAAAACGCGGCGCATTCTTCGGCGACTCGTTTGACCGGCACGTGTATATACCGGTGACCACGCACCTCCAAGTCTTTGGACGCAATGGCCTGCAGATTCATGGCAAAGGACGAAATCGGGAAACGTTCCAGGCCACCATCGAAGATGCTCGTGTTGCCATGAGAAACAAGCACCGGCTCAATGGAAATGAAGAAGACGATTTCGGGATCGCGAACGTAGAAGAGCTCAACAATCAAATCGATCAATTTACCGGCAGCATCGCGGCAGTAGTAGTTCCCATTACGCTCATCACGCTGATTGTAGGTGGCATCGTGGTGATGAACATTATGTTGGTCAGCGTTACGGAGCGAACGTTTGAAGTGGGTCTCCGAAAAGCCGTCGGCGCAACCAAAAGACAAATCCTGCTTCAGTTTCTAATCGAGTCGGCGATTCTGTGTGTGTTGGGCGGCATACTGGGACTGCTGTTGTCGTGGGGCGTCACGCTGTTGATTACAGCGTTGGCATCGATCACGATGACGATCACCATTGGCTATATCCTTTTGGCGTTAATTGTTTCCACGGCGATCGGAATGATCGCCGGCATCTATCCGGCGTTTAAAGCAGCACGGCTCGATCCGATTCTGGCGCTAACGCAAACAACTTAGAAAGTCAGGTAGATCTGAAAAATGAGTCAATGTGAGAAGCTCAAGGTCGGGAAGGGCGGTTTAACCCCCGCTCCTGGATGGCTCTCGAGTTGAGCGCCGGCAAGCCACCCTTCCTAACCTTGAGACTATGAAACTTGCAGGCTTCCTGATAGTTCTTTTATTACAGCGATAATGAAATTCAAACTCCCAAAGAGTGTGTTAAGCGAGACGCTCCGCATGGCGCTGGACAGCGTGCGTTCCCACAAGTTCAGGAGTTTCCTCACGGTTCTCGGCATTGTAATCGGCGTGATGACCGCCATCACCATCGCTTCGATTCTTACCGGGCTGCGTCAAAACATCGTTTCGATTATCGAAGAATACGGCACTAATAATATTTACGCGTTTCACCTGTCGACTGGTCCGCGCACCGGCGAAGATCGTTCGGAAAGATTGCGAAAGCCACTGACGGTTGCTGACGCGGAGGCGATTCAGGCCCAGGCTCCCGCTGTCGAAGAGATCGGCCACATCGCGCCGAACATTGGCTATAGCGGCGGACCGTTTGACGACAACATTTCCTATAACGGCCACAACTACCGCTGGGGCAACACGCAGGGGGTTTCGTCGAACTACGCGGGCATTACCAACATCGTGGTCCGCGAAGGCCGCTTCATTACGGAGAGCGACGACCAGCAGCGCGCGAATGTGATGGTCATCGGAGTCAACGCCGCCGACGCCCTTTTTCCCGGACAGCAGCAGCAGATAGCGGGCACGAAAGTGCGCATGGGTGGAATCAATTTCGAAATCGTGGGCGTTCTCGAGAAGAGAAAAGCCGGCTTCTTTGGAGAGAACGAAGAAGATAACGCCGTATTCATACCTTTTCGAACCGCCCAAAAAGTTGCTCCTGCAAAAGGCTATTTGTTGTTGGTGATTAAGGCACGGCCGGGACAGACTACCGAAGCCTTGCAGCAATCAGAAGACATCCTGCGTCGCCGGCGCAATGTAAAGTTCGGCGATCCAAACAATTTCGACATTAAAACTGCCGACAAGTTTATCGAACAGTTTGACAGTATTACTGCGATGGTCGGCTTGATTGCCATCGCCATCTCCAGTTTGGGGTTGCTGGTTGGCGGCATCGGCGTGATGAATATCATGTTAGTTAGTGTCACCGAGCGAACAAAAGAGATTGGCGTACGGAAAGCTCTCGGCGCGCGCCGGAAAGACATTGTGCGGCAGTTTCTATTTGAAGCAATGACGCTAACTTTCCTCGGCGGCATACTCGGTGTCGTTCTTGCTGTCGGCATCAGCCGCATTGTCATGTTGTTTGTGCCGGCTCTGCCTGCATCCATTCCCACCTGGGCGGTCGTCTCCGGACTCACGGTCTCCATGGGCGTCGGTCTAATCTTTGGTGTCTGGCCCGCTCGCAAGGCATCTCGTCTCGATCCTATCGAATGCTTGCGCTACGAATAGGAGCCGGGGGCCAGAGGTCAGAGGTCGGGGATCAGAAGTCAGAGATTGGTCTATACACAACTGCCTTCTGATTTCCGATTTCTGACCCTCTGCCCGCTGACCTCTGACCTCTGCCCTCTGCCCTGTGCCCTCTGTCCTCCGCCCTGATTTCATATAAGATGACGTCGCATGGGCACGAAGCCAACGACGCAGCGTGATTTTGTAAAAGACCATCTCACCTATCTCCAGGTTGAGAAGGGCCTGGCTCGTCACACGCTTGAAAACTACGCACGGGATCTGGCGCGCCTGGATCAATGGGCCGGCAAAAGCGGCAAGCCGGTGGCAGAACTGACCCGAGCCGATCTGCGCAAATGGATCGCGAATCTTTCTCGCCAAGGCCTCGCGCCTTCCTCCGTAGCGCGAGCTGTGAGCGCCGCACGTGGTTTTTTTCGCTTCCTCATGCTCGACGGGCACATCAAGCATCATCCGGCGGAGGATCTCGACACGCCGCAAAAGTTTTCATACCTGCCAAAGTTCCTTACTGAAGAGGAAATTGATCGGTTGTTCGCCGTGCCTGACGTCTCGACTGAAGAAGGAATACGAGACCGCGCTATGTTGGAGCTGATGTACGCCGCCGGGCTAAGAGTTTCCGAACTGGTAACGCTGAAGAAAGCGGAAGTGGACCTCCATGCCGGCGTCGTAAACTGTCACGGCAAAGGTAACAAAGAGCGTCGCGTGCCGGTCGGGAAAAGTGCGATACATTGGTTGCAGCAATACGCGGCCGTAAAAGCCGGTTACGGTCAGTCGCCCTATGCCAATCTTTTCCTACACCGCGGCAAGCCGCTGACACGCCAGCTTGCCTGGACGATGATCAAGACACACGCCGAGAAGATCGGTTTGCATAACGTTTCGCCGCATACTCTGCGCCACAGCTTCGCTACTCACTTACTGCAACACGGCGCTGACTCCCGCTCCGTGCAGGCGCTGCTTGGACACAGCGATATTTCGACAACACAAATCTATACGCACATTACCGATCGACACCTGCGCACTGCTTACGACAACCATCATCCGCGCGCGCGCGCTGCTGCCAACACCATCGAGCCGAAGAAATCGTCCGCGGATTAACGCGGATATTACGAGTCTGAAAAAACCTCCCGAATGTTCCTGCTTCACAAACCTTCAGAAGAGATGGTGAGTCAGTTCATCCAATCTCAGCGTGAACTTCCGTTTACCTATTCACAAACAGGGGCGACGAAAAAGGGCGAGGCGCCGTCAGGCTATTATGTCGACCACAACAGAACCAGGCTCGGCCAGGGAACAGAGACATTTCGGAAGGCGGTATTAGCGCTGCGAAACTGGAAGCAGTTTGATTTGGGCTGGGTGAGCATCGTTCCGCCTGATACTGCGATTGCGGTCGGAGCGGTGGTAGCGGTTCGGGCGCACACGTTTGGTGTCTGGTCACTCAACGCCTGCCGAATTGTTTATGTGGTTGATGACGAGGGACCGGCGAAGAAATTTGGTTTTGCCTACGGCACATTGCCGGATCATGTCGAGTGTGGGGAAGAGCGCTTTACGATTGAGCAACACCCGGACGGCTCGGTCTTTTATGACATTTTCGCTTTCTCGCGTCCGCGACAGCTGCTGGTAAGGGTGGGCGTTCCGCTAGCGCGCAGGCTACAGCGCAGTTTTGTCAGAGACTCACTCGCGGCGATGAAGCGAGCAGCTAGACTGGACGAGGACTAAACTGGAACCAAGGCGTGGTAGTCCTCGTAACGCAAACTGTTAGTTTGCGTAGCTCGTTCGTTTTTACTCAACTTGAGCATTTTGCGGACGCGAGGCAAACCAACAGTTTGCGTTACGCTGGCAGTAAATTATTTCTTTACCAACACCACCGGCGACTGTTCCGCGGCTCGAATTCGCTCAAAGAAGCTGCGCACCGGCTGATACTGCGCGGCGGGAATTGTAGCGCTTTTCTGAGCCAGCGTGCGTGTGAACCAAAGTTCGTCACCCTTAACTTCATAGGTTGTCTGGTAGGAACCGAAAGCGCCATCCACCTTGATAGGATCGGGAAGCTCATCGACAACAAATCCTGGCGGTAGCTTTAGGTGAAGTTTTTCGGAAATAACGTAAGCATCCAGAACTATTGGATGGCGGCGAACTCCTTCTGTCAGCAGCAGCGATTCCAGCCGAGCGAGCAGAGCCGGCTTGAAAACCAGTAACCGTTCCTGCATCAACTGCCCATACGCGAAGGCAGAAAATTCCAGGTCCAAATCAAACTTGCCTTCGCTGCTTCTGTCTATGGGTTCAACTTTCGACACCCTGGCCGCCGTCGCTCCGCGGCTGATTCGGCTTTCAATTCGCTTGACGTAATTGCCACGAGAAAGACTGCGAAACTCGCGTCGATAATCCACGGCGCGTTGCCCGGTCGCGCGTTCGCGAACGATTGCGTTTAGATCGCCACTTATAGAGAGCGTGGCTTCGATCTGGCGATCAACGCTGTTCGATTCCGGCGGACTTTCAGGCATGCGAACGAGCGAGCCCAATTCTCCGGCGGCAATAAGAGCAAAGCTTCCCTGCTCGTCTTCGGGCAAGTCTCCTAACGGAGTGTTATCGTCGGTGGCATCAAAGATCAGCAAACGACCGAGTGCCTGATGATTAATAATTGTCGGGCCTTTAGTATCATCACTAACCTTAACAGCAATGATGCAGTGGTTGAATTGTCCCGGCGACACCCAGGTTTCATTTACGTAAGTAGAGTCGCCCGAAAAAATCAGCACTGGATAAGACTGAATATTGAGCGATCGCAGCAACGCGCGCATGAGGTTGGCCTTATCTTTACAATCGCCGTAAGACTTGGCCATCACTTCTGATGCAGCGTGTGGTCGCCATCGTCCCACACCTATCTGTACGGAAATATATTGAATGTTTTGGACGTATTGAGCGATGGCGCGGACTTTTTCGAACTCTGTGTTGGCGTTCGCAGTTAACTCGCGGGCCTTCGCCGCAATCCGTTCATCGGGGATGGCTTGAGAATCGCTCAAGCTGGAATACCAAACTGAAACGTCGCGCCATGTTTCAAACGGTTTCACGCCAGGATTCTTGGCGCGCTCGGTAGGAAAGTATTTGACCGCTAAGCGCGGTGCAAGGTTGCTGAAACTCGGGCTGGCCGGTTCCCATTCAAGCGGCCCCAGATCGCGAAGTTCCCAGGTATAAGTCGTGCCAGTTGCTGCAGCCGGAACGTCGGCATGATTGAAGGTAACGCTGTTCGCCTGCCAGCCGATGGGCAGCACCACGGTCAGCCGCGACGACATCACGGGTGCGTTCGCTTGGAAGTACCAGATGGATTGGTAGAAGAAAGGTCGCTTTTCCGTTGTACTCTGATAACCGAAAACGGCGCCCGGTTCTGCTTCATCAGTAGCCACTATCTTCTTGACGCGCGATTCGTCGTAAACGTCGTTGAGATCAGCCGAATCAATAATCTCATCCTTGCCGTAACTCTTAATCTGACCTGAGGGTCTTATCAGCCAGGCGCGGAAGTCTTTCACCTTCCCGGTGTCTGTTTCGTAACCGACTGCGGCGGTGGCTTCCGATCTGCCTTCGCGAGTAAGAATGCGAACCGCGTAAGTCGACACTTCAATGACCTGTCCATCCGCACTTACCGTCAAGGTTGAGTCATCGACCAGCACAACCGACGCAACTTTCTTGTCGAAAGCCGGCACGGAGAGGGTCGCTGCCTGACGCAACCATACCGGAGCATCGTCACCGACCGCGAGCGCGGCTGAAGCCGACAGCAGCATAAGAAATAGCAATGCAGTAAATCGTGCCATCCTGTGTCACTCTTCCGCTATCCGACTACCGGTTTCAATCGGTGGTCGTGGCTTGTCTAAGCGTTATGGTGTGGTTGTCTGATTTGTTGAGAACATCGAAGAATCGTTTTAATTGCGGATAGACAGTCGCCGGAAACAGGATATTCCCGTTGACGCCGAAGAAGAAGTTTCTTTTGTATACGAGCGTGCGGCCATCCTTGGTCACGCCGATGCTCGGTCTGTATTCACCCACGGCGCTATCGCCGAAAGGCACCGGCGCATCCGCATTGTCGAGAGCAAATCCTGCCGGCAGATCGATAGTTACTTCGTCATCTTCCAACCAGGGGTAATGAAAGTAAACCGGATACTCACGCGAACTGGCTGAAAACAAGGGTCGGCTCCCATGCTGAAAGAATGCCGGTTGCAAAAACAGTCTTTTGCCGGTCCGCTGAGCATAGCCCGGCACCCGGATATGGTAGGTGTAAATGAACGGCTTCACCGGGTCTGTTACGTTTTCGATGCGGATGTTTTCGAGCTCAGCAGTGCTCAAGAGGGTTTTAACTTCATCCTTTAAAGACTCTTCACGTTGGCTAGTGGAATCGTCGTCATTCTCTTCTTTACGTTCAATAGCGAAGTGGCCCGTGTATTCGAGTTCCACATCACCCTCAATGGTGCCGTCCTCGGCAAGTTTCAGTTTCGCGCGGCGTTTTACGCGCGATTTATCCGGTCCCGACATAGGGGTCTTCCACCACACCGGTTGTTTTGGATCCGTGATTAGAGCTTCGAGGCCTTCCTCCTGCCAGCGCAACATTCCAGAAGGTATGTAGTTGTAACCGGGGTTGTAAAACTTCCAGGTGTCGCCGAACTTAATAGCAATACTTGACGGATCTATAAAATACGCGTTTGCAAGACCCTTACCGAAAAACAGCTGGCTGCGATCCGGCGCCATTGCGATTCGGGCGTCAAAGCCGGCAGCGGTAGCCAGCGCGGCAAAGAGGAGGTCGACATCGCCCGCATCTCCAATGCCGCGCTTGAGAGTATCTCCCGGGGTCTTGTTTTCTTTAAGCTTCTTCCGCTCTTCAGGTGATATTCCGGAGGCGTCATCGCTGGCGTTCTTGATTTTTGTGCGACAGAATTCGAACAGCCGCTCTATTTTCTCTTCATCTGTTTTTGCGTCACCTATTGCCGCAACTGCGGTCTGCCGCACCTCGTCGTTTACCTTGAGTAATGACTTGGTAGAATCATAAAAGCGTTTACCGACACCGGCCCAGTATTTATCGGTATCGAGCTTTTCATCTTTCGCGTAGTAAATGAGCATCCATATCTTGACTTGCTTTTCCGGCGGCATTCGCGGCTCCTCGTGCAGGGCCGGCAAGTTGGTCATTGTAACGCTGTAGAAGCCGTCCTTCTCCTTCACGAAGGTGCTGTCCTGTCCATGAAATGTGATAGAACGCATTTGGAGACCCTCAAAAGGATACGGCTTGATCAGGTATTTCACGCGCTGCACGGGAGTGTCGCGTTGAAGGTCGAGCGTTACGTAGTTTGCGGACTGCCCCACCCGTATCTCCTGCCAACGATACTCCACAATGCAACCGGCCTCGATGCCGGGCATCGCAAACGACTTCGCTTTTACTTTCAGCCCGCTGGTCTTAACCAAGGTCCGCTCAAAGACATCATTCCTCTTGAGTTCAATAATTGAGCCATCAGGCTTAATTGTTCGTGCTGAGATATTCTGGATTTTGATGTTGCTGTTAAATATCTTGCCGAAGGGAATATCAATCTTGCTATGTGATTCCCGGCCACGTTCGGTAAAAACCTTGATGCGGATGTAGTGCGAAAAAATCAGATCGCCTTCGGGGTTATCGTCGATGCGTACTTCCCAAAAAATCGTTTCGGCGTCGGCATCTTTTTCCACAACGGAAGCTTTCAGCGCGAGGTCGGCAGGGGTAACAGCCCGCCATTCGTCCGCGAAAGCGGCTCCCGGGAACACAAACAGAACACACAGCAAGAACAAGGGGAGCATAAAGCGAGGGAATTTCATGGCTAAACTCCGATAAAGATGTAACAGGTGAACTCTGGGTCAGGACTTTCGACGGACGTGCGAGGCGCTTGTCAGTCGGTGGCGGTACCCTTGACGTAACAGCGGACGAATTCTAGACCAAAGGAATGCATCATGCAAACCAAGTTCTTGGGGCACATCAATCCCTACAAGAGAACTTGCGTTTGTTTGAGGAAATTGGCATCAAACCGCGGGACATCGCCGCCGCGCGACAGACGCCGGGCGCTGCTGCTATGTTACAATTATGCTGATTCACTGAACATTTCCACTGTTACGGCCGCGAGCGGCTATCAGGAGGACATAGAAAGTGGTTACCGAACTTAAACGGGCAACGAACCCGCTCGAGCGCATTGAAGAACTGCTGGGTGATAACGCCAGGACGCTGCTCGAACACACGTCGAAGACCATCTCGAAGGATCAGCTCAATCTGCCTGGCCCGGACTTTATCGATCGCGTGTGGGCATATTCCGATCGCTCACCGGCGGTTTTACGTTCTTTGCAGTCGCTTTTCTCGAACGGTCGCCTCGCTGGAACCGGATACCTCTCCATCCTGCCGGTCGACCAGGGCATCGAGCATTCAGCAGGCGCATCGTTTGCCCCGAACCCACAGTATTTCGATCCTGAAAATATCGTTAAGCTGGCGATCGAAGGTGGCTGTAACGCCGTTGCCTCTACATTTGGCGTGTTGGGTTCGGTCGCCCGTAAGTATGCTCACAAGATTCCTTTCATCGTAAAGATCAATCACAACGAACTGTTGACGCTGCCGAACAAGTTTGACCAGGTTTTGTTTGGAACGGTGAAGGAAGCTCACAATCTCGGCGCCGTGGCTGTCGGAGCGACCATCTATTTTGGCTCCGACGAATCAACGCGGCAAATAACCGAAATCAGCGAGGCGTTTGCGCAGGCGCACGAGTTGGGAATGGGCACGATCCTCTGGTGCTATCTTCGCAACTCCGGATTCAAAACCGCCGAAGGCGACATGCACGCTTCGGCCGACTTGACTGGACAGGCAAATCATCTGGGCGTGACCATTCAAGCCGACATCATTAAGCAGAAGCTGCCGGAAAGAAATGGTGGCTACACAGTAGTTGAAAAAGCGCTCGGCAAGTCGTATGGAAAAACTAATAAACTCGTTTACGAAAAACTCACGAGCGACAACCCCATCGACCTGGTTCGCTATCAAGTGGCGAACTGTTACATGGGCCGCGCCGGCTTGATCAACTCCGGCGGCGAGTCGAAAGGCGCAAGTGATCTGGCGGAAGCGGTTCGCACTGCCGTGATTAATAAGCGTGGCGGCGGTACCGGCCTTATTTCCGGTCGCAAAGCATTTCAAAGACCGATGAGCGAAGGCGTCGAGTTGCTAAATGCGATTCAGGATGTATATCTCACCGCTGAGATAACGATCGCCTGAGCGATTGAGTAAAGAATTCGCCCCCTACTGATTGGCGCAACGACAGCAGCCGACATCAAAAGTCAAGAAGAAGAACATAATGAGCAAGGGAAACAAGGAACCGGTAGAAAACATCATCTCCGATGAAACAGGCGCGTTTGATTTGCGATTTATTCTTTGGCGTCACTTCTGCCAGCAAAACGGCATTCCCGTTGAAACGCTGCCGAGCCAGTTGGACGGGGAGCAAAAAGAGAAGTGGGAAGAACTAAAGGCAAGCCGTTTGCGCGGGCCCGGGCAGAAATAATCCCGCATTACCCGGACTTCCGATAGCTCAATAGAAAATCCTGTTTAGAAACGCACTTGTCGCCGGCTGCTTGCG
>DASZDU010000368.1:0-21057 GCA_035941655.1 Pyrinomonadaceae bacterium | reverse complement strand
GGCAAGACCAAGAATTTGATGCTTCCCCGTTGTGATCTACGCTTAGGCATGAGCCATCAACGATAAGCCAGCAGGTAATAGATTAACTTGAGATACTCTGCCGCGACCAGCTCCCAGCCGCGACCCTTCAACCACCAAGTTCCGGGCGTCGGCGTCTGCTCGCCCGGCGGTGCGGTGGCAATCCCAATCTGCACTCCGCTTCCATCAAACACGCGTCGCAGCGTCCAACGCGCGCGCCGCGAATGATACGCTGAAGTGACGAAAATGATCGCCTGCAGATTTCGCTGCGTAGCTACTCTTCGTAACAATACGGCCTCATCATGCGTGCTCTCGACCGGTTCTTGCAACGCCTCGATCTTTTCCGGCGGTACGCCCGCGCTTTGCAACGCCGCTGCCGCACGTTGGACAAATAGAGGGTTGCGCTGCTCTTCGCTTGACCAACCACTCTGCTGATTGTCGTTTGTCAAAACGATCTTTGGTGCGCGTCCCTCCTTGAACATTTGCGCCGCGAGCCGCGTTCGCTCCAGATAAGCTGAGGAACCGCCGAGCACAACGATCACATCGGCGTGTGGCAATTGCTCCTGCACCATGAGAGCGCGGGCCGCCGCCCACGCGATGAACGGCCACGCAATAAGCAACGAGACCACGAAGACGATCCAGCTCCGCCGCCGTTGACGATGAGGGCGGCGTCGGCTGAACGATATCTGCTCTAATACAGATGCCAGGTATGAGTCGTCGCTTCGAGCGGGCGCCGAGTTACCAGCAGATGCCTTGGTACTGTTCATCGCTCGTGCGTCCATCGAAGAGCCGTACGAGATCGATCAGAATTTGATCGTCGCGCAATCGCTTCTCAACTTCCAGAAACTCCGCGGCCTTATTGCCGATAATCAACACCTCGGAATTCTCCAACACCTCCGCGACTCTTTCGCGCATCAGTTGTGAGATGTGCGGAATCTCGCGCTCAATGTATTCTTTGTTGGCTCCAAAAAGTCGCGCCAGCGAAACGTCTCGATCATAGATTGAGAGTTGCATTCCCTTCCCGAGGAGCGTCTCGATGAGTGTGACCATGGGAGACTCGCGCAGATCATCGGTGCCCGCCTTGAAACTAAATCCAAGTACGCCGATGCGCTTGCGACCTGTGCTCAGTACCATCTCGACCACTTGTTCGATCTGTAGGCGATTGCTTGGCAGGATTGACGAAAGTAACGGCACTTCCACATCCAACTCCTTCGCCTTATAAACGATGGCGCGCAAATCCTTCGGCAGGCAAGAACCCCCGAAAGCGAAGCCTGGCTTCAAATAGTAAGGGGATAGATTGAGTTTGGTGTCGCGGCAGAACACGTCCATTACCTCGTGGCTGTCAATGCCGAGACTCTTGCAAATGTTGCCGATTTCGTTTGCAAAGCTCACTTTCAAGGCGTGAAAACAGTTACACGCGTACTTGACCATCTCCGCCGCTCTGGTGTCGATGACGAGGATCGGTGCGTCAATGCCTGTATACAACTCACGCACGCGCGCAGCAGTTGACTCATCATCCGCACCGATCAACGTGAATGGCGGTGCGTAGAAATCTTTCAGCGATGTTCCTTCCCGCAAGAATTCCGGGTTGATGCAGATGCCGAAATCGCGCCCGGCCTTCTTTCCTGATGCGTTTTCGAGTGCGGGCACCACGACGCTATCTATCGTTCCCGGTAACATCGTGCTGCGAATAATGACGATGTGCCACTCGCTCTTTCTTTTCAATGCCTCACCGATGTCTGTGCAAACGCGCGTGACATAGGTGAGATCCAGGCTGCCGTTGGCTTTGCTGGGCGTGCCGACACAGACAAGGGAGAGTTCGGAATTATTGACCGCGTCCGCCGAATCTACCGTCGCGCGCAAACGGCCCGACTTCACCATGTCGCCGATTAACTCGCCGATACTCTCTTCAACAATGGGACTCTTGCCGTCGTTGATGATTCCAACTTTCGTTGGATTAACATCCACACCGACAACCATGTGCCCCTCGCGCGCGAAGCACGCTGCCGAGACACACCCGACATATCCCAGCCCGTAGACACTTAATTTCATCCTTCAATCCCCAGTTAATTCCAACTCAGGTCGATCTACCCGTGCAATGAAGCCTTTGCCATTCTCTCTATCGTTCATTAGTTTATGATAAATCCATGGTCCCTCCAGGATTAGGCGGACTTTCTAATCACGAACGACGGAGTCGCAGAATTTGAATCGGGCAATTCGCTTTCAATGAGCATGCCGAGAGGTGAAAGTTTGCGACGTAACAGGCTCCTTGTTTGAAACGTCTCACCGCCCGTCAAGCGGGTACGCGGCTGACGGTTCGTCGAGTAGTAGATCGATCCGGCCAAGAGCACGCGCACCGCGTGAACCATTGATAGCCCATCGCGGTTGGACAACCCGTTTGCTATCTTTCGCAGGTAGTAGACGGCATGATGAATCTTCAGCAAGAGAGCGCCGCCCCGACGAATCACTCGCGCCATCTCGGCGAGCGCGCGGTCATTCTCCATGTAAGGCAACGCGAGACGACAGACGACGACATCGAAATGACCATCGCGAAATGGCAAAGCTTCGGCAGCGCCGCGCACAAAGTTGACTCTCGCTTGCGGCGCAATCGTCCCAAAGAGTTCGAAACCGGCCCGCCCCGTCTCAGGGACGACATCGAGGCCGACGCCCCACGCTCTGCGGTGCAAGATGAAAGGGATCAACTCATGCCCCGCACCGCAGCCGATGTCCAGTACGCGTTCAACCTTGATGTCTGCAACGGCGGCGAGCGACGCTTCGGCGCGCGATGGCGCATTAATGTAGCGCTGCCACGCGGCTCGCGCGTAACGTTCGTATTCGGTTCCGGAGATTTTGAAGAATCGCTCGGTAGTGTTCATATTGAGAGAGATCTGAGAGGGTCTCGAAGACTCTCATGTTCAACTCGCTTTCACTGAACATAACCGTTCAGGATTTCCCGGTTCTTGTAAGACAGTAATAACAGCACGAAGCCGTCTTCACCGCCGACTGCGCTCAAACAACACTTGCTTGGATACCCTATACGTCACCGCGATTACGCTTCTTGACGTACACCAACTCAAGCGAACTTCGGCTGGCCAGGCGTTATCACTCCGACATTTTTCTTTATTAAGTGATCAATCCGCTCTTGGTTGGTGGGAGTGCGGTTCAAAAGAAGGAAGCCGTCGTCCCCACCCACTTGTTCGCCGGTTTCGAACTGCTTAAAGAACGGCTCGAGAGCGGCCCAGGATATCCTCGAATCGTCGCCTTCAACCCAATTCCATTCTGCGCGCGGTTGCGGCTGCAAGAATCGTTTTGAGATCCAAACATCTCCGTCTGCCCTCCATGCTTCGATTACTTTCGCCGCAAAATCCTCCTTCCACGTCTGAATGCGCGTCGCACCGGGTTCAAGCACACTGTAGACCTGCAAGTGTCCATAACGGTTTATAGGGTGAAAAGGGTAGTTGTAATAAAATTCGCTTAGCCCATCTTGCAGATGAACGACCGCCACCATGCTATTTGGTTTCATTCTAGGTCGTAACTCTGCAACGCGCATAGCGATCGCGTTTTGCTTTTCCTGCAATGCGGGCTTAGACATGACGCTGATATTTGAAACAACCAGCACGGCCACAAAACCGATAGTGATGTACCCTAGCACCGGCGACTGTTTCTCGTTCAGAGTTACCGCCAGCGTCAAAAAGAAAAAGGGTAACAGTGGCAGGTAGCGTTCTGGCATGCCTCCTTCAAAAATAAACAGCGCGAATACGAAAACAGGGCCGGCAGCAACTGCCAACAGAGCAAGAGCGCGGCGGCCCATACGCGTTCGTAATGCGTTTAGGAATAAAACAGCAACTGTCAGGTAAAAAAAGCCGAACTTCCAAAGACTTACTTGGAAGAGCTCACCCATCGACACAGGGTTGTATGGATCATGCATAAGATATCTCTTAAATAGAACACCGTCTTGTCCCATATTGACGAAAGATCGCGCCAGCCCAAAAAGCATGCGAAGCAATCCTGTCTGATGGTATCCATGACCGGCCGCCCCCATCCAAGTCTTGAAATCGGCCAGGCCAAAGATTCGCAGATGAATCAGAATTGCTCCGTACGCCAAAGCCAGAAAAAAAGCGACTGCCAACGTACTCTGCCAGGTAACCGGATAAGTGTGCTGAGACTTCCCCCTTAGCAAGATAGGAAGCGCCAACGCCGCTGGGATCACCAGTGCGTAGGGAAACCAAAAGCAAACTGCGCCAGCCAGGCTTGCCGCAGCACCAGCCAGTCTGCCTTTGGTCGCCTTTGCCCCGTTATTACTGCTCTGGGCCAGGAGCAGCAGTCCCAGTAAGAGCAGCATCGTGCCAAGGATGTACGAGCATCCGGTTTGTGCGTAGTTCAAAAAAGCATTTGCGGCAGTAAACGCCACCACGATAAGATTGCAGACCCATTGTCTGTTAATAAACTGTGCCAGCAGACTAATCAGCAATAGGACGCATCCGAGTCCAGACAACCAGCTTAGCCATATCAGTGCAAGGGTTACCTGGAGGCGCTCGTCCCCTCCTACAAAGAGACTGGTGATTGGACGAAGCAAATGAAAGGAAAGATAACCAAGTGGGCGCCAGAATAGGTGTCCGAATTCCCAAAACGGATTGTCCCAGCCGAAAGCGCCACCACGTTCGTAGGTGAGAATTGACAGGACGTAGGCGGGTGTGTCACCCATGAAGTATGCGTCCGTGAAAAAAGTTGCAAAGAAATATGTGAGAAGCACAACCCACTTGTCGCGCAAAAGGTGAAGCCAAGGAGTCGATGAGGTCATCATCACTTCTGCCCGATTGCGATTAGGGACAAACCGAACGGAGGTGGCAACAGTTTTTCAACTCGCTCAGCCCACGGCGCTATGTAGCGATCAAAAATCATGATCTGGTCGACGTTTTCTTCCCGAATCTTTCGCACGCGATTATTCCAGAACCAGCCCGTCATCCCGATAACGTTCATATAAAAGGAATCTTCAATTTCAAAGCCTGCTTCCCGCATTCTCGGCAAAAGGGTCTTTCGCGTATAGCGCCGAAAGTGACCTATGCGGGTATCAACCGAACCAAAAAGGAACATGAAAGCAGGGACCAGAACGACCGCGCGACCGTTCTCGACAAGGACCGAGTGCATGAAAGAAAGAGCGCGCGCCTCATCTTCAACGTGCTCAAGGACGTTCAAGCAGACAACTGTATCGAAGCGGTAGGAACCCCAGCCGTTTTCGCCTGGATGGCCGAGATCTAAAAGAGCGGGTTGTACGTGTAGCCCGTCCCCTAACCGATCGCGTAGGTGGCGCACGAAAGCCTCGCTAATGTCAGTGGGAACGATCAACTCCCGGTTAAGCAAGAGCCTGGTAAAGTTCCCGATTCCGGAACCCACCTCAAGTATGCGCTGCCCTATGTAAGGTGCGATGCGCTCGTACATCCAATTCTGATAGTTGTTTGCTCGTGCCATGATTTCCAAATCGGCTACCATGGCGTCTTCATAACTGCTCATTCCCTAGGCTCCCTCTGCTCGCTCAATTCCCGCTTGATCTGGTATTTCATTTCATCGAGCATTGTACGCAGTTGGTGATCCGATTCCTGCGATCGTCTTACTATCGTATGCAATACCAACCCAACAGTAAGCGCCAGCAACCCCGACATCACGAGCCCTACCGCCAGCACGGCTGACGGCAGGCGCAAAACCAAGCCGGTTTTGAAAAACTCGAACACAACAATAAGCCCTGGGATTAAGCCGACCAGAATTAGCGCCAAGCCGACAGCACCGAAAAAAGTCAGGGGCTTGTAGTCGCGAAACAGAGCCAAAATTGTATTTACGATCCGCAAACCATCGTTAACAATTCTGATTTTGGAAAAACTGCCCTCGGGACGGCTGGTGAGATCCACGGGAACCTCTACGATGCGGTACCCACGTTCAAGGGCTTTGATTGTTAGCTCAGTCTCCGTCTCAAAACCACCACCGAACAACGGCACTCCCTTGACGAACCGCCGGCTGAATGCACGGTAACCCGAAAGCATATCGGTAATTTTGACTTTGAAACTGGAGTTGAGGAGCGACAAAAACATCCGGTTGCCCATGCGATTGAGCGAGCGGAATTCGCTTTGGGATTCAGCATGCAAGCGTGAACCAACCACCATGTCTGCTTCCCCGTCAAGAACCGGGGCGAGAATCTTGTGAACGTCTTCCGGTAGGTAGGTGCCATCGCCGTCCACCATAACATATACGTCGGCATCCACCTGCTGAAACATTGACTGCACTACGTACCCTTTACCCTGGCGCGTTTCACGGGCGACGATGGCGCCCGCCATTTGGGCCTCTGCAATGGTTCGATCATTGGAGTTGTTGTCGAAAACATAAATATCGGCCTGCGGCAACTGCTCGCGAAAGTTTCGAACGACATTGCCGATCGTCAGCTCCTCGTTGTAGCAGGGAATAAGCACGGCGACCCGGAGGCGTTTGGTCGAGCTCGGGTTTGTTGATGCGGCGCTTCTTAAGGCAACAACTTCTGTCATCGGTTCTTTCTCCGCAGGGAAATTCATCGGCGCGCTCTATTTGACCACGCCTCTGAGCTCATTATCTGCCAAAACCCTCAATAACCGCTCATTTTCAGGGGAGGCCGACAGCAAAAGAAAGCCGTCGTCCCCACCCACCGATGCACTCATCTCTAGCGATTCGAAAAATTTATGAACATCTGTCCAGGAAACCTGCGGGTCATCGCCTTCGACCCAGTTCCATTCCGAACGTGGGATCGGGCTCTTAACCCGCTTGGTAACCCACACCTCACCTCCGCCTTGCCAGATTGAGAGGGCCTGTACCGCGAAGGACTCACGCCAGCGAGTTACCTGGGCTGTGTTAAGGCTCAGCAGTGAGTAAATCCGCAACTGATATTTGATATTAACCGGATTGAATAAATAGGTCCGATTAAAATTGCTTAACTCCTCTGACAAGTCGACCGTCACCACGTAGCTTTGCGGCTTCAACACCGGCTGTAAATCTTTGATACGCGCAAATACTTTTTCCTCCTGTTTCTGTAGCACTATCTTAGACGCGCCTCCAATATTGGATATCGCAACGGCGGCAAGAAACAAGAGCGCTAGCCACTTTAAAACCGTTCTGGCTTTGTCGCTGCAAAGGGCACAACCTAGCGATATGAACAGGGTCGGATAGAGACCCAAGTAACGCTCCATATCGGCACCGTAGAAAAAAATAGCGAAGAGAACTACCGGAAAGGCATTCAGCAAAAAAAGCGCAAACACCCTCCGCCCCCTTGAAGAAAACAGCAGGCTACCTAACATCGCAGCAAGAAAGACATAGAACAACCCCAGTTTCCATAAACTCAATTGCACCAAATCTGGCAGCGAAACGGGATTAAACGGATCGTGTACAAGATATCGTTTGAACAGTGGCGCATCCTGGCCCATGTTCATAATCGACCGCGGAAAGCCAAACAGCACGCGTGCAATGCCATTGATTTGGCTCCCGCTGACACTCGAGATACCCATCCACTGCCTAAAACCGGCGGTATCAACCAAGCCAAGATATAGTGCCACACTACCAAAGATAGCGCCGGCGACTAGGGCGCAGGTGATCGAAGCCACTAGCGTCAAACGAAACCTGGTCTTGTCGAAACCACAAAACAGCAGAGGTGATAGCAAGGCGGCCGGTGCTGCCAGGACATAAGGCGCCCATAGAGAGAGTGTCCCCGCGAGGGCAAGACCTGCGCCTACTCCTGAGAGCCAGTTGCTCTTCTCCTGTTTACCGCTTTTCAGCAAGAGATAAAAACAAAGCAGCAACAAACAGAGACCGGAAATGTAGGAAGTACCGGCCTGAGAATAGTTCAAAAATCCATTGGACAACACGAAAGTGAAGGCAATGATGTCGGCAAGCAAATCACGACGGCAAAAGAGCACCAATAACGCACGTACCAAGATGACGGCGCCTAAACCTGCCAGCCAATTGAGGGCCATCAACGTCCAGACCACCCCGACGCGACCATCGGCGGTGCCGCTTGCCCATTGAGCCAGTGGCTTGATGACCATGAAGCTCAGCCAACCTATCGGCCGCCAGAGCAGGTGATGAAACTCCAGGAAGAAAACATACTCGCCCCTCATATGGGCCAGAATAGACTCGGCGTAGTTAACCGTGTCGGCCATGGTGTGTGCGTTGGTGAGGTAGGTGGCGAGAAAGTAGAGAGTCACTGTCGGACCGTACCGGCGAGCCCGAAGACGCCAAGAGACGTCTTGCGCTGTGGAGTCAACGCTCAGAGAGGTTTTTGCAGCAGCTGCGCCTGACCCTCGCAATGTCCCATTCATTTCGGTGTCTCCTGCATATCGAGAACCACTCGCTGCAGGAGCGGCTGGAACCCGAGAAGGAGTGGCAGGAGCGCCAACATGATTGTTCCCGTGGGCGTTGGGTTGCCGGTGATGGCAGTTCTAATCCAGAGGTAGATACCGAAGGCGAACCCCCAGAAAAACAGGGCAAACCCTAGAAGGAGGAAGAGCGCGATCGGCGTGAAATCGTGCAGGATATATTTCTGATAAACGCGCCGGAAAAAAAGGCGGAGCGGAAGGAGTGGGAACGTTACGCCAATCTTGAAAGGATTAAGGTCGGATACTTCACTTCCATAGCGAGCCGGAATGGCAACGTCCGTTACGCGCGGGCGTTGATAGTTCAGCTGGATCAGCATGTCGTTCTCAAAGAAAAACCGGTTATGTATCTGGGCCAAATCGAGCTTGGTTAAAGCAGCGGATTTGACAGCGGTGGAGACGTTTTGAGGGTTGAAGACATGCCAGTAGCCTGTGGCAAGTTTGGTCATAAACGTAAGTCCGATGTTGCCTATGATGCGCGGGACAAAATCAAACATAGACCTCAAACCTGACGCTTACGCTCCTTCTTCCAAAATACTCAACAAGTAATCTCTGTAGCCATTGTCAGACATTTGCTCGGCCAGCGCCTGATACTTTTCCCGGCGAATATAGCCCATGCGGTGTGCGATTTCCTCGGGACACGAGATTTTCAGTCCTTGCCTTTGTTCTACGATCTGAACAAAATTCGACGCCTGCAGCAAAGAATCGTGCGTCCCGGCATCCAGCCAGGCGATGCCGCGGCGTAGTACATCTACCTGTAATTCGTTCCTCTCAAGATACAGGCGGTTTAGATCGGTAATCTCCAACTCCCCTCGCGCTGAAGGTTTCAAGGTGGCGGCCAGGTCTGCAACTTTTGAGTCGTAGAAGTAGAGTCCCGGCACCGCGTAATTCGAGCGTGGCAGCTGTGGTTTCTCTTCGATGCTTAAAGCTTTTCCATCCTCATTGAACTCGACGACGCCGTACCGCTGCGGGTCGCGGACCATGTAGGCGAAGATTAACGCTCCCTCCGTCAGTTTCGCAGCGGCCCGGAGTTTGTCCGGCAGCCCCTGGCCGAAAAAAATATTATCCCCCAAAATCAGGCAAGCAGGTGACTGGATCAAAAACTCACGTCCGATGAGGAACGCCTCGGCCAGTCCGCGGGGTTCGCTCTGTTCGGCGTAAAATAGATTTAGCCCCCACTGACTACCGTTTTTAAGGAGTCGTTGAAAAGATGGCAAATCCTCCGGCAAGCTGATAATCAGGATATCTCTGATGCCCGCCAACATCAACATGGAGAGCGGGTAATAGATCATCGGCTTGTCGTATAACGGCAGCAGTTGCTTGCTGACACCCAGAGTCAGCGGATGAAGGCGGGTGCCGCGCCCGCCCGCCAAAATAATGCCCTTCATTTTATTCACTCAGGAGTTCAGATATTCGATCTACGCCAGGGAGGGTTCAGAAGAGCCCGCCCTGTTACTAAACTCGCATTCTCTGTAGGGTTCCCGACTAAGACGTTCTGCGGAAGCTCTTTTCCAGCGTAGACCTCCGAAGTTGCTCCGCATCAAGATGGGAACCGAGTATAATACATTAGTATTAGTGCCCCAGATGAACTTTGGGCCGGCATTGCCGACCAGCCGATCTCGTGAAAATGCTTGCCCTTTTTGAAGAATTTGAGCCGAAATGGTTTCATACACGATTAGCGGCGCATGTCCTGGACGTAGAACAGACGGTAATCCTTGTTGCACCGTATTAAGCAATGGCTCGTCCAACGGGAAGACCACTTTTGGGCGTACCCAACGCACACCGAATTCATGGCTTAGTCACTGTCAAGATGGGTTTGCTGAAAGACCAGTGTGAATTACACTGAAGTTGACATTGAGGCTGCATGTTTGTTTGGTTGTCCTGGCTGGGCAGACAGTCAGCCTTAATAGCTATCCCCGGATTTCTTAAGCCGGTAGGTAACACATGTTTATTTGAGGGCTTGCAGTGGGAATTGGTCAATGCCGCGTCATTAATTTGCCCAAAATTGCCGACCCGCGCGGCAACCTCACTTTCATAGAAGGTGAAAAGCACGTTCCATTCACAATCAAGAGGGTTTATTACACCTACGACGTACCTGGCGGAGCAGAACGCGGCGCCCACGCGCACAAGAACCTGGAACAGTTTATCATAGCCATGTCAGGAAGTTTCGACGTGGTGTTAGACGATGGCAGTCAAAAACAAAGGTTTCACATGAACCGCTCTTACTACGGTCTCTACGTTTGCTCAATGATCTGGCGCGAGATAGACAACTTCTCTTCCGGGTCGGTCTGTATGGTACTCGCATCGGAGTTTTATGAGGAGGGAGACTATTATCGTGAATACGGTCAGTTTCTAAAGGGAGTGCGGGAGTCGGGAAAATGAGTGTGCCTTTTCTCGATTTGAAAGCACCCTATTTAGAGTTGAAAGATGAACTAGACAAAGCCTATCGCAGGGTGATGAAATCGGGCTCGTACATCCTGGGGGAAGAGGTAGAGGGCTTTGAGCAGGAGTTTGCTAAATACTGTGACGCAAAACACTGCATCGGCGTTGGTAACGGTCTTGAGGCCTTGCACCTTATCCTTCGGGCGTACGATATCGGCCATGGCGATGAGGTAATAGTTCCCGCAAACACGTATATAGCCACTTGGCTGGCAGTGTCGTATGCGGGAGCCACGCCGGTGCCGGTGGAACCCGATTCGCAAACCTGCAATATCGATCCAGAGCGAATCTCAGCCGCGGTTACGACGCGCACGCGCGCTATTGTCCCGGTTCATCTTTATGGTCAACCTGCCGACATGGATCCAATCCTGGAGATTGCGAAGCGTCATGATCTGAAGGTAATTGAAGATGCCGCTCAAGCCCACGGTGCCCGCTATAAAGGTCGACGGGCTGGCTCACTAAGCGACGCCGCCGGATTCAGTTTTTATCCAGGAAAGAACTTAGGCGCCTTGGGCGACGCAGGCGCGGTGGTAACGTCGGATGACGTTTTAGCAGATCGTGTGCGCGTGCTTCGCAACTATGGCTCAAGGGTCAAATATTACAATGAAGTCGCAGGCTTCAACTCCAGACTTGATGCGCTGCAGGCTGCTTTTCTTCGGATTAAACTTCATTACCTCGACGAGTGGACTGAGCGCCGAAGGGTTGTCGCTAATGGTTATCTGGAGAGTTTGAAGGATGTGCCAACTCTGGAATTGCCTTATGTCCCTGAATGGGCAGACCCGGCGTGGCACCTTTTTGTTATTCGTCACCCAACGCGCGACGCGCTCCAACTAGACCTTAGTCAGCGAGGCATTAGCACTTTGATTCATTACCCTATTCCAATACATCTTTCCGGTGCCTATGAGACCCGAGGTTGGAAAGCAGGAGACTTTTGTTGCACCGAGCAATTGGCAAACACAGTACTCAGCTTACCGATGGGCCCCCACTTGGAACCGGATTGTCAATCGCACGTAATCTCCAGCATTAGAGCGTTTGCTGCAGATGGATCCTCAATTGGTCAATGAACAAATCACAACTAAAGTGGATCTAATCTCAGTGCTGAGGCCGTATAGTAGTATAGTTTTCTCGGCGTGCGCGTAGCAGAACGGGCCGCAGCTGAGATTATCAGCCCTTACGTCTACCGCAGCTTGACGAGGCGCAGGTGCGCGAAAGCAGCGACCTATGATCACTCCGCCGGCCATGGACCAGTTCGACACGACTGTCGTTATCCCCGTTTACTTCAACGAAAAAAGCGTTGCCGGTGTCGTGGAACGCATTCTGTCCGCGTGGGTGCATGGCGGTCGCGATGCGGAGGACTTGGAATTCGTGCTGGTGGACGATGGCTCAGGTGACAATTCCTGGGAAGTACTCCAGGAACTACGCAAGAGATTTCCGGAACAACTGACAGCGATGCGACTGGCTACGAACCACGGGTCGCAACTCGCGATACTAGCCGGAGCTTCTGTTGCTCGTGGGCGCCGCGTGGCCATCATGGCAGCCGATGGGCAGGAACCACCCGACCTGGTGCTTAAGATGGCTCAGGCTGCCGACAAAGGAGCTCGCCTTGTGCTGGCCGTACGTCAGAGTCGTGCGGACGACGTGAGCACACGCGCGGGTGCAGGTTTTTTCTATAACCTGATCCGCTGGCTCGGTATGCGCAACATGCCCGAACAGGGATTCGACATATTCCTATTGGATCACGAGATGGTAACCACGATTCTCGAAATACGGGATCCAAACATTCCGCTGACTGTCACAATATTGTGGCTTGGCTATCCCTTCGCCGAAGTACCTTATGATCGCCTGCAACGTACTGAGGGCCGTTCGCGCTGGACTTGGTCGAAAAAGATTAAACTGGCCCTCGATGCCATCACGGCTGTTTCCTACGCTCCGATCCGCGCCATCTCGCTTTTTGGCGTCGTGTTGGCAATCCTCGGTTTTCTCTACGCTGCCTTCATAGTCATAGCACGGATCATTTTCGGTACGCCGGTGCTGGGCTGGGCGTCGATTCTAGTTTCCGTTCTGCTAATCGGAGGGACACAGTTACTTTCGCTGGGAGTCTTAGGCGAGTACTTGTGGCGCACGCTCGAAGTCGCGAGGCATAGGCCTCTTTGGCGTATCGCCGAGTTGGAGAAACCAGGTACGGACTCTTCTTACCAGCATCAGATTAGATCCAGGATTGCTCGAGGCCTTTAAGCAGGACCGGGGCACCCAATCAGTCAAGATTAGAAGCAGCATTTGCCGTGCTTGTATACGGAAAGTCACACACGGACCATTTCGTTCGAGGCTAATCACTTGCGAAAACGGTTGCATTTCATCGTTCTGTTCCTGATTGCTGTGCTCATCATCTGGTGGTTTGGGCGTGGTCTGAATTGGGCGGAAGTCAAGCAAACAGTTTGGCAATCTGACTGGCGTTTACTTACGGCTGCGATCGGAGTGTCGTGTCTGGTATACGCGTTGAGCGCCAGTCGTTGCCGCGCTTTGCTCGAGCCTTTCGCCAGCGCGCGTTGGCTTGATGTGTTTATCGCCACCATCATCGGGATTGTCGCGATGTTTATCGCCGGGCGCGCAGGAGACGGTGTTCGTGCCTTGATGATCACTTCGCGAGATCGACGTGTGCCGCCCAGCGCCTCTCTGGTAACTGTCGTACTTGAGCGACTCTGCGACATCGGGATAGTTATCACGCTCTTCGGTCTCAACTTGCTCTGGCTGAGCCCTCCGGCCGGGCGAGAGGATACATTTGCACACCTTCGTGTCGTCGGTGCAGTGTTACTGCTGGGCATCCTGTCCGGTGTTGCCTGTCTGTGGTTGTTTCAGCGAAAGGCCGACGCCATTCTTCCCTGGTTGGGCCGGCGCGGCAAGTACTGGACTGGGCCGGTGGTCTACGCGCGGCGGCTTATCATCAGAGTCTTTGAGCAGTTAGCGAAATCGTTGCGGGTCTTTGTAGACTTACGAGAACTGGCTATTGTCGTAGGTTGGACTGTGCTGTTGTGGTGCGTGAACGCCGTGACTATCTGGCTTGTACTCAAGGCCTTCGGGCTCACCTTTGGTTTCAGTCACAGCGTCTTCGTGATGGGCTGGACGCTGGTCGGCTCGCTCTTGCCCACGCCTGGTGGCGCCGCGGGCGCTTATCACGCGGCCACTGCAGCCGCACTTGTCGTTCTCGGTGCAGACCGAGACCAAGCGGCGGCGGTCGCCATTGTGCTGCATTTAGTCGGATACACCCCCGCCCTCCTTTTCGCCTTCTACTTCATCATGAAAGGGGACGTGAGCTTAGGCCGGTTACAACATCTCCGCGGCGTCAGACCCGTCGGAGGCATGTCACTCGAATAGTGATGGATTCGATACGTTGCACCCTCCAGCAGATCATCGGCTCAGCGGCGCTCGAACTCCGCACTCAGTGCCGACGATAAATCTTGCAATAAGACGTAGGCTCGGCTACTGGCTCGTACTCGTGCGTCAGAAGTTGTGAGACTTACTGATCATAAGCCCAACTTTTCTCACGCATGCCCTTAATTAAATTCTGGTAGCGCTCCTCCATATTATGCAAGCGGGTCTTCTACGGCTGAAGTAACCGAGCCAGATAGTCGTCAATCAAATTGTCAAAGCCTAACTTAAACCCAAACTCGGAGTTGCCAAACACCAGAGCGTTACCGCTTTTGTGACTCTGAATATACTCGGCCACCGGCATGAATCTGTGCTGGTAAGATTCTGCTTGAAGCGGTACACAATGGCCATGACCTGCAGTCAAGGAAAATGGGTGCTATCAATCCCAGCGGCCCAACGTTCGGCAGCCAATCCATCGAAACCTGCTATGATTTTTGTAATAGCGACCTTCTTAGCCGCAGATATTTTTTACCGCCCGCAATCTTCGCCGCCTTCTTCAAGTTCCAGAGAAGTAGTTGCCGGACGTGCGGCGCGAGTTTTCCGGCAGCAAGTGCCGCTGCAACTCGCGGCGGCATCGAACGTTGGATTGTGTAACGACCAAGCACCAGACAACCATCGACTAAGTTAGTGCGGGTAATTGGCTCAGATGTAAAGAGTACCCTAATTCCTGCTTCGGCCGCCTTCTCTGCAACCCTCCTTGAATGACTTCCACCCGGCACCGAGGCTGTAGTTGTCTCTGATCCTGTGATGTCTGAGAGCAGTGCTATGCTTTCTTTCCACTCGCGTCCGATCTCCTCGGGGCTGCAATGCGACATCCGCTCTGGGTGTGAAAAGGAGTGGGAACCAATAATGTGACCACGAGAATGCAGCTCGCGTATCTGTTTCCTGCTTAGGAAACCCGCTTTATCGATTCTACTGGCGGTGACAAAAAAATGGCCGTACCAGCCTCTTAGCTCAAGCATATCAGCGATACACGAGTAAGCGCTCACACCACCGTCGTCAAAGGTGAGGAGGGTCGGCTTAAGACTTACAGCACTTACCAAAACTTCAGAAATCAGCTCCGGCCTGGTTGCCGAGTTATTTCCAATCGCTTCGAGGTGGTTCTCAAACTGCTTGCGACTCAATTTATATCGGGCGGCATCGCTACCAGGAAAACCGCTTTCATCGTAGGCATTACTATCATCAACAACATCATGATACATAAGGGCAACGGCTCTGATGGCTTTCATCGCGTGACCCTCCGCCTCAACTTCAAATATTGGCTGAGCCACGGCTGGCCCCACGTCCCCGAACTTCTTCCCGACACGTCCAACGGGGTACTAACTCCGCCATATATTTCGCGAAATTTTTGCGCTATTTTCTCAAGGTTCTCAAACACTACCCGATGCTGAATGACGACGTGCGATTCGGATCTCGCGTCGTAAGGGTAACTGAAGTAACCAAATACCGGCCCGGTATCTACCCCCTTATTAATACGCAAAAGTGTCATTCCCACTCGATCCAGATCGTTATTTGCCAAGGCCCAGAAACAACCATGAGCATTTCTATACTCTGGGCAAATCCCGGGGTGCATAACAAAAGTTCCCTTTGCGGGAATTGAAAAAACCGATTCCTTCAGTAAGGTTTTGCATCGCGCAATCACTATATCTGGTTCCTGACTGCCGATAAACTTTTCAACCTCTTCAGAGTTAGGAGTCTGCGTGATCAAGGTCGGCACTGCATTTAAGGGCGGATAAGTTTCGGACAAACGCTGTAGCAGGGTGTTCTCCCAGTCTATGTCCTTCCCAGCGAGACGCAATCGGTAGTAAAGGCGGAAGGCCAGGACATCTAAGAAGCGCAACGCCCCTACCCGTTTCAACTCTCGCCGTACGCGACGCCAGCTTCGGGCCTTAGTCTCTCGCACCACAACAATTCCAACCAAGTTGGTAAAGGAAGCTAGCCATCTTGCCAAACCCTCCTGATCCAGACGTGCCCCATCGTGACAGATGAGCAACGTTCGCATCTTGCTGGCATTCGTTTCGGCCCCAACGCCAGAAAAGCTCTCACTGCTCATATAACCTTTTGGATACCTTCACGGAGGATAGCGCGGCTTTTTTTTGCTGCGACAGATATCGCGTATGTTCACAAATCCTGGCGAAGCTGTCGGCTACTGGGCCCCATCCAAAACTCTGCCTGACAACGTTGGCAGCGCGCTTGCCTAAGTCATTTCCTAAAGACGGATTTCTTAGAACCCGGACAACCGTGTTTGCAAACGTCTCTGGTGAATCGGCAAGCAGCACCTCAGCCTCATGCCGAACCGGCAGTCCTTCCGCACCGATAGTTGTCGAGATAACGGCCTTCTCCATCGCCATGGCCTCGAAGATCTTCAAGCGCGTACCACCTCCAATCCGCAACGGCACAATAAAGGCGGCCGCTCTTTCGATGTAGGGCCGCACATCTTCCACACGACCAGTAACAATAATCGAACTATCTAGCTTGGTCAGGTCTAGCAGCCTGGCGGAGGGATTCCGACCGACTACCGTTAGCGTCACCTCGGGTACCTGTCGCTTGATCAGGGGAATAATATGCTCTGTAAAATAACGAATCGCATCTTCATTGGGCAACCAGTCCATGGAGCCCGTGAAAACCAAATTGTACGGGCTTTGGCGTTCCAGGCCTCTTGGCCTGAAATAGTCTGTATCCACTCCCGTCGGCACATCAATGACTTCACCGACCTGATAATCCTTCGCTATTGTATCCCGGTCGTGAGCGGAAACTGTCGCCACCTGATCAAAGCGGCGACAAATATCTCTTTCGAAACGGCGTGTCTTTATCCATTGGTTATAAAAATAAGCCTTCTTAAGAGGGTGGGTTTGAACTTCGTAATGCCGTCGCCAGATCATCGCCTCTACATTATGTTGAAATAACAGGGTCGGGCACTCAAGGTCTTTAGGCACATTTATACTCGGCATCAAGAAGTCACAAACAAGCACGTCGAAGCCGTTTCTGGACACCTGATCCACGATGGCCTGTCTCATCTTAGGAGACTGGTACTTGGTCATGAAATAGGGTGAAGACGAGGCCAAATTACGCGCCAGATCCACATAGAACCTGGGTGTGAACTTCTCAACCTGGCTATGTGGCACCGGCACAAACTCGTGGCAGTATTCCCTTGCGCTGTGACGCTCATCAGCGGTGGCGCTACCATCGTCGAGAGCAAGGTACGTAATCTGATGCTTGCGCTTCAGTTCCTTTAGCATGTTATAAGTGCGGATCTTCCCGCCTTTGTCGATGGGGTGAAGCAATTCGGTTTTGAGCCAGAGAACGCGCACGACTGATCAGGAGTTTCGATTTTGGAATGAGACTCAGTTACGTGCCCGCAGGGGCGAATTCCAGCTGCGAGGGTTCATAAGCACCGTTCGTCTCTCCATCAAAAAACTGCCGTTGCCAGATTTCGAAATTGACCAGAGCCCACAACCTCTCCGCATGATCTTCGCCGCCGGACTGATGACGAGACACGAGTTCCCGAACAAAGTCCGGATCGAATATTCCGCGGTTGATTGCACGGTCGCTTAGGACATACTCAGCTACTACTGAATTGTAAGCGCCACGAAACCAGGCCCCTATCGGAACCGGAAAGCCCATCTTCGGGCGTGACAGTATCGCTTCCGGCAGTACGCCTTTCATGCTTTTTCGCAATATGTATTTCGTGGTCCAACCCCGGAGCTTGAGTCGTTCCGGCAGCCGCGAAGTGAACTCTACCAACTTGTGATCCAGAAAAGGTACACGGCTCTCCACCGACGTTGCCATGCTCATCTGATCCTGCTTCATCAGCAGTTCGTGAAGGTATATTTTGATATCAGCATACAACAGCCGGTCTAACAACGACTCAGCGTCGGTCGCTGCGAGAGCGGCCCGCGCACCTGCGTAAGGATCGATTGAACTCATGCGCTCGCGCGCTTCAGCCGTCAGCAGATTCGCCTGCATCGATCTGGGAAACACCGCAAAATTATCAAAGTAGATGCTTTCAATATCAGCTGGCAGCGAAAGAAAAGTTCGGAGTAATTTTTGTCTGACTTTGGAAGCCGCGGGCATTCTTTCGATCTGGTTTCGGATGGCGCCTTTCACCGCCCCTGGCGTCAGCCTGTGATAACGAGCGCCGAAAGTGAGGTTGTAAATGGTCTTGCGGTAACGTTCGTAACCAGCAAGTAGTTCATCACTGCCCTCACCGGTCAGCACGACTTTGACATGCTGGGAAGCGAGGTGTGAAACGAAATAAAGCGCGACGCTTGAGGGATGCGCGAGTGGCTCGTCTTCGTGCCAGACAAGCTTTGGCAGGGCCGTGAAGAAGTCTTCGGGAGTGACAACGATCTCTTGATGATTGGTTTTAAAGGCGTCAGCGACCAATCGAGCATACTCGAGCTCGTTTGCTTCGCGTTCCTTAAATGCCACCGAAAAAGTCTTGATTGGCTCGGCGACCATGCCGCTCATAACGGCGGCAATCGCCGAGGAGTCAATGCCGCCTGACAAGAACATGCCCAGTGGCACGTCGGCCATCAGACGTAGGCGCACCGACGTGCGGAAGAGATCGCTCCATTCCTCGATGTAGTCCTGGTCGCGCCGTGTTTCCTGTACCTCTTTCTTGAAGCTTACGTCCCAGTAACGCTTGATCTTAATCTCACCATCACGCCATCGCAGCATGTGACCAGGCAGCAAACGCTTCACACCGCGAAATAATATCTCCTCGCCTGATGGGGCGTGGTTTGCCAGGTAGTCAGGCAACACGTTGAAGTTGATTTCAGCTTTGACTGCGCCGGCAACCAGGAGAGTCTTTATTTCTGAGCCGAAGTATAAAGATCCGTCGTCAGTGTGAGCGTAGTAAAGCGGTTTGACGCCCAGGCGATCGCGAGCGATGAAGAGCTCGCGCTTCCTTTGGTCCCAGATTGCGAAAGCGAACATGCCGCGCAGGTAATTGACGCAATCTTCACCGTGCTCTTCGTAAAGATGCAGGATGGTTTCAGTATCGCAATGGGTTTGATAAATGTGTCCGTTCGCTTCGAGCGACGCACGAAAATCCGCATGGTTATAGATCTCGCCGTTATAAGTAATGTGAAGAGACCCGTCCTCATTTGTCATCGGCTGGTGACCCGCGGCCACGTCAACAATGCTCAACCGCCGATGGCCGAGCCCAATTCGTCCATCGACAAAGATTCCTTCATCGTCAGGGCCGCGATGCCTGATCACGTCGCGCATACGCTCGAGCAGTGCGACATCTATAAGGCGTCGCGAACGACTCGAGAAGGCAATACCGTTAATTCCACACATGACTATTTAATGGCCCGATCTTTAAGACGCAGATCCTAAGAAGGATCACCCGGGCGCTTTGTAACCGCGAAGAGACTTTCCAAGTCGTTCAGCGGAAGACCCAAATTCACACAGCCGGCATCAGTCTCAACCTGAAACTGATGTCCCAGTTGGCTCGCGGCGAGGTATTCAAGCCTTCGCTCCAACTTGATTATCTCTCTTCCGTCCAACTGCAACGATTGCCCGCCAATCAGCACCAATTCCTCAGGCATTGGCTCCTGCGCGCCTGCAAATCGAGCCCAGGTCCAGTCGAAATCGGAAGCCAAGCGCTCCATTTCCACCCGCCGGCCAACCTCGCCCTGACGAATCATAACAATATCCACCCCATTCTCATGAGTTAACTCAAAGGCTTTGCCTCCGATAGCTTCCACTTCACGCACCCGTCCTTGCTTAGAAGCGTCGGTCCGCGGAAGCAAAAACGTCAGCAATTCATCATCGCCATTGATCAAAGTCGAAAAAGAATAGACCCGTGCGGGAGCCCTTTCTCCATAACAGTGCGAAACCCAGCCGTCTTTCCTTCTCCACTGGCCATGATCGGCAAAGGTCATGATGCCCAACCCGGTGCCACCATCATACTCAACCAAATTGCCACCCTGTTCCTCGAGAGCTTCAATCAGTGGCGCCGCATTGGAATCAAAGTGAAACCACAAATCCACCTGATGTTCCGTGTCAGCGCTCACTCGGTCGCGCACAACCCAGTAATTCTTTTTGAGAAACAGGATGGCGCGGGAATGCGCCACAGGATTCGGCAATCGCGAATAACCATCGTGACCACCCTCAACATAGTCGAACCGCGCACTGCTGATCCAACTCGCGGTTGTGCATTGGGCTCTGCTCAACCAGGAGAACGGGCCGTCCGGAACCGAGGAAGATTCACCGTCGATTGTGAGGGTGTTGTGAGCCGCCGTCGAGCGAAACTCCTCGCGCAACTGCTGAGAACCGCTATAGGTATAGGTACCGGGGTCGATGATAATCGTTTTTCCATTGGCGGCCATGTCGAATGAGAGCGCGTCGGCGTGTGCGTGCGCACCCCCCACTGCACCATGCGGGCCACAGTTCAGCACCATGAAGTTTGCGTCCCGTCTCCACCCGTCACGCATTACATAGTACCCACCGTTGGCGAATGCGCGCGAAGTGTCACTGGGGGCCCTGGCTTCAAGTTCGTCAAAGCACCGCAAACCGTCACGCCCAAGCAACCAGAGAGTCTCCTCCGTCACGCCGCCGGCAGCGAATTTGTAATCGCCGCGCTCCAGAAAGATCGCGCCTGTTGAAAGCGTGGCCCGGAAATCATTGGCAGCGCTGTCATCCAGCATGGCCAGGCGTCCGCCATCATCATCGCCTAAGAGCGGTGTGGTCCCATCCGGTCGGGTAGTGTGCATCAGGAAATCCAGCAATGCAGCTAGCTTGATGTTAAGAAGGGGAGAGGCTAGCGCGCCGTTGGCTTGCA
>DASZDU010000367.1:0-7831 GCA_035941655.1 Pyrinomonadaceae bacterium | reverse complement strand
AAGACGAAGATGGTGCAAACCGTCGCCGGCACTGGCGAACAGGCTCGCGATTATTTCCGGCGCGGCCCAGCACGCACTATCGCACTCAGTTCGCCTTGGGACTTGCAGCTTGTCGAACAGGTGCTTTACATCACCATGGCTGGAACGCATCAGATTTGGAAGTTGGATTTAAACAAACAGGAAGTGTCTACGTTCGCGGGCTCTGGTAGCGAAGCTCGCCAGGATGGGCCTCTGCTCGAAGCCGGATTCGCGCAACCTTCCGGCATCGCATCCGCTGGCAGCAAACTCTATATCGCAGACAGCGAGTCAAACATCATTCGCGCAATTGCTCTGGATGATGGCGAAGTAAAGACGATTGCTGGTGGAGATCTGTTTGATTTCGGCGACGTGGACGGCAGCGGTGATCGCGTGCGATTGCAACACCCTCTCGGCGTAGTGGCGCTGGATGACAAAATATATATTGCTGACACTTACAATCACAAAATCAAGCAACTCGATCCGAAGACAAGGACCGTCAAAAGTTTCCTTGGCACAGGCAAGCCCGGACAGGCTGACGGCGGTTTGCCTTCGTTCTACGAGCCCGGTGGTTTGAGCGTTGCGAATAGCAAACTTTACGTTGCCGATACCAATAACCATGCAATTCGAGTCGTGGAACTCAAAACAAAAGCGACGTCCACGCTCAACATCAAGGGGTTGGAACCACCTGCGACCAGCGCCGGCGCCGGTGCAGATCAGGCTGCCACTGAGGCTGGTCCAAATGCAGAAGAGATAAGGGTTGCGTCGCAGTCTTTGCGAGCTGGGAGCGACGCCGCGATCGTCGCGCAGGTCGAATTGCCCCAAGGGTACCATCTAAATCCCGCCGCGCCGCAACGTTATCGAGTTTCAGTTGAAAACGGTGCGCGGCAAGTGGGGTTGATGTCGGCAACAGAACTCGGCGCCATCGGGCACGACCAAAACATCAGCCGCTCGCAAAAGAATCTGCAATTGCCGTTACGAATTCCCGTCAAAACCCACGAACCGGGCGCAGCTGAAGTACGCGTTCAACTGACGCTCTTTTATTGCCGCGAAGATAACACCGGCACTTGTCTCATAAAGACGCTCGTGTGGCGCGTGCCGGTTCAGGTTGTTAAGGATCCAAGCGCGCTCCGCGAACTCAGGATTCAAGCTAACCTTACAGCCGAATAAGAGAAACAACGCTATTGGAGCTTGCGTTAGACCTGCGGCTTTGCCGCCATCCGGTGTTGACTTGCCCCGCTCGCGCGACGCGAGTACCATCGTTTTTCCACTCAATAAAATCATGTGAGGAGTAAACGCCGTGGCTGATCAAACAGGAGCACAAGCTGTGACCGATAAACCATTTCTTACCGATATCAAAACGCTGCGTGAACGCGCGCGCCAACACATCGAAAACGGCGCGATAACCGAGGGCTACAGTGCCGACCGCGACACTGTGGTGAAGCTTCTGAACGAAGCGCTGGCTACCGAGATCATCTGCGTGTTGCGCTACAAAAGGCACTACTTCATGGCAACCGGCATAAATGCTGAGAGCGTGGCGGCGGAGTTTCTACAACACGCAAATGAGGAACAAGGTCACGCCGATCAAATTGCGCAGCGCATCGTGCAGTTGGGCGGCGAGCCGAATTTCAATCCGGACGGACTCTCAACGCGAAGCCACGCGGAGTATGTCGAAGGCAACAGCCTGGTGGACATGATCAAAGAAGATCTGGTAGCCGAACGCATCGCCATCGACAGTTATCGCGAAATGATCAACTACGTCAATACGGACGACCCGACCACGCGACGCATGTTGGAAGGCATCCTGGCGATGGAAGAGGAACACGCGGACGATTTGGTTAGCTTGCTGGAAACGATGTCTGGCTAGTTTCTGACGACAGGCTTGGCTGGCGCAGTTGTGCCCGCGAAGTAGGAGGCAAAAACGAACCTTCCCGCTGACTTTTCGCCGGATGTTCTTGTTCTCACACGTCAGTTTTATCGTAGCACTCTGCGATCAACTGTGATATAGATACCGCGCCTTTACTATCGATCACCACGTCAAGCGATCTCAACGCTTTACGTGGTAACAACCAGGACAATTAGGGTAAGTGCCGGATGGTTTCAAACCTCGCCGGTTCCTGCTTTCTCACTTAAAGCCGGCTTATCGCCGTTCCAGCTGTTCGGCGGGGCTGACTATTCACACCCGAAGGAGACTCACATGCAAAACCAAAAGGATTTTCGATTGATTAAGAGTCGAATTGCAATTGGACTCATTACTTTCATGCTGTGTGTCCCGTCACTCTCTCTCGGTTGGGGAGCCGGCGGACACATGATGGTCGCCTCGATCGCTTTCAAACGACTTAACCCCAGAGCCAAAGCGCAAGTCCAAGAACTTCTGGCACGGCCAATAAATCCTGCCGCCGTCACTGCGAAAAGCAAAGATTTCGTTAACGCTTCCCACTGGGCTGATGACCTGAGACCGTTCGCGGAGTTTGATTCCTTCAAACCGCTGCACTTTATCGACATGCCTTTCTCAATCGACGGCACCCCGTTACCGGCCGGCCAGCCCGAGCCTGACAACATAGTGAAAGCGCTGCAAGACAATGTAGAAATACTGAAAACCAGCACTGATAAAGACGCGCAAGCCCAGGCGTTGCGTTTCATAATTCACTTTGTCGGGGACATTCACCAACCACTTCACAGTGCCACCAGAGTAAGTAGCGCAAACCCGGACGGTGATCGCGGCGGCAATCTGGTATCGATTAAGGTTGGCGGCAAGAAGACCAATCTCCATAGTTATTGGGATAGCGGAATCGGAAGATTTCCGAAAACGGGACCAAACTTCGCGCCCCCTCCGCTCAGCCAAATTGGTCCTGCCGCCGCCACTGCGATGGCCGGAAATCCCGCTACTGATCCAAAGGTGAAGCTCAATGAACCGCTGAACTTTAGCGGCTGGGCCGAAGAGAGTTTCGCGCTCGCGAAAAGCACAGCTTACAAAGGAATGAAAAACGGCGTCACACCTTCAGCCGCCTACAACACGAAGGCGCGCAAGGTTGCTCGCCAGCGGGTCGCCTGGGGTGGCTACCGACTGGCCGCACTCTTGAATTCAATTTGGCCGTAATGATCAGGAAGGCGCAACTACAAGTAATCAAGAAACTTCGACCGATTAGTGTCTCAATTTGAGAAGACGCGCGGCCAAGTGATACCGCTGACACACACGAGACCTTTAGGAGCTCATTTTTTCGAAGGTCGTCGTGTGATTTCGTGGTGCGGTTTTGTCTGGTAGAAAAAGGACACGAAATCAAATCAGGACACTATCTGACAGCAACGGCGAGTTACATGTTTGAGTACTTCAGTGTAGAATCCTAATCAGATCCCATCCCGGTTTGAAGGAATACTGAGCGTGATGCTTTTGTTTCGAGGAGCATCACGCTTGTTAGTGTAAAGCGACTTGCTTAAAAACTTGCGCAGCGAAAAACCTCAGAACGGAAATGTCGGCCGCCCAACTATGTGTCGCAGCTGCGGCTCGATTGTCGGCGGTGGTGAAGCGCAATGCGCAGTTTGCGGCACCTCTGTCTCGTCATCCGCGGGAAGCAATCAAACCCGAACAATAGCCGACGGCGAGGCCGTGCGTTTTGCGCGTGCCGTTTTGAATCGTCCTTATAAGTTTACGATCGTTCTCCTGATCTTAAACATTTTCATATTCATATTGATGTGGCAAACGAGCGGCATACCGTTGAGCATGTCTGCGCCGCTACCTTTCGCAGTCCTCACACCATTCGGTGCTAAGGTGAACTCCTTGATTCGGACGGGCCATCAGTGGTGGCGCTTCGTTACTCCAATGTTTCTTCACGTCAATCTGCTCCATCTGATCGTCAACATGTATAGCTTGTGGATAGTGGGACCGTACGTTGAAAAGCTTTACGGTTCGGCGAAGTTTGTCGTCTTCTGGCTGCTAACTGGAGTGGCCGGCGTGGTCGCGAGCTATCTCACGGTCAGGCCCGCGCTCGCCAGGGGTCCCATCGGCGCCTTCATTTTCAAAGCTACTGACGTTCCATCGGCGGGCGCATCGGGGGCCTTGTTCGGGCTGGTTGGAGTTCTCTTTGTTTTTGGCATCAAGTTTCGTCACGAATTGCCGGAGGGTTTTAAGCGCGCTTTCGGCACGGGACTGTTGCCTATGATTTTGATGAATCTCGTCATTGGATACGTGTTGCGTGGCTTCATTGATAATGCCGCGCACCTCGGTGGCTTAGTCTCTGGAGCGATGCTGGCGTTGGTCGTGGATTACCGCAGACCGGGCGAGCGATCGGGAATCGCCGTTACCTGGCGCGTGCTACAGTGGAGTGCGGTTGCGGTTGTTGCGCTGAGTTTCTTAAAGACCGTGCAGCATTTCCGCGATCCACTGTATCCGCGTCCCGTTGCCATCACTCCGTCTGCTCAACCCGCTGAACCTCAGAACGCAGCTTTCCTGTTCTACGCAAAGGCCGTGAACGACGCGCAAGAGGCTTTAGTAGTGGCGCTGCAGGATAAAAACACCAGCAACATCGATACTGCGGTTAAGAACCTCGACGCTGCGCCCTCACTCGATCCGAAGGCAGATGAACTGCGAGAAAGACTCAAAGCTCTGCTGCTACGCACGAAAGAAGCTGAGACGACTCCAGCGCCTTCGCCGCCACGCGGACAAACCAAACCCGCTTCGACGACGCTGGTGCAAGATATTGTCGCCTGGCGCCAGGAGTACGGCGAGTGGTTGAAAACCGGTGCGAGAAGTCATAGCGGCTTGGGAGAAATTGAGACGAAATAGTTTGTAACGCGCAAACTGATAGCTTGTAAAAAAGCAGGCAGTCCAGGCGGATTTATCATCCCCTCCCCTTGGGAGGGGAAAGAGGGGAGGGTTTAGCGAAGCGCTTAAGCCCTCTCCCCTACCCTCGCCCAACGGGAGAGGGGAATTATTCCTTAAAACAGGAGAGTGAGAAGCGATGGAAATTAAGAAGGTTGGAGTATTAGGCTGCGGGCTAATGGGTTCGGGAATAGCGCAAACGGCTGCGAGCGCGGGATTTGAAACAGTAGTACGTGAAGTTTCCGATGAACTTCTGCAGAAGGGATTCATGGGGATTGAAAAATCGCTTTCGAAGTTTGCGGAGAAAGGTACGATTACTCCCGAACAACAAAAAGCAGCGCGCGATCGCTTATCGGGAACCACTTCGTTTGCTGATCTAGCTGACTGCGACATCGTAATCGAAGCGATCATTGAAAACATCGGAGAGAAGCAAAAGACTTACGCCGAACTCGATCGGCTCTGCAAACCGGAAACAATCTTTGCCTCAAACACGTCCTCGATCTCCATTACCGAGATGATGACGGCAACTTCGCCGGAGCGGCAGAAACGGTTTGTCGGTCTACACTTTTTTAATCCCGTGCCGATCATGAAGCTGGTGGAAGTGGTGAGGACCATACTCACCGACGAAGACGTTTATGAGCAGGCGTTCGAATTTGGCAAACGGCTTGGCAAGGTACCGGTGCGCGCCAACGATACCAGCGGCTTTATCGTCAATCGTCTCCTGGTGCCGTACATGCTGGATGCTGTTCGCGCGCTGGAAGAAGGCGTCGGATCAATTGTAGACATCGATGCGTCGATGAAGCTGGGACTCGGCTATCCGATGGGTCCGTTTACGTTGGGCGACTTTGTGGGGCTGGATACCACCTACTACATCGCCGAGATTATGTTCAATGAGTTTCGCGAGAAGCGATTCGCACCACCGCCGTTGCTCAAGCGCATGGTGCTGGCGGGCTTGTATGGCCGCAAGTCGGGGCGCGGGTTTTACGACTACACCAAAGATCCGAAGAACCCAACCCCGATGAAGCTGGTGTAAAAAGTTCCTACGCCCTCTCCCTTTGGGAGAGGGATGGGGAGAGGGGTTAAGCTCGTTGCTATACCCTCCCCTTTTTCCCCTCCCAAAGGGAGGGGATGATAAAGTCGGGCTTGCCCCCGCTCTTTTTATTCAGCATGCAGTCGACTTTCGTAACAACAGAGCGTCGAGATTCACTTCAGATAATTCAATTGAATCGCCCGGAGAAGCTCAACACGCTTGCCCCGGAAATGATTCTGGCTCTTATCGACACCTTCAAACGAATCGATAAAGAGTCGGGCCTGCGCGTTGTCATTCTTACCGGTGCCGGCGAAGCATTTTGTGCCGGCACAGATATCGCGGAACTGGCGGCCACAACGGATCATGATCGCGCCCGCGAAATCTCGGAACGTGGCCAGGCCCTGTGTAATCAAATCGAAAACTGCAGCGTGCCTGTACTTGCCGCAGTCAATGGCATCGCGGCCGGTGGCGGATGTGAGTTGGCGCTTGCGTGTCATCTCAGAATTGCCGCGACAAAAGCGCAGTTCAGTTTGCCCGAAACCAAGCTTGGCGTTGTTCCAGCATATGGTGGCACCAGGCGTCTGGCGGGCGAGCTCGGCAACGGACGCGCGCTTGAGATTATGCTGACCGGCAGAGCCGTGTCAGCAGAACAGGCGCTACAATTCGGTCTGATCAATCGCCTCACAACTGCGCCCGACTTGATGAAGGAAGCCGAGTCGTTGGCAAGTGAGATCGCGAAACTGGCGCCGCTCGCGATCCGTGCCTGTCTGCAGGCGGTAATCAAAGGTGGGGAGCTACCGCTTGCTGAAGGACTTCGCTTGGAGGCGGAACTGTTTGCCAGTCTCTTTACAACTGAAGACGCACTTGAAGGCACGCGCGCGTTTCTCGAAAAACGTCAACCCATATTCAAAGGTAAGTAGAACAGACATTCCTGTCCGGTCTGTGGTGTGAAGCGTTTGCTGGACAAAGAGATTTTCCATTTATCATTTTTCAGTTCTCATTTTTCATTGGATGGAGCCGGGAAAAGACCAGAGGTTCTGTCGATGACAAATGAAAAATTTGAAATGAGAAATGGTAAATGTGTTTTTGTTTTTGCTGCGTGACAAACATACGACGAACAGGCAGGAATGCATGTCCTACAATCATCAGCTTGCCGCTCACAAACGCATAACCTATACTGCGAAATGACTCTGGAAACGCCGTAAACGGCATGAAAGGGAGTCGAACCGCTGTTGCAGCCAGTAATTCACGAAGGTCATCTCAACGGACAGGGATTTCGTTTTGCGATTGTCGCCAGTCGTTGGAACGACTTCGTCAGCTCGCGTCTGGTTGAGGGCGCCATTGACGCCCTCGAGCGTTTGGGCGCGGATGAAAGAGAGGTGGAGGTATTCAAAGTGCCCGGCGCTTTTGAAATACCCTTGCTCGCTTTGAGACTCGCGGAAACTGAAAAATTTGCGGCAATAATTTGTCTGGGAACGATCATTCGTGGCCAAACTCCTCACTTCGAATACATAGCTGGAGAAGTAACCCGAGGAATCGGCGAGGCAGGTTTGCAAACTGGAGTGCCTGTAATCTTCGGCGTTGTAACCGCAGACACAGTGGACCAGGCAATCGACCGGGCCGGAGTTAAGTTGGGTAACAAGGGTTTTGAAGCCGCCACGACGGCGGTCGAGCTGGTAAATCTTTACAAGGAAGTCTTTAAGAAGGAAGAAGGATGAGGAACGAGTGATGAAAGAGGGTGCGCGCCAGAAAAAGCACCTTCATCCTTCATCCTTCCGCCTTCATCCCTGAAGCATTATGGGTTCGAGACGTAAGGCGCGTGAATGCGCCTTGCAAATGCTCTTTGCGGCTGATTTCGCCGATGCTGTCCCGGAAGAGGTTTTGAAATCCTACTGGGTCGAGTTAGGCGATACCGACGTCGAAGAAACGGCGCGTGAATTCGCGACGCGTCTCGCCGCCGGAACGCT
>DASZDU010000366.1:0-2870 GCA_035941655.1 Pyrinomonadaceae bacterium | reverse complement strand
AACCAATGGGATTGTGACCGCTGACTCGAGCTCAAGCGCAATTCGAATTCGAGCCAACCTGAACGCATTTGACAAAGAAACAACGAGCACATCAGTCACCGACAGCGATGAGGATGTAATATACAAATTGTTTCAAGACAGTAGTCAAAGTTACGTTGAGCGCGTTGACATCAATAGCGGTGTGAGAACTACAATTCTCGCCAACCGCGTCGACAACCTCGTTATTCGCTACTATGCGGATAAAGTTAGTTACACATCGGGAACCTGTGACATTAATGCGGCGGCTGCTGAAGTTGGCGACAAAAGAGAAGCCAAGTACATCGTAATCGCCGCGTGCGTGCAGTTGCCGGCCGTGGGCAGACCTGGATCTCCCGGATACCAACCCGTCTCAACCGTTCAACTTATTTCGGATGTAATGCTGCGGAATTCTGAACTCGTTCGATACTGACGAAATTTTTCAGGCGAGCCCGGAAACCAACTATGAGAACTTCAGTAACGACTTCGGTAAACGTGATAACTAAGCGGCGAGACAGTCAACGTGGCGCCGCGCTCATCAGCGTTCTGCTCTTTTCCGCGCTGTTGCTGGCGGCGGGTGGTGCTTTAATTCTAGCGACATCTCTTTCGGCGAGTAATTCGATCGACGCTACCAGCGAAACGCAGGCGTACTACGCATCTGAAGCAGGACTGCAAGCGACTCTCGCCGTGCTGCGGGGCCACGTCGTCCCGAATCCTTTGTTCGATACATCTTCCTCAACTGCGTTCGCCAACAAGATCACCTTTCGCAAAGCCGTAACGCCGTCTTCTTCCAACCTGTCCAGTGATTTGTTTGCATTTGGCCGGCTGTCGCGCTGGCTCAACTACAATGTGACGTTGCCCGGCGGCGGACCAGGTATCGGATTGAGCTCGCCTTATTCGGCGATTAACGGCCTGGCTTACGACATTTTGGTTGAAGATCCCGACAATACTGCCAATCAAACTTACTCAACTCTGGGAGCTTTCGGCAGTGACGCGCCGTCAGCGGCAAACCTCTCTTATACATATAATTCAGGCGGCGGTAACAGGGCAACCATTACTTATACACCACAGGCATCCACGACAATTACTTCCGCCGGCACGACTTTGGGCACGTTTGGCCTTCCGACCTTGAATGGCACGCCCGATTTTGCCGGCGATCCGAAGACGGCATTTTTTACAATTACGATTAGACAGGTAAGCGCGAGCGGCACAGTGGATGTTCCAATCAAGTGCGTTTTCAGCTTGGGAAGCGGCAATACAGTCAACATCACCTTTCAGGCTCCCTCACCGACGAGCAATAACATATCCGGCACTGTTTACACGCACGCAAGCGTAATTAATGTGCCGTCAAATGGAACCAGGTCGGTTCCCGTCACCATTGACTCACCCGAACCGAGTCGCGTGAAGGTAACTGTGAATGGTTACGGCCCGCGTGGAGCAAGAAAACAGAAGCACATGTTGGTGAGCCGGTTTGCTTTCGATTACAACAGAACCAGCACAATCACCCTGCGCAGCGCCGACGACAATACGGTTCTCACCTTCAATGCCGGCAACAGTGCGCAGTACCAATACTCCGGATTTGATAATGCTGGTGGCCCAAACACCTCAGCCTTTGGCGTGACCAGTGCGCCGGATTACAACTACCTCGCTAGCTTGGCGCTGCCCGGTAACCAAGTCGTGGGCAGTCCCGGGCCCATTCAACAAATTGCCATCTCCAGTCTGCCCACCTGGTTGCAGACAACAGATAAGGCGCGCGAACTGGTCGACACCATGCGCGTCGAAGCGCAGAATCAGAATAGGTACTTTACGGGCGACCCTCCCAGCTTTGGAACACGGTCTGAGCCATTGTTCACATTCATAGATGGGGATGCTGATCTTCCTCCAGCTGGCGGTGCTGGTCTTCTAATCGTTACCGGCACTTTAACCATGAACGGCAGCACCGATTTTGCCGGATTAATCCTCGTCCTTGGAAGTGGCCAACTGATTCGAACCGGCGGCGGCAACGGCAACAGTTTAGGAGCGGCTTTCGTCGCGCGGTTTGGCGCATCCGGCAACTTCCTCGCTCCCACATTTAACAGCAACGGTAGTGGCAACTCTTCCATTGCCTATGACTCTTCCTGGGTGCAAAACGCCCTTGCGTCTCCCGGGCCTCGGATCCTGGCGCTCAGCGAATTTTGACGGGCGTATATTTCAGAACCGCGCAAGGCTCCCATCAATTCACTTTCCAGCAGCAACCTGAAGCTCTATGCTCGGCGCCAAAATATTAGGCAAACTGGGACTCCAAACCGCATTGCCTGAGGTCTCGTCCGCGGGCGACGACGACTTTGCCTGTGCCTATTACGAAAACGGCCTGGCTTTGGCTGCGGAGGGACTCTACAGCGAAGCTGTCAAGGAATTCCGAAAATCAATTGGGAAGAATTGGAATGCTTTCGAGCCTCATTATGAACTGGGCAAGGCTTATCATGAGCTGGGTGAACCGGAAAAGGCAATTAAGGAATTTCGGACCGCTCTTCGCTTTTGCCCGAATCATGTCGAAGCGCACAAGCATTTGGGCCTGAGTTATGACGCCGCAGGTAATTCCGTGGAAGCCATTAAAATCTTCATGCAGGCGCTGCGCATGAAACTGAACGCGATTGATATTCGTAACCATCTGGCGATGGCCTATTTCAACATCGGAAGTTATGCCGAGGCGATGAAGGCTTACGATCAGGTTTTAGCGCGGGCGCCGGATTATGCCGAAGCCCATTATGGTCTGGCACTTGTTCATATTGATTTGAAAGACCGAGACCTGGCATTAATGGAGCATAAGCAGCTCTTGAATTTGGGACAAACTGAGCTTGCCGCTCACGTGTTTG
>DASZDU010000365.1:0-4506 GCA_035941655.1 Pyrinomonadaceae bacterium | reverse complement strand
AGGGTTTCTTGAGTGCGCTGTCCTGTCAGCGCTTTGGTCCGTCGCGACCTGTCGCGACGACGCTGCGTTTGAGTCTAGCTAGGGATTCGGCGTCAAGCCGCCGAAGACCACAGCGCTGACAGGTCAGCGCACTCCAAATTTATTCCCCTCCAGCGGCCATTCGTTCTGCTGCCCGCATTCTTTTACGGCGTACCAGCCGGCCCAGTACTCGCAAAATAAATTGCATTAGGGGCATCTGACCGAGCGACGGCGATGTCTGGAAGACCATCACTGTCAAGATCTGCGATCGCGAAGCCGTAGACCGTGCCTTTGTTGTCGCCAAAGTGAACTGGTGTGAAGTGGCCGCCAATTAAATCGCTACGCGAGCCGTTGGAATCGTTGAAGTAGATCGTTGATGGGGCTTCGACATTACCAACAACGATATCAATCCTCCCGTCACCATTAAGATCTCTCAGCGCGAGTGCGTAGGGTCTCGCGCCGCCGCCATCGAGCGCTGTGCCTGCTGAGAATGTGCGGTCCTTCTGGCCGTAATAAATCGCCACGCCCCGCCTTTCGTCGATGGCGACGATATCCAATAAACCGTCACCATTTAGATCTGCTGCCTCGGCCATGCGAATCGTTGCGTCCGCAGGGCCGAACGGGACCCGTCTGAGATTTGAATACGAAGCTCCGGCGCCGCCGACATACACATAGCTCTGGCCGCCGTCGCGGTTTGGAACGGCGAAGTCGATTAGCCGGTCGTGATTGAAATCAGCCGGCGTAATGGTGGTCGCGGATTCGTGGGAGAATGCAACGCAGTTGGAATCGAAATGGCCCTTCCCCTGGTTGAGACAAATGTAGTTGGCCGGATTCTTGTCGGTTCGATTGGCAACGATGATATCTGGCCGGCCGTCGCCGTTTAGATCGGCCACGCTGGCATTGCGAGTCTCCCACTCAGGCCGACCGTAGGTTGAACCAACATGGAAGTGGCCCTTCCCATCGTTCATGTAGACGACCTTCGGGTCTGGTGCGTCATTACTCAGTACGACATCCAGGTCGCCATCCGCATCAATGTCGACCAGGCGGCCAGAGTACGACCGATAGGGCAAGTCGCCGAGATTGTAGGCCGTGGGAAAGCGGCCCCGGCCGTCGCCGAGGAGCACGCGGCTCTGCAGCGGCCAATGCCGTCCCTTAACAAGCAAAATGTCGAGATGGCCATCTCCATTCAGATCACCGATACCGACGTTGGCAGAAGTCTCGGAGGTCGTCTCAAGCAGGAGCACGCGATCAAAGCGCGGAAACTTCGGAGGGCTAAGAGCTGCTCGAAACTGCGGCACGAGGAGGTTGCTCCCTTGAGTGTTCATGGCTGAAGGGAAGACGACCGCCATGGCCAGACCGGCGAGTAATATGATGAACGGAAGCATCATGTAGCGCCAAACATTAGAGGCGCTGTCCCAGTATGTCCAGTCTTTCCAATGCCAAGTACTGATGCATTTCAATGTTGAACTAAGAGGCTGCTGCCATGGATCAAGTAGGCAAGCCAACACAAAATCAGAACCGAGAGCGATAGCGACCGGCCAGAGACTCAACTTCTCAAGGACTCTCGCATGGGCGCGATCAATTTCACAGCTGACTCCCTGACCGGTCGCTACCGCTCCCGGTTCTGATTTTGTGTTGGCTTGCTCATCTTATCCATAGTTGCCGGCTTTCAGTTCAATATTGAAACTGTAAGGGACAAAGGGCAGAACTCAGAACTCAGAACTCAGAAGTCAGGAGTCAAACCTCAGCGTATGAGAACGCAATGCTTTAGAGCGGGCCCGTGGGACCAGTTGTCGGAGCCGACACATTGGAATGTCACCATCTGCCCTATCTCAAGAGCTTCTGCTGTCTCGACCTGGTCTTCATCGAATGAACAGTAGACTAAAGGGTACCCGTCTTTACCATCCAGTCCGATTTCATCGTCGAGCTCCAGACTGCTCGGGAAGAATCGCGTTTGCACACGTCCCGTGACGTTGACATATTGTCCCAGAAACTTCCTCATCCCCGCCTGATAATTCGCTTCGTATTCGCTACGAAGTTCCGCGGCGGTGACGGTAAACGCAGGTTCGCGCAAGGCCCGGGGTGACCGCCACAGTTGTGGCGAAGGTGTATAGAAAACGATTGCGAGGATGAGAGGCAGGTTCGCCAGGAGCATCAGCAGCCAGGTTATTTTGCGTCGCTGATCTGTTACGAGGTAGAAGATGCGCGGTGGAAAATAGGCGAGCAAAGCGGCGATACCAGCGATATAAAATCTGCCGGAAAGGCCGTCGAAAAAATTGCCTGACGCCTGTCGGGTGATTTTGTGTAAGACATTCCAGAAGTGTGGGGATGAAACGTAAACACTAAACAGCAGCTGAAAACAAATAACGTTTAGAAACATACAGACATCGCCCAGCGCTTCCGCCTGCGCCGTCATGAGGAATTTCCAGCGCGGCGGTTTTTTTGGTCTACGAAAATATCTAAAGATCAAAAACCCGCTGAAGAGAGTTAGAACGATGGCTACTGCCACCACGAGTTTTTCAATCTTCTCCGAATGAAGCGAACTAAATTGGGGAAACGCTTCCGAGAAATATAAGTAAGCCAGGTAGATCATGATCCCCATGGCAGCGATGTAGAAGAATTTGTAAACGGAAAGCAGAAAACTGGTGAGGCCGCTTTCATTGTACTCAAATGATTTGAAGTGCTGGTGAAATGACCAGCGCTTTAAAATTGGTCCCAGTGGTTGTAGAACAAAGAGTCCGGCCAAAAATAGACCAATCACGGCTTTCGACAATGCATTTTCTTCAGCCTGACTGACAAAACCAAGTGAGAGCGTGGTTAGGAATCTTATTAAGATCAACTGAAATATAAACACCGTTACGTCGAGTAGCAGACCTCGATTCCGGTGTTCGAAGATTTGCTTGAATTCCATAACGCGTCAGCCTCTGAAAAGCACCGAGGCCACAGATTATTCTGATTATGTTATGAAGTGGAAGCCTTGAGCAGTGAGCAGGCGAACCTCGCCAACACCGTTGTCGTATAATCCGGCGCGATGAACTTCATTTCCACACTCGCTGTCAGCATGGGCGCCTCGTGGGTATCGGGCATTAACCTATATGCGACCGTCGCCACGCTGGGCCTGCTGGGCCGGTTCGCCCATTTGAAACTACCCGGCGAGCTTGACGTCGTGACTAACTGGTGGGTGATTGGGGTGGCGTTGTTCCTCTTCGTTATCGAATTCATCGCCGACAAGATTCAACTGGTCGATAGCGTTTGGGACATCATTCATACCTTCATCCGCATTCCTGCCGGAGCGGTTTTGGCGGCGACCGCTTTCGGTGATTTTGATAGAAGTGTGCAGGTGATTGCGTTATTGCTGGGTGGCGGGCTGGCGTTGAGCTCGCATGGAACCAAGGCGGCGACCAGGGCATTGATCAATACGAGCCCCGAGCCCGTTTCAAATATTGTTGTTAGCCTGGCCGAAGATGTTCTGGCTGTGGTTACGGTGGCTGCGGCAGTCTTCTTGCCGGTAGTTGTTTTCTTAATAATAGCCGTGGGCTTGATCGTTTCTTTTTGGCTCCTACCTCGAGTAATACGATTCTTTCGCAAGGTTTATCAGAGAATTCGCGGATTCTTCAGCTTCGCTGGGGCGTAAGCCCAGAGATTAGGGGACAGGGGGTGAGAAGAAGCCATTAAACTTAGTCGGCGCAGCCGACGACTGAAAGTAGCCGACCGATTCATCGGTGGGATTGAAAGTGAAGTGAAGCTGAAGTCCGTGAAGCGGACGACTGAATCAGTCGCCCGTTTCACGGGCTCGTAGAGATTGGTTGCGCTGTTACCCAGCGCTGAAGCGCTGGGCTATTCTCACCCGCTTCGCGGACTCAGGGACGTCTCTGTGTAGTAAGCGGCTCCAATTCGTAGTAACCGCCGGCCGACATTCCCGATAAGAATAGATGTCCGTTCTTGATGGAATAAGAGCGTACACTCGCGCCCTCTGTAACAATCCGATCGTGAAGTGAACCAGGAGAACACTTGGCACGTGTCATCGACCACGACCCAAATTGCAGTTCGTTCGGGCGGGTCGATCTCCAGGTGCTGCTGCCACGGTTGCAATCTACTCGTGCTGTTACGCGGCCGTTCCTGCCAAACGTGATGGTGTACTTTGATCCGTCGTCCGGCACCGACGTCTGTTCGTCGCCTCCCTGGAGCTTAACCAGTTTCCAGGACGTGCCGGCAAGCTCACTCGCCGCGGTCGGATTCCCGCCTGCAAGGGTCAGCTCTGAGCTCGTTGTCATCAAGGCGATCGCGACGGCCGCCACCGTTAACATCGCGCGGATGATCTTCATTTTCATAATCAGTCCTTGCTAGTGCAAAAACCTTCATCAGTGGCAGGCCGAGCATAACACGAGATGAAATCAGAACCTTGCCGGCCTCGATGAGTGCTTTCGGGGCGGCACGTGCTCCGGAAAACTAAACTGTAATTGTTGCTTCGCCCCAGCGGGGCGAGAT
>DASZDU010000364.1:0-2026 GCA_035941655.1 Pyrinomonadaceae bacterium | reverse complement strand
ATTCCTTTATGAAAGCACCGGCATCACCGGACGATCGACACTGCGAAAGGTTCGGCTGGAGACCGGTGAGATCATTCAACAGCGCGCAGTGGATCCCGCCGACTTCGCCGAAGGCTTGACCGAGTGGCGCGGCAATCTGCTCCAGTTGACTCCTAGAAGGCGGGGGAATGCGCCCCCTTGGCACCTGCGTAAATTCTTCGAGGACCTCAAACGACACTTTGGAAACAACATCGGCGTGATGTACGACATTGCGTCCTTCGAACCCCGGTCGACTTTCGAGTATCCAGGTGACGGATGGGGCCTCACTCATGACGAAAACCGGCTCATCATGAGCGACGGCTCCGCGAAACTGCGATTTCTGGATCCTGAAACTTTCGCGGAGCTGGGCCGCCTCGAAGTTTTCGACGGAAACGAGCCTGTCGCATATCTGAATGAGCTGGAGTTCGTCGACGGCAAGATCTACGCGAACGTTCAGCGGCAAGATCGAATCGCAATTATTCAACCGGATTCTGGCCAAGTCACTGGTTGGATCGATCTGTCAGGACTGAAACCGCTCATCCCGCAGCGATCCTCAGAGCCTCTGCATCCGGCCTTGAATGGGATTGCCTACGACGCTGCGGGCCGCAGGCTGTTTGTGACCGGCAAACTCTGGCCAAAGGTCTTTCAAATTCGTCTGAAGCCGCGGCCACCTGGAACTCAGTGATTCTATTAGTGCCCCCGCAGGGATTCGAACCCCGAACCAACAGATTGTTCTCTAACCGCGGTGTACTTCACGAACCTTAGGTCGAAGTCCATTCCAGGGACCTCCTAGACAGTCTGGGTAGTCCGTGTGTTATACTGGCCCTAGATTATCTAGGAGGTTCGCTTTAGTGAGTAAAGCAGGTGTGTCTACGATCCTGGTATTGAGTGCGAGTTTAGTTTACGCCTCAGTTTCAGCTGGCTCTCATGGAGTCAGTACGGGGAGCGGTACTGACTTCATCCTCAAAGTCGCGCGAACAGTTGACGAACGGCCCTTAAGTCCTCGTCTAGCGGCTCTTCAGGATCGACTCAAATCCGGTGATCGAGATGCGCTTGATAATTTTTGGAAAGAAATCAACGAACGCGGCGCGCCGATAATTGAACCCGTGGCGGGGAGCGACCGCGACATGCTCGTAACGATGCTTTGGCGAGCGAAAGAAGAGACGAGAAATGTTTTCGTCTTTCGCATAGGGGACGTCAGTAAGTCGATGGCGCGACTGCTCGACACTGACTTGTGGTACAAAACATTCCGGCTTCAGAAGGGCGCGCGCTTCGTCTATCAATTCGCGACGAATCTCCCCGACCCGAAAGAGTGGCGAGGCGTCTCGCGGTTTGCGGGCGTAGTCCGGAACGACCCGCTCAATCCGCACCAGTACGTCGAGCGTTGGAACGAGTTCAACCCTTATGAAGTGACTTTCTTTTCGGCGGTGGAACTTCCCTCCGCCGAGCCGCAAATCTGGAATGTCGCTCGAGCCACGGTTCCCGCAGGGCGTGTGCAGCGCGACAAATTCACGAGCAAACTCCTCGGCAACGAACGTCCAATTTGGATTTACACTCCGCACGGCTACGCTGCGGGTAAGAAGCGTTACGGTTTGCTGGTACTCTCGGATGGTGGCCTCAATGTGAATACGGCGCGGGTAGCAACTACTCTCGATAACCTGATCGCCGCGGGTTTGATCCCTCCGCTGGTCGCCGTGATGGTAGAGAACCCTAATCGCTTCCGCGAGTTGTCATGCAATTCAGAATACGCGGACTTCCTGGCCCGGGAAATTGTTCCCTGGGCACGCGCTAACTACCACGCGACCGACCGTCCTGAGCAGACGATCATCGGCGGCACGAGCTTGGGCGGATTGCAGGCGGCTTGCACAGGGCTTAAGCACTCGGAGGTTTTCGGCAACGTGCTTTCCCAGTCGGGTGATTTTAAGTGGAAGCCCGATGGCGAAAAGGAGTGGGAATGGGTGAACCGCCAGTTCGCCGCCAGCCCCCGTCTGCCTTTGCGCTTTTCGTT
>DASZDU010000363.1:0-7209 GCA_035941655.1 Pyrinomonadaceae bacterium | reverse complement strand
GAGTCGCTTGCCATTGCCATCCAGGTCGCGGATGCCCTGGCTGAGGCGCATGCCGGGGGAACGATTCACCGGGACATCAAGCCGTCTAACATCATGGTGACTACGCGCGGCGCGGTGAAGGTGATGGATTTCGGTTTGGCGAAACTTATCAAACAAATGGAGCCCGTGCAGAGCGAAGCGGAGACAGAAGCTCTCTTGAGCACTCCCGGCGCACTCATCGGCACCGTGCCTTACATGTCGCCGGAGCAGGTGCGGGCCGAAGCGCTCGATGGACGCAGCGACATCTTCAGTTTCGGCGTGGTGCTTTACGAGATGATTAGTGGTCAACAGCCATTCGTCAGCAACAGCTCCGCGGCCACTGCTTCAAACATTCTCACACTCGAACCGGCGCCGCTCGCTCGCTTTTCAAATGAGACTCCCGCCGAGCTCGAACGCATTGTCAGCAAAGCGTTGCACAAAAATCCTGACGAGCGCTATCAAACAGCTAAAGACCTTTTGATTGACCTGCGACACTTGCGCGACGAGCTCGAATTTCAACACCGGCTTGAGCGTTCAGTGCCACCGCGCTCACAGGATGGAGAGACTATCTCCGGCGGCAGCTATCCAGCCGGGCCCGAAACCGATGAACATCGAACGCCCGCGACAGTTATTGAAGTTGAAAAAACGACCGCGGAAAAATCAGCCACCGGAATTACCGCGGCGCTGGGAAAAACAGCGACCAGCCGCACGGGCCTGTTAGTACTGGGCGCGTTGATTATCGCCGGCATCACGGGATGGTTTTTCTGGAACCGGGCTAACGTAAAGTGGGCGCGTGCGCAACTGCCGCACGTCGAACAGCTGGCGCAGGAGCAAAAGTATTACGAGGCGTATAGTCTGGCGCTTGCCGCGCAAAAATATTTACCGGATGATCCGACAATCGCGCGACTGATGCCGACGATCTCGCAAACCATTTCGGTGAAGACTGATCCGGCAGGAGCAGAAGTTTACCTTAAACGTTACGTACCTGAGGCGTCAGGCGACATTCCCCGGACGCTGGCAGGGACCACACCGCTTACCGACCTGCGCATCGCGCGTGGTCAATACATTCTCTACGTTGAAAAAAGTGGCTACGCGAAAACCGAGCGTTCGATCTCGGGAGCCATAGCACACTCGGGAACGCTGGTTGTTCTGCCTGGTTCAATAAACATCCAGGAGAAGTTGCTGCCGGCCGACAAGGTGCCCGAAAGTATGGTGTTTGTGCCCGGCGGAGATTACCGTCTTGTCGCCTGGGCCCGGCCCACCGAGGCGCGAGTGCCGCTCAACGACTACTTCATCGACAAATACGAAGTTAGCAACCGGGAATACAAAGAATTCATTAACGCCGGCGGCTATTTGAAGAAGCAATACTGGCAACACCCCTTTGCAAAAGACGGTAAGCCACTCGCCTGGGATGAGGCCTTGAAAGAGTTTAAGGATCGCACCGGCTTGCCCGGCCCGCGCGACTGGTCGAATCAGAATTTTCCAGAAGGCAAAGCTGATTATCCGGTTGCCAACATCAGCTGGTATGAGGCCGCGGCTTATGCAGCCTTTCGCGGTAAACAACTGCCGACTATCTTCCAGTGGGAAAAGGCCGCGCGCGATGGGAACGTCTCCACCATGGCGAGTTCCATGCCCTGGGGCCTGTTCTATCCGGGGGAGACGTGGGAGCATCGCGCCAATTTCAACATCAACGGCACTATGCCGGTAAACAGCTCAGAATTTGGGATGAGTCCCTATGGCAGTTACAACATGGCCGGCAACGTTTCTGAATGGTGTCTTAATGAATTGTCGGATGGCTTCGCGACCACCGGCGGTTCGTGGGGTTTGCCCTCCTACACGTTTGCCGAGTACGGAGCTTATCCGGGGTTCTACAGCTCCGACAAGGTCGGCTTTCGTTGCGTGCTCAACTCCTCCGGTGCCAGCGGTGATCAGGGCGCGATGCACATCGAGGTTAAAGATGAGGTGCCCGTTTACACTGCTTCCAGTGATGCGGATTTCAGTAATTGGGCCAGCCAATATCAATATGACAAAACGGCGCTCGATCCACAGATCGTGGAGGTTCAGGACACTGCCGAGTGGCGTCGCGAGAAGATCACCTTTAACGGCGCGGATGGCGATCGCGCGATAGCTTATCTTTACCTGCCGAAGAATTATCCCCGACCTTTGCAAGTGATCCACTTCATTCCCGGCGGTGACGTGGCGTTTGGATTGCGCCCATTGCCGGCCGCGATGGAGGATCGCCTGGCCCCCCTTATCAAGTCGGGCAGAGCGGCGTTTGGAGTTGTCATAAAAGGCTATATCGAGCGTCTCAGGCCGCCAGGCTATATGAGGCCGGATCCAAACACGATTGAGTTTCGCGAAAGAAGTGTTAATTGGACTACCGACATACGACGAGGACTGGATTACCTGCAAACGAGGAACGAAATCGACCAAACGAGGATTGTGTTTTTTGGCCCCAGCGCCGGCGCGAGAATCGGACTGATACTGGCAGCCGTTGAGACGCGTTATCGGGCAGTGATTTTAATAGGTGCGGGTGTAGTGAAAGATGATTTGCAAACAATTCCGGAAGCCAATCCGATAAACTTTGCCCCACACATTCGCGGGCCAAAGGTCATGGTGCACGGACGCTATGACGAAGACACTCCCTTGAAAACGCAGGGCGAGCCGCTTTTCAAATTATTACGCGAGCCAAAGCGATTAATACTCTACGACGGCGGTCATATTCCCAACTGGGAAGTGCTCGCGACGACCTTAAATAGCTGGCTCGATGAAACGATGGGGCCGGTGAAGCATGAATAAGTCAGTGGCAAGTGGCCAGTGATCAGCCGTCAGCAAACGGTAAAAAATAAGCGATTGGTTTTATAACGGAAGATGATGCCGCTTGCAGCCGGAACCAGACTCGATCGCTATGAAATCATCTCGCAGCTTGGCGCGGGTGGGATGGGTGAAGTCTATTTAGCCGAAGACACGCGTCTGCACCGCAGGGTGGCGCTGAAGATTTTGCCCTCGGAAGTTGCCTCGCATCGCGATCGCATGCGCCGTTTCCTACAGGAAGCGATGGCAGCCGCCTCGTTGAACCATCCAAACATCGCGCACATCTACGAGACTGGTGAAGGCGCGGCCATACCTTCAGTGACGCCGGGCCAACCACCTGCGCAGACTCCCGATGAACATCTTCATTTCATCGCCATGGAGTTTGTCGACGGCAGCACCCTCCGGGAAAAAATCCATCGTGAACACAGCGACCTGAAAAAGCTGCTGCGTTATTTGCAGCAGGTAGCCGAGGGACTCGCAAAGGCGCATGCGGCTGGTGTCGTCCATCGCGATCTGAAACCGGACAACGTCATGATCACGGCTGACGGCCATCCGAAGATTCTTGATTTCGGATTGGCAAAATTGATTGAGCCCGTACTCCCCGCAAACACGGGAGACGCTGGCTCAAGCGAAGTGGCCACGGCGGTGATGCCGCAACAGCATTCAACGCCCGGCACGGTGCTCGGCACCGTCGGTTACATGTCGCCCGAACAGGCCCAGGGGAAGATCAGCGAGATAGACCATCGCTCCGACATCTTTTCCTTCGGCTGCATCCTGTTTGAAGCCATAACCGGACATAAACCTTTTGAAGGCGAGTCGGCGCTCAAGTCGATGCACATGGTCGTCTATGAGCCGGCGCCGGCAATCAAAGACTTGAATCCTTCCGCGCCTGCCGAGCTGCAGCGGATTGTGCGTCGCTGTTTGGCGAAGGATCCGGAGGACCGGTATCAAAGCATTAAAGATGTAGCGATCGAGTTAAGAGAAGTAAGACACGAGATGGCTGAGGCTGCCGGCATTGATACCACCGTCCCGCCCTCCGCGAGCGCTGCCTCACTCAGCACTGGTCCTCAAACCGGCGCTAACACAGCGGCGGGAATCAACCACACCCAGCCGGCTACCCTTTCGACACAATCAAGCGCTGAGTATCTGGTTAGCGGAATCAAACAACATCGAAAAGCTGCGGGCATTGCCCTGGCGCTATTGCTGCTGGTTGGGACAGCAGTCGCAGTGGGTTGGTACAAGTTCACAGGCAAAACCAAGGTCGAGCCGTTTCGTTCCATTGAATTCACCAGGTTGACTAACGGCGGTCGTGTTGGCAGCGCCATGATGGACGGCAGTACCTCAATCTCGCCCGATGGCAATTACGTTGTTTTCTCACTGATCGAGGCCGGCAAAGTCAGTCTTTGGGTTCGGCAAATCCTGACGAACAGCAATGTGCAGATAGTTCCGCCGACAGAAGGCAACAACGGCGGCACGACCATTTCACGCGACGGTCAATTTGTCTTCTACCGCTGGATCGACGACAGCGATCCGAAGGGAGCGATTTACCAGGTGCCAATCCTCGGCGGCACGCCGCGCAAGATTCTCTCAGACGTGGCCAGTACAGTCTCATTTTCTCCGGATGGCCAGAGGTTCGCATTCGTTCGCACCGTTCAAGGCCAGGGTGACGTGCTCATGGTGGCCAATGCCGACGGCAGTGGTGAACGCAAACTCGTCATGCGCAGGGGAAGCGACTGGTTCAGCGGTTCGGGCCCATCGTGGTCGCCCGATGGTAATACCATCGCGTGCGCAGCCGGCACTGACACGGGCGGTTCGCATATGACTGTCATCGGCGTCGAGCCCGACTCCGGAGTTATCAAAGCGTTAACGACACAAAAATGGGTGGGAGAAGTTCATAGAGTTGTCTGGATGAGCGATGGCAGTGGTCTCATCGCGACCGCGCAACCTGAGCTTCAGATGATGGGGGGCACACAGCTTTGGTTCATCTCGTATCCGGAGGGAGTGGCGCGTCGGGTTACGAACGACTTGAATAGCTATGGTCGTGTCAGTCTTGGTTTGGCTGCCGATAACAACACCATTGTCACTGCGCAGTCAGATCCATCGATGCAGATCTGGACCATCGGTTTTAACGAACCGGTAAGCCAGGCCAAACAGATTACAAATGGTAAGGTTGATGGAGCGGGGGGACTGACGTGGACACCCGACGGCAAGATTGTTTATCTCACCCAGGCCGCGGATAAGTCAGAGTTGTGGATCATGAATGCGGACGGCTCTGACAACAAGCAGCTTACGTCTGATGGTTACCCCAAAACCACACCCGCTGTTTCACCCGACGGCAAATTCATTTTTTTCACTTCGATCCGAAGTGGCATCCCTCATATTTGGCGTATCAACACCGACGGTAGCAATCCTAAACAGATCACCTCGGGAGAATTCGCCGACTTTAATGCCAGCTGCGCACCTGACGGTCAATGGATCGCGTTTGTTTCGTTCCGTAAGGGCTTGTCGCATTTATGGAAAGTAGGGGTCGATGGTGGCGAGGCAGTGCAACTAACGGACAAGCCTTCGGGACGAGCTTTGTTTTCGCCAGATGGAATTTCGCTGGCTTGCGATTACCTGGTTGAGCCGAGCTCGCCCTGGAAGTTAGCAGTCATTCCCATTGCCGGAGGAGCACCCTCCCGCATAATCGATCCTCCGCAGCGTAGAGGAGTTGGCGCATGGGCGTGGTCTCCTGACGGACGCGCGATTATTTACAGTGTCAGCCGGAGCGGCGTTTCGAATCTCTGGGGCCGGCCTCTGGATGGCGGCCAGCCGTCGCAGCTTACAGACTTCACCACGGAGACAATACGGGAATTAGCCATATCGCCGGACGGCAAACGCATTGCCCTTTCACGCGGCCACTCCACGCTCGATGTGGTGCTGATTAAGGATGCGAAAAGCCGGTAAATCGTAAATGGTAAATCGTGAATAGAAGTTAACAGCAAACAGTAAACAGTAAACAGTAAACAGTAAGCGGTAAAGCCGCACGAAAATTTCCATGGGCTCCCGCGCTTCAACAGACAACAAATTTTCTAAAATACATAATCGTGCAAGGGAGATTTAGATCACATGTCGACAAAAACCTCGATGACTCCTGATAGCCCCACTGTTACGCCTGAAAGCATTATGCAACTTGGCCTGGGCTTCTGGGGTTCGAAAACACTCTTGAGCGCAATTGAGCTCGGGGTCTTTACGGAACTCGCAAAGTCGCCCCTGAGTACCGACGACCTAACCGCGCGTCTGAAACTGCATTCACGCAGTGCCAGAGACTTCTTCGACGCGTTGGTGGCGCTCGGTATGCTCGAACGTGAAAACGATCTCTATCGCAATACGCCGGCGACGGATGTGTTTCTGGATCGAAACAAGCCCACGTACCTGGGGGGTATGCTCGAGATGGCCAACGAGCGACTGTATCCGTTCTGGGGCTCGTTAACTGAAGGCCTGCGCACTGGGCTACCTCAAAATGAAATGAAGAGCGGCGGCGCCGGGTTGTTTGAAAGTATTTACGGGGATCCCGATAGGTTGCGACTCTTTTTAGGCGCCATGACCGGATTGAGCATGGGCGCGTCGCAGGCCATTGCGCAAAAGTTTCCCTGGAAGGAATACCAAACCGTTGTCGATGTTGGCGGCGCGCAGGGCGGATTACTGGTCCAGGTTTGTTCCGCCAATCCACACCTTACCGGCGTCAATTTTGATCTGGACGTAGTTGGTCCCATCTTCAACGAGTATGTGGCAGCGAATGGGCTGCAGGACCGGCTGACATTTCAAGTCGGAAATTTTTTCAACGACCCGCTGCCGTCAGCCGACGTGATCACGATGGGCCACATCCTCCATGACTGGAACCTTGATGAGAAACGTATGCTGCTTGACAAGGCCTATCAAGCGCTACCGGAAGGCGGCGCGTTGATTGTCTTTGAGGCGCTGATTGACGACGAACGCCGACATAATGCTTTTGGTCTCCTGATGAGCTTGAACATGCTGATTGAGACGCCCGGCGGCTTTGACTACACCGGCAAAGATTGCCGCGAATGGATGCGCGCGGCGGGTTTTCGCGAAACAAGAGTCGAGCATTTGGTTGGCCCCGATTCCATGGTGGTAGGCATTAAATGAAGCGGCAAACAAAAGTCCCTGGCGGTGGGTCGTTACCGCCAGGGATTTCGGTCGTTTCAGCAGCAAACCCGAACGAACCTCAAAATGTCGTTTCGGTTTGTGGTGGCGGGAATACTCAGCAACCGTTTCGATCTTCTAACCAGACCTCTTAGAGCCGCGCGAGCCCCCGAGAACGCGCTGACAACTAACTGGCGGGTCGATCCACGAATCCCTCGTGTCGCTTGCGCG
>DASZDU010000362.1:0-19334 GCA_035941655.1 Pyrinomonadaceae bacterium | reverse complement strand
TTTTGGCTTAATTGGAGCCATCTCGGGGCGGCTGAGCCAGCATGTGAACGTGTCGGCGAACCTGGGCTACATACTCAACAGCAACCCGAAGAGCGAGGCGATGGGAGATGCGGTGCTGTTGGATCGTCCGGATGAGTTTTTGGCGGGACTGGGATTTGATTTTCCGGTCAACAAGCACTTCCAGTTAATAGCGGAAGCACGTTCGACGATGTATGTGGCCGGCCGCACGCCGAATGCGTTTAATAACAACCCGGTGGATGCGCTTGCTGGTGTGAGGATCTTTCCGGCGCGCTGGTGGGGGCTTGGGGCGGCTTATCGACGCCACATGAACCAACAGGACCAGGGACACTTTAACGATACGTTCCCGAATGGATTCAGAGGCTCGGATGATCCGAATGGCTTCATATTCCAACTCTGGGCCGGTCACCGCAACCCAAGAGTTCCGCCGCATGTGAACGCGATTCCTGTGGGTTCCGTTTCGTCTTCCAGTGCAACAATTAGTTTACCTTGTCCGGAAGGGACGAGTTCTGACACTTGTACTCCCAGCGCCAGCAGATCGGTAGACTTGACTGCCGGCTACACCGATGCAGATAACGACACGCTGCTCTACACCTGGACGGTTACTGGAGGCAAGCTAACTGGCGACGGCCGAGCGGTCTCGTGGGATCTTTCAGGACTTCAGCCCGGCACTTACACCGCAAACGTTACTGTCGCTGATGGTAATGGTGGAACGGCGACCGGCACTACTTCGGTAACGATAGCTGAGTGCACCAACTGCAAGGCACCGACTGTTTGTCCGACTCTTTCAGTCAGTTGTCCCGCAAACGTCCCGCAGGGTGACCCCATTACGTTTACGGCATCGGTTTCCGGTGACGCCAGCGTAACCTACAACTGGACAGTCTCGGCCGGTACTATCAGCAGCGGCCAGGGCACGTCTTCAATTACTGTGGACACTGCCGGGATCGGCGGTCAGAGTGTGACGGCGACTGTCGAGCTTGGAGGGTTGGATCCTTCATGCTCAAGGACAGCTTCGTGCACCACAGGTGTCGAAACTCCGCCGCAAGCGTGTCGCAAGTTTGACGAGTACGCGGACCTTAGATTCAACGATGAGAAGGCGCGTCTCGATAACTTGGCGATCCAGCTGCAGCAGGATCCGGGCTCGCAAGCGTATTACGTGGTGTTCGGCTCGTGCGACACTGAAGGCGCAGCTCGCTCGACACGTGCAGTCGATTACCTGGTTAACAACCGTGGCATTGACCGCGGTCGCATAACCGTAATTGACGGCGGTTGCCGTGAGACCTTAACGGTCGAGCTTTGGATTTGTCCGACAGGCGCAGGCGCACCTACCGCGACAAATACAGCAACGGTTTCACCTTGTCCTGCTTGTAAGGTGCGACCGAGGCCACGACGTTTACGACGTGGACGCAGATAACGTTGCGCGGGCAACTAAACTAAACAGCGCTCGCGTCATATTCAGCTGACGCGACCGTATAATGCGGGCGATGCTCTCCATCAAGAGGCATCGCCCGCTTCGCTTCTTCGTTGTTCAGTTTCGGGGTGTATGGCGGCGTGCTAAAACTTACGGCATACAAAAGAGTGAAATTATATTAAAATTGAAATGTTTGGGATCTTTACGGTCATTTGACCCGGAAGTTTTTTTGAGAAATATGAAAAATACTTTACCAAAGCTCATTGTAATCGCTGCCTGCTTACTTATCCTTCCGCTGCGTTTTATCGCTCAAGGATCTTTTGACGACGCGACCGGCGAGAGTGTTGCCGATCCCGGCAAGTACTCCGACGATTGGCGCGCCAATGGCCCTCCCGGAGGCGACGTGCGCAGTCTCGTTGTTGATCCGAATAACGCTGACCGGTTCTACCTCGGCACACTGGACGCGCAGATTTATACCTCGGTTGATGCCGGCAAAAGCTGGGACCTGCTTTACAACTTCAACAAGCCAAAACTTTTTGTGGATCACATCATCGTCGACCCGCGGGATTCAAAAACGCTGTACGTTGCCGCGCATCGTCATAAGGAGGCGGGCGGGTTTTTCAAGTCAACTGACGGCGGACGAAAGTGGCGCGAGAGTCCGGAGTTAAAGAATGAAGCTTTGCATTCGCTAACTCAAGCCGACGCCAATCCCAACGTGCTGATCGCCGGCACCTTTAACGGTATCTTCCGTTCCGAAAACTCCGGCGACACCTGGACCCAGCTGCCGACTTACAATACGCCGGGTCTGGTTCACGTTGAGTCGCTCGCCATCGACCCGAGGACTGCCAGTACGATATACGCGGGCACGTGGTATCTGCCGTATAAATCTACCGACGGCGGCCAGAGTTGGAGGAGTATCAAGAACGGAATCATTGACGATTCCGACATTTTTGCCATCGATATCGACCCGCGCGATCCCAACCACATTATCGCGTCTGCCTGCAGCGGAATTTATGAAAGTAAGAATGGCGGCGACCTTTGGAAAAAAGTGCAGGGAATTCCCTCGCAGTCGCGCAGAACGCGCGCCATTGTTCAACACCCATCGGTAGCAGGACTGGTGTTTGCCGGCACCACGGAAGGATTTTGGCGTTCAGATCGCGGCGGGGAGGATGGTTCATGGATGGTAACCACCTCCAGGCAGCTGGAGATCAATTCAATCGCGATTCATCCGTCACGGCCACAGCTGATCTATATCGGCACAAATAATTACGGCGTAATGGTCTCCAATGACGGCGGTAAAAACTTTATTCCTACCAACGGCGGATACAGTGGCAGGTTTGCAAACGTAATATTGTCTGATCGTGAAACCCCCAATCGAATTTATGCGGCAACAATAAACACGACTACTGGTGGCGGGTTTCTTTTTGTCAGTACGGATAACGGCGAAACGTGGCGACCGTCTATGCGCAACATGCCGCCGCGTCTCATCACTTATTCAATTCTGCAAGACGTTCGCGATGCTAACGTGATCTATCTGGGTACGAACCTTGGCGTTTATCAATCGCTTGACCGAGGTACTTCGTGGGCGCCCGTATGGACCGCGATTAAAGCAGCTGCCCCGGCAAAAGGTCGAGCGGGCAAAAAGAAGGTTTCCACAGCGGCGCCGGCTGCTGTAGCCGCAAAGCCAAAGTCTGACGAGACTGCTCTCAAGGTGCAGCAAGCATTAAATGCAGCGGGTTACAACGTTGGAGTCCCGGACGGGCGCGCAGGCAAACAAACCACCGCCGCGCTGAGAAAATATCAAACAGATCGTCAACTTCCGGTTACCGGGAAGATCGATGACATTACTCTCAAGTCACTGGGCCTGACTAGAGCCGACTCCGGAGAAGCGACCGTAATTCTTTCTGATGCCGTTAATGCCCTGGTCCAGACAGTCGACATCGACACGCAGCAGCCCCTGATCCTCGCGGCGACCAACTCCGGCTTATACCGCAGCCTCGATCCGACCCAAGGTTGGCAAAAGCTGGCTTATGGCGCTGACCTCGATCCCCGGACCAGTTGTATCTCAACGGATGGGCAAAACCCGGAAAGAATTTTAGTGGGCACTGCCGCGTCCGGTCTTTTGAGTTCGCGGGATGGAGGCAAATCTTGGCAACGTGTTGCTGGTGTGCCGAACGAAGCTCCCGTCAACACCATTGCTCGAGATTCCCAAAGACCAAACTACATTTACGTCGGCACTAAACAGTCGTTCTACATGTCTCATGACGGTGGCGTGAACTGGAGTCGTCGTGGCGGTAACCTACCATTCGGTGATTTCACCAGTATCCTCATCAATCCGCGCAACGGAGATGAAGTGTTCGCGGGTAATGCCTATCAAACCGGAGAAATTGGCGGCGGCGTCTATCGATCAGTAAACGCCGGCCAAACGTGGGCACGAATTGATCCCAAGGAGAATCGGCTGCCAAGCCAACGGATTTGGGCGCTGGCTTTTGATTCGCGCGATCAAAACACTCTCTTTGTTGGTTCGCATTCGGCAGGCGTGTATGTGGTGCCGCGCGGCGCGAGCAGTCTGTCAGCCGTCAGTCAGTAGTCAAACGGCAGCCAAAACTTTAGCGCAAAGGACTTAGGCGCGCAGGTGACGAATACTCAGCACCTTGACATGCCCTTATTCCGACGTGTACATTTCGAACCTACCCGGTAAGCGACTGGTGATATGTCGGACCAAGCGGGTGACTACGGGCGCGGCGGAAATCGAAACCAATAAAACCTCCTTTTCCAAATCTAAACGGCTCGCATTCCTCGCAAGCTTCAATCCCGACATTATCGTTAAGGTCAACGAAGCAAGTGCCGTCTAAGCACTGTTCTTCGCTCATCGGTATGGGCGCCGGCTCGATGAGTGAATGAGTGAATACGAACTTAGTTGGTGAATTTTCCGGGACTGTTACAGGAGTTTGCATGGCTAGTGAAGAATCGAAGTTAACCAACCAACAACCAACTAACGACAACGCTCCTTCCGACAACCAGGAAGGCTCGCAACCAATCCCAACCTCAGCAGCCGCGAGCACTGCCAGTCCGGCAATGGCCGCTGATACTGACGACGACGACGAGCCACGCGCCGGCGGCGACGTTGATTTCGGCCAACTGCTCGACCAATTTGAGCAGGAGCAGGCGTCGTTGCAGGAGGGTGAAGTTGTTCGCGGGATCGTTGTGGGCATCAGCGAACGTGGCGTGGTGATCGATTTTGGGTACAAGTCTGAAGGGATCGTTAACCCAGCCGAATTTACTGAGAACGGTGTTTTGGCGGTCAAAGCCGGCGATGAAGTGGACGTACTCGTCAAGAATATGGAAACGTCTGACGGGTTGCCAATATTGTCGCGCGCTGACGCGGTTCGGATGAAAGCCTGGGACGACCTTGAGAAGTCATACCGCGATGGCACCAACATTAAGGGTCGAGTAATCGAGCGCATCAAAGGCGGCTTGCGTGTTGACATCGATGGCATTGGCGCATTCCTGCCCGGGTCGCAGGTTGATGTGCGGCCGGTGCGAAACCTTGATTCGCTTCGCAATCAGGAGATTGAAGCCAAAGTAATCAAACTCAATCGTAAACGTTCGAACGTGGTGTTGTCGCGCAAGGCAGTAATCGAGGAAGAGAATGCCGGACGCAAGGGACAAACACTTGGGCACATTGAAGAAGATATTGTGGTGGAAGGCCAGATCAAGAACCTGACTGACTATGGCGCCTTTGTGGACCTCGGCGGCGTTGATGGATTGTTGCATGTCACTGACATGTCCTGGGGTCGCCTGCAAAATCCCAATGAGCTTTTTCACGTCGGCGATACCATTCAGGTCAAGGTGTTGAAGTTTGATCGAGACCGCGAACGCGTTTCTCTTGGCTACAAACAATTGTTACCGGACCCCTGGTCGAGTGTAGAAGAACGCTTTCCCGTTGGCGCTCGCGTTGCCGGCAAGATTGCCAGCGTCGCTGATTACGGCGCTTTTGTAGAACTCGAGAATGGAGTGGAGGGCCTGGTCCACGTATCGGAAATGAGTTGGTCGAAACGAGTGAAGCATCCGAGTAAGCTGGTGAACCCGGGCGACCAGGTGGAAGTGGAAGTATTGAGCGTCGATCCCAAGGCTCGTCGCATTAGCCTCGGGATGAAACAGATTCAGGATAACCCCTGGCAAACTCTGCATGAGCGTTATCAGGTTGGTACTCGAGTCCATGGTCGCGTAAGAAATTTGACTGACTTCGGCGCCTTCATCGAGATTGAAGACGGCGTTGACGGTCTGGTGCACGTGTCTGACATTTCGTGGTCCAGGAGAATCAAACACCCCAGCGAAGTGCTGAAGAAGGGTCAGGAGATCGACGCTATAATTACGAGCATCGATGCCGACAACAGGCGCCTGTCGCTTTCAATAAAGGATTTAGAACCCAACGCATGGGATCGGTTTGTTAACGAGCACAACCCCGGCGACGTTGTGCGCGGAAAGATAGCCCGCCTGGCAAACTTCGGAGCTTTTGTGGAATTGGATGACAGCCTCGAAGGTCTCTGCCATATCTCGGAGCTTTCTGACGAGCGAGTTGAGAAACCTGAAGACGTGGTTCAACTCGGTCAGGAAATGGAATTCAAGATTCTCAGGATTGATTCTGAAAACAAGAAAATCGGTTTATCAGCTCGCGCCGTCGGTAAGAATGAACCGATCGTCGATACCAAGGTTTATTCATCACAGGTCGGCAGCGGCATGGCGTCTTTGGGAGAACTGGCAGGTCTCGCGAGGGCTGCCGAACCGGAGATTAAGGTTGAGCCGGAAGCCAAGTCTCAACCCGAGGTTGCTAATCAACCCAGCCCGGAGGCCGTGAGAGAGCCAGAACCTGAGCCGCGGAGTCAGGACGAACCAGAACCTGAGACTGCGCCAGCACCCGTAAAGGAACCTGAGCCAGAGGACGAAACGGCGTCAGAGGCTGGTGCTGCGATGGCGGCCAGCGAGTCTGATTCACAGGCACAGACCGCGGTTGAGCCTGGCACAGCCCCGCCGGCAGAAGCTGATGAGACTACGACCAACTCAGATACGGTCGTGGAATAGTCTCCTGTTGTTTTTTCCGGCGCACCAGACAAGAACCTTTCAAGTTTTTACTTCCGGATTGTTGGTTGATTTTTGACGGCTGCTTCTTGCCGCACGGAATTGTTTTCTGATAGGGTACGAAGTTGAACACACCTCGCCGCTCTTAACCTGGTAAAGTTTTTATTTAGCCTGACTAGTCAGTTTGCACGGAGCCATCATTCTCATCCGAGAGGTGTTGCATGACAAAAGCGGAACTCGTGGAAGACGTTGCCGAAGCGGCGGAACTTACCAAAAAAGATGCCGAGCGATTGGTCGAGATCGTTTTTGAAAGCATTGTCGAGACGCTCAATCAAGGTGAGAAAATTGAACTTCGCGGCTTCGGCAGTTTTCGTGTAAGAGAACGAGGCGCGCGACGTGGCCGAAACCCGAAGACCGGTGATCCGGTTAGTATTCCCGCCAAACGCGTCCCGTACTTTAAGCCCGGCAAAGAACTCAAAGAGCTGATCAACGACGATCACTCACGGTCGCCCACAGCAGCAGAGCCTGCAGCGCCCGTCGCTTCAGACGACTCGCGCCAACCCCCTGTCTTGTAATCCATTCGGAACCGGGAGATTCGACATTGGACAGGCTGTGGAGTCCCTGGCGCTACGAGTACATCGCTTCCAACAGTTCTGCAAACTCAAACAACTGCATCTTTTGCAGCCTTCGGGACGATCCGCAGAATGACGAACGGAATTTTGTGGTCTACCGGGGAAACCGCAATTTTGTCGTCCTCAATATCTACCCTTACATCAGCGGCCACTTGCTCATCGTCCCTCATGAACATGTCGGCGACCTGGACGCTGCCTCGAAAGAAACCACGGACGAATTAATGGATCTAACCAAACGCTGCCAAACGGCGCTGCGCGAAGCTTATCAACCGGCCGGTTTCAATATAGGCATGAACCTTGGCAAATCAGCCGGAGCCGGCATTGTGGATCATATTCACATTCACATTTTGCCGCGTTGGACTGGCGATACAAACTTCATGTCAACGATCGGCAACACGCGCGTCATCCCCGAAGATCTTTCCACCACTTACCAAAAGCTGCGGGACGGTTTGATGAAATAACCTGGAATTCCCATTCTCATAGTAAAGCCTGAAACACTATTGACACGCTAGTGCGAGTCAGATTTTAATCCAAGCTCACCCTTCCTCGTTTACGTGACCCGTCATCCAAGCTTCACGTCAACGATCTCTTGAAATCACCGCTTCTGCATCACTTGCGCGGAGGACACAATGCTAAACAATCTCACTCTTCACTCGAACTATCTCGCAATATTTCGCTTTGTTTTCCGTCGCCTCTTCGGCATAGTCATGATGCTATTCGTAATTGCGATCAGCATTAGCGCCCAGACGGCTACCGATGGGAAGACGCCCTTGGGCACTGCTCCGGGATCACCTGCCGGGTCCTACGCGCTCAGTGGCTTTGACAACGTCAATCTCTACAACGGCAATCTCAATTTTCATTTGCCGTTGTTGGGGATAACCGGACGCGGCGAAGCTCAGATGACCATGCAGCTATCCCTCAATTTGAAGGGGTGGCGTGTACGGCACACCAATCCTTCCGGCATCCACGACAACTATTTGCCCGTCCCCCCTGCGAGTTGGTGGAGCGGCAATCTGGCCAGTGGGAGTTATGGTCCGGGAAAGCTCGAGGAACGGCAGAGCGGAACGGGCTTCACGGATTGCTCCAGCTACCCTGGCGGTAACACGAATGCTTTTGGGCGCACCATTACGCGCCTCACTTTTGTTGAGTCTGACGGCTCAGAGCATCAACTAATAGATCAACTTACGGGCGGACAACCACTGGGCAGCTATCCCAACCTTTGTTCCTCCGTCACCGGCGCTTCGCGGGGCGCGGTTTTCATTTCCCATGAAGGCGAGGCGATGACTTTTATCTCCGATACCGTCATTTACGATCGCAATACGTCCGGCGGAAGCACGCTCTATCCGTCCGGCTATCTAATGTTGCGTAACGGCACTCGTTATCGCATAGACAATGGAACGGTGACATGGCTTCGCGATCGTAATGGCAACAGATTGACGTTCTCTTATGACACCACTCTTCAACCTACCGTCATTACCGACTCCCTCAACCGCCAGGTCACCATAGCCTACAATTTTGCCGATGTGGCTCCGTATGGCGTATGCGACCGGATCACCTTTACTGGTTTCGGCGGAGCGCCCCGCATAATTCGGGTTTCCAGAACCAACCTGAGCAGCGTACTGCGTCAGGCTTCGAGCTATTCCAACCATCCGGCCGCCTACACCATTCAAACCTACCAACAGTTATTTCCGGAACTCAACGCGTTTCCTCCCGGTAGCTACAATCCGGGAGGCATTGTGTCGGCAGTTTGGCTGCCCGACGGCGTCAGACGTTTTCAACTTTACTACAACAGTTATGGCGAACTCGCGCGCGTCGAATTGCCGACGGGCGGCGCCGTTGAATATGACACCACTCCTGGTTCGGGGGTGATCTCAGGCGACTCCCTGTACAACGACGATTACCTACAAATTTACCGGCGCGTGATCGAACGGCGTGTTTATTCGGATGGAGTGTCGCTGGAAAGCAAACAGACTTATTCCGCGAACTACAGCAACTCCGAGGATCCCACTCCCTGGACGACGACCGTTACAGTAGACAATGTAAGCCCAGGCGGAGCGCTACTGGCCCGCGAAAAACATTATTTCTATGGCAGCGGAGCGGCTTCGCTATTTCGCCAAAGCGATCCGACAAATCAACATCTCTACTCAGCATGGAAAGAGGGTAAAGAGAACCAGACCGAAACCTTTAATACCAACGGCGGGACAATATTGCGTCGCGTAGTAAATACTTTTGCGCAACGCGCGCCGGTGAACTGGTGGGGTTGGGGAGCCGATGATGCGCCTGCAAATGACCCCCGTCTTACTCAAGTAATCAGCACCTTGGTCGATACAAATCAGGTTGCGCAGCAGACTTTCTCCTACGACCAGTACAACAACCGGACTGATCAGTATGAACATGATTTTGGCATCGGCACACCCGGCGGTCGGTTGCGTCACACGCATACTGACTATCTCACAACGGCCAATTACACCGATGCACTCAGCGGCGCACACCTGCGCAGTTTACCCACGGCGAGTCGAGTCTATGCAGTGAATCCGGTGAATGGTGCGGAGACATTGGCAGCCCAAAGCACGACCGCTTACGACGAGCTTTCAATCCTCCCCTACGGAAGTGTGACAGGTTGGGCTGATCCGGGTACGACGGCACGCGGCAATGTAACCAGCACCGGAAAGTGGCTCGACACCACTGGCGCTTATGTACAAACACGTGTGCAATATGATCAGTGTGGCAATGTGCGCAAGACCTGGGACGCGCGCGATACGGGGCTAACAAACCCTACCCAGATTGGCTATTCAGACGCCTTCTCTGACGGTGTGCCGCGCAACACTTATGCGTTTCCAACCAACGTCACCACGGCAGTGCCTGATTCGAGCGGGATCTATGCCTCGAATGTGGCGTTGACGACTACGAGTGTTTATGACTTCAACACCGGGAAAGTTGTATCGGCGACCGACGCCAACGCTAAAACGACCAGCTACGATTATTCCGATCCTCTGGATCGTCTGAAGCAAGTGACCCTACCTGACGGCGGACGTACTACCTACACCTATGTAGATGCGCATCAATGCGGCCCTTATGTGGAGACCCGCAGCTTGCTCGACTCCACCGGACGCGAGGCCGATTCATACCAATTCTTTGACGGGCTGGGCAGGTCTAAGCGTACTTTCAGTTATGAGAACCAGGATACAAGCAATCCGTATCTGACGGTTGACACGCAGTACGACTCGCTGGGCCGGGCTTGGCGCGTCTCCAGTCCTTACCGTTCGTCAGGTTGCACGGCGACAATCAATCCTTTGGGACGTTGGACCACGACCGGCTTCGACGCTTTGAGTCGCGTTGTCTCTGTCACAACCCCCGACGGCGCAGTAGTTTCCACCGCCTACAGCGGCAATACCGTGACTGTCACTGACCAAGCTGGGAAAACCCGACGCAGTGTCACGGATGCTTTAGGACGTCTTGCCCGAGTGGACGAACCAGACAGCAGCGGCAACCTCGGTTCCACGAGTGCCCCCACGCAACCGACGAATTACACCTACGACGTGTTGGACAATCTGCGGCGAGTTGATCAAGGTTCGCAGCAACGCTTCTTCATGTACGACTCGCTGTCGCGTTTGATCCGGGCCAAAAACCCCGAACAGGCGGCAAACTCTGCAATCGCTATCACTGATTCGATTACCGGCAACAGTCAATGGTCGATGGGCTATAGCTACGACAACAACGGCAATTTGAGTACGCGCATCGACGCGCGCAACGTAACCACGACCTTTGCTTACGACGCGCTCAATCGCAACACCACGTTGCGCTACACCGATGGAACCAGAGACATCGACCGCCACTACGACAATCCGACAGCGAACAAAAATGGACTCGGCCGCTTCTGGTATTCCAACTGGGACCAGAACACCAACACGCGCTTCGATAGCCACCTCGCGATAGACCAGTACGACGCTCTGGGTCGCCCGTCGAATTATCGTCAGCATTTCTTCACCAACGGGGTCGCCAGCCCACAATTCAACGTCACCCGCAGCTACGACAAAGCGGGTCACGTCTTAACTCAGAGTTATCCATCCGGTCGCTCGGTTACCTACGGCTACGATATTGCCGGGCGGCTCAACAGCGATACCGGAAACCTTGGCGACGGTGTGGCGCGGACTTACTCAACCGCGGTTACCTACAGCGAATTCGGAGGTCTGCAACAGGAACAGTTCGGCACGCAGACAGCGCTCTACCACAAGCTGCATTACAATGTGCGCGGCCAGCTGTATGACGTTCGCTTGAGCTCAGTTGCCTGGGCCAGCGACCAATGGGATTGGAACCGTGGCGCGGTGGTTAACTACTTTGCGCAGAATTACCAGTGGCAGGTCAGCGACCCCTATAACAACGGCAACCTACTGCGCAGTGAACACTCTATTCCGCTTGATGCCAATGGCACTTATGGCTCAGGCAGCGCCGGCCCCTACGCAACTTCGGTTGATACCTACAGCTACGATACTCTAAACCGCCTGGCCAGCGTCCAGGAGAGCAAGTACCAGAGCGGCGGGAGTCTGACGCCTGCCTTCACGCAAACCTACACCTACGATCGCTGGGGCAATCGCACCATCAATCAAAGCCAGACCAGCGCGAACGTGCCGCATCCGAATTATACTGCCGACACCAGCAGCAATCGGCTAATCGCACCCGCCGGCTACAACTACGCTTATGACAGCGCCGGCAACCAGACCAACGACAACTACACCGGTCAGGGCCAACGCACCTACGACGGCGAGAACCGCATGAAGCAGGCGCAGGGAACGCCCAACGGGCAATGGCAAACCTATACCTACGATGCCGACGGCCGGCGTATCAAGCGCAATGTGAATGGCGTGGAGACGTGGGCTATATATGGCATGGATGGCGAGCTGCTGGCCGAGTATGCGTCGGGTGCGGCTCCATTTCTGCCGACGACTGAATATGGTTATCGCAACGGCCAGTTGTTGGTGACCATTACCAACGGCGACACCCAGCGCTTGAATCGCTTCGTAACGAATCTTTACTACGGCGCGTTGCAACGCGATCCGACCTCGCAGGAACTGACGGACAAGGTGAATCAACTTGCGGCAGCGGGCGCGGTGAGTCAGGCGCAGTTGCAGACCGTCGCGAGCCAAATTGCGCGCTCGTTGTTCACTTCAACCAACTACGAGACCTCACCCTACCGGTCTGACACTCAATACGTAGCCGACCTTTACTATGCGTACTTACAGCGCGCGGCGGACGACGGCGGCTTGGGCTGGTGGGCGGGGCAAGTGCCGGGCAGCGGGCGTGCAAATGTGTGCAACGCTTTCGAAGCGAGTGGCGAGTTTCAAACGTTGGTGGCTAATCTCTACGGCACGGCCGCGTCGGACAACGAGCGTACCGAACACTTCGTCAACGACTTCTATCTCGGCGCCTATGGCCGGAATGCGACTTCAACAGAGTTGCAGCAGCAACGCGATGCGTTGAATACGGCCGCCGCCCAGGGACAGGTTCAGGTGCAGACACAAGCTGAGACATTCGGACGGAGCTTGTTTGTTGGTCAAGTTAATGACACGAGTCTGAGCAACACGCAGTACGTCACCAATCTTTACGAGGCATTCCTGCAGCGCGGGCCGGATGCCGGCGGACTGAGCTGGTGGTCGGGACAGGCGAGCGTGGGACAAGGCAGGCAGAACGTCTTGAATGCCTTTGCGGCTTGCAGCGCATTCCGTGAACTGTCTGGCACGCTTTATCGCGAAGCCAACTGGCTGGTTGCCGATCACCTCGGCACGCCCCGAATGATCGTCAACAAATCGGGCTCGCTCGCCTCAGTAAAACGCCACGATTACTTGCCGTTTGGCGAAGAATTGTCTGCGGGCATCGGCGGCCGCACCACCACGCAAGGCTACACCGGCGACAGCGTCCGGCAGAAGTTCACCTCCAAAGAACGGGATACTGAAACCGGACTCGATTACTTCGGCGCGCGATACTACGCGAGCACGCAAGGAAGGTTCACTTCGCCGGATCCATTGCACTCAAGTGGCCGCCCCATTCATCCACAGAGTTGGAATCGCTACAGCTACGTAATCAACCAACCCCTCTCGCTGATTGACCCGGACGGTTTAGACTGGGGAGTTGCTAACTGGACTGACAAAGACGGAGTTCGCCACACAGATTATCACTACTTCAGAGGCGAGATCGGAGACTGGGGCGGTCATACCTATTCGGCTGTCAATTTCGGGAACGACGCGACGCGCACCTTAGACCTCTCAGACGGAAGAACAGTAGCTATATCCAATGATCCAGGCGCTCTTAACGGTGCCTACATGCGGGACGTGACGATCCACGCACAAACGAAGACTCTGCCTGTTCTGGATCCATCTTGGGTGGATTATGTACCGGTAGCGAGCAATGCGCGGTCGTTCCTTTTTCATTACGGTACCCATAATTTTGAAGCAGCGCTTCTTGATTTTGGTTTGGCATCGGCAGAGCTAGGCACGGCGAATGTGGGCGCCTCGGCCGCCGCCGCGAAGTCCCTTGCTACCGAAGGTGGGGAAGCGATTTTCTTTTCCGGCGGTAAAGCGGCCTTCCAGGCTGCTACTCAGGCTGCTAAAAGCGAAGGCGGAACGCTCATTACGCAAACAGTTGGGGGTCGAGCATTAAACGTGATAGCGCCAAGGTCGTCCCCGAGTTTTTGGAGGGACCCAATTTGGAACTGGGGATCGAAACACTTTGCTGAAGGTGCGTCAGGAAACGTTAGAGTATTTTTGCGTGAGCCGATCAGAAGCCGCAGCACGTGGAACACCGTCGAAAATCCGATCCTGCGGGTCAACCCCTTTGTTAGAATAGTTCAAAGATAGATGTGGCTAGCAACGCTGGGGTACCAAGATCACCGTAGAGCATACTGGCATTCCGATTAGACTCGACAGCAAGTGAGGGCCCTTGGCAAAGGATTCTTTTTTATCTCAACCAATCACTCCTACGATTACTTGTCCGGCGTGCGGCGAGATGCTCTTCTATGGCGACACGAACTGTCGGTTCTGCCACGCCGTCATTAACGAAGATCATGCCAAGAAATCCGCTGCGGCCGTCGCTCATCTAACCCAGGCATCTAGGTCTGCAAACATCATTCGCAGCTTTCGAAATCTGCTATACGTCATACTGGCGCTGGCAGGGTTGGGTATCTTTACCAAGAATCCATCTCTAATAGTAACTGCTCTAATCATTTCGCTTCTCAATCTCATCGGTCCGATAAGGTGGCTCAAGAAATATGGAGGACTCATTACTGATGACGCGGACGCGTCTCATGCGCAAAAGGACATGAAACTCGAACTGTACTTTTGGATCGGGGCGGTCCTCGCTGAGGCTATAGGTTTGTCTGTGTTCCTTTGGAAGCGGTGATTTCGGCGAGCCACGCAATTCATGGGGATGGCGTTTCACAAGCAAGAGTACGGTGAAGGCGATAGACGACTTGAGGTATTCGGACCCTTTCATGCGAGGTCCAAGCATCGACATCGATTCGACTTCGATTGAGTCATGGCTAACCGCCTCACGAAGCCGCTGCCCGACAGAATCGCCAGCCCCTTTGGAATTGGGGCTCGAAGCACTCTGCCGAGGCGCTCGGGAAACGTTAGAGTGTTTTTGCGAGAACCGCTAAGAAACAACAGCACCTGGCGACAGGTTGAGTATCCAATTCTGCGCGTCAATCCCTTCGTCAGAATCACACCACGCTAATTACGACCCTGAGGTACTAACGTGAGCTACGAAGTCAATATTGTGAAAGAAGGACGCGGCGGTTGGGCCTACTATCGTGAGGACAAGGCGACACTGCCCTTTGATTGGGACATTACGAGCGATGGTTTCGAGGTTTACCTGCCGCCATCAGCCGAATGGGATGAGTTCTGTAAACAGCACAACGCGACGCAGTGCATAGGTAGGCGTCAGCAGATAGTAGAAAGGCTCGCCGAAGAAGTCCGAAGAAAAAAAGCAAAGAAAGCTAAGGTAAGTATTGATGATATGGGTATCAGCTTTTCGTTTGAAGGCGACTGGCTTCACTCTTTAGTTAGACGGATCTTGGGCGTGTAGTAGCACCGGAACACCGTCGAATGTCCGATCCTGCGTGTGAACCCATTTGTTAGGACTGTTCCTAGGTGAAAGGAGGAGTTAGGTGGTCGGGACAGGCGAGCGCGTGGTTCAAGATCGTCAACGAAGTAGTAGAACTGCGCTGACAGAGGCTATTCAGACGGTGGGTTCGTCGGTTAGCGTTTGGCGACTTCGCGGCTAATGGCTTCGTCTTCCACTTCGCCGGCCTTGTTTATCGGCACATCCGCCGCTCGACTGTAGGTTACTCCGCGTTCTTCGCTATCAATATCCGGATCAGGCAGTTTCGATAACGGTCCGGTCATTTGCGGCGGATTGAAACCGGGATAATCAATGCGTGCGTGATAGATGGCGGTTAGGGCGCTGATAATCGCTTCGCGAATTCTGGTTATCTCCTGCAGCGTAAGGTCGCATTCGTCGAGCTGACCATCAGTAATAACCGCATCCACAATCTTAACGACGATGGTGCGAATGTTTTCCGGATCGGGCCGCGCAAGTGATCGAGCGGCAGCTTCGCAGGAATCCGCAAGCATCATTATCGCCGCTTCTTTAAACTGAGGTTTCGGTCCGGGATAGCGGAAATCCTTTTCCTCAATTACTTCACCAGGCTTGGCTTCGCTTTGCGCTTTGCGCAGAAAGAAATGGAGGGTGCGCGTGCCGTGGTGTTGAGGAATAAAATCCGCGATCTTCTTTGGTAAATTGATCTCCTTAGCCAGCTTAATCCCGTAGGTGACGTGGCTGGTGATGATTCGCGCGCTTTGCGATGGCCGCATGCGATCGTGAGGATTGTCGCCCTGCTGATTCTCGACAAAATATTCCGGCGCCGCAACTTTGCCGATATCGTGGTAGAGCGCGCCGATGCGCGCCAGCAGCGGGTTTGCATTCACTGCCCGGCAGGCGTCTTCGGCAAGTTGTCCGACTGCATGTGAATGCTGATTTGTGCCGGGCGCCCGCAAGGCGAGTTGGCCCAACACCGGTAAGTCGGCATTGGAAAGTTCCAGCAATTTCACGTCAGTGAGGATGCCGAACAGCGATTCGTTTATCGGCAACCCGCCGGCCGCGAAGATTGCTGTCAACAGCCCGCCCGCAAAGCCGCAGCCGGCCGCCAGCAGAATCGTGTTCAGCGTGAAAGGATGTTCGGCATAGGCAATCAGCGCTAGCGCCATCACCGCGTTAACCAGACCAACCAATAGTCCGGCAAGCGTCACTGATTGTCGCTCTCGATAGCGGCCAATTCCGTAAACTGCGGCAGCGCAGGAAATGATCGCAAACAGCGACTGCTGTATCCCGGTTGGAGCCAGCATTCCGGCAAAAATCGCGGTAACGAAGCCGGTGAGAAACGCCAACTGCGTGTCGACCAACATAACGACCAGCAAGGAGGCTGCTGCGAAGGGAATTGCAAAGTTCCAAAGAGTCGGGTCATTGAACGGCGCCGACTTCATGCCGTTTGCCACGCTGTCGCTAAGCGTTAAACCGACGCGCATGAACACTGTCTCCATGACTATTGCTGAACCGACGAGCGCAAACGCTCGTCCTTTCGATAGCGACAATGCGGAAACTGTGCTTCGGTGTTCGGTAAACTTCCAAACCGCCCAGTAAACCGCGGCGACTATCAGTATCAACCCAAATAGATTGTGCCACGGTCGTCCGGCACGCCCGGTGGTTTTCAACGCTGCCAACTGAGCAAGTATCGCCGGGGTTACAGTATCGCCTTCGCGCGCAATCATCTGATTTCGTTTCAGCGAGATTGTTACCGGCTGAATCTTGTCGGCTTCCGCTTCGCGCGCTCTGGCAGTAGCCGTTTGGTCGAGGACAATGTTTGGCCGTATCAGCGGGAGTATCGCCGCCACGATCGCCGATTTTTGTTCCTGGGTCCACCCGGATAAGTTGAGCAGCTTGAGTTCTATTTCATGTCGCGCATCGGTTAAAGAAAGCATTCGCGTGCGCGGCGCGGGTATGATCATTTGTGCCGCCGGATTGCGCACGTCCACCAGCACCACTTCCTGATTCAGCCGATCACTTTCGGCATCGTCGTAGACATACTTATCACCCGTTTCTCGAATCAGCGTCACGAGCTGGTTCAGGTCCTCATCTGTCAAGTTATGGGCCAACAGCGCGCGCGCGACTCCCACCCCGCCTTCACCGGTCCAGGATACAGATTTAGCCGTCCTGGCCTCAGACTCACTCTTCAACTGATCCCACGCTGCACGAAAACTACGCGCTGAGCTTTCCCCACGAGTTGAGTCAAAATTAAAGATCGGCCGTGTCGCCTGCCGTGCGATGTTCCGGCGTCGTTCGGTTTCGACAATATCAAAGGCGTTTACGTCAGACCGCGCTACAACATTTCCTCTTATGACCTCGCCTTCCCGATACTCGTGCGGATAACCGGACGAATAACTGCTGACCAACAGCGGAACCGTTACTGCCACCAAAAATCCGAAGCCAATCAGCAGACGCGTGCGGGGTTGGAATACTTTGAACGGGCGCAGGAAGTATTGAAATGCCAGGTCGCGCGCACGACTAAAAGGAGTGGTGAATCGGGGACGAAGGGCCATGTGTTTTATGCGATGCGCGAGATTCGGGAGGTATCAAGGTGACTGCCGCCGGACGACCCGAGGTCCTGCGAAAGCATTTGTCCCAGTTTTTCGAGGAGCGGTGGCAGCGACTTCCGATCTGTTGCGGATATGGAAACTACTTCGCGTTGATCGCCCTGGGCCAGTTGTCGCGAGCTGGTTTCCACGGTCTGCGCGTCAACCAGATCCGCTTTGTTCAGCACCAGGATTGAAGGAATCTCAGCACTATGAAGTTCTTCCAGGATTTTTTCGACCGATTGAATATGTTGCGACCAGCGCGGGTTCGAAATGTCCACCAGGTGAAGCAGCAACTTGCTGTCTCCGATTTCTTCGAGTGTAGCGCGGAATGCGGATAGCAGGCCCGGCGGCAAATCACGGATGAAGCCGACAGTATCGTTGATGATTATTTCCTGCTCACGCGGTAAACGCAGCCGGCGCGAAGTGGGATCGAGCGTCGCAAACATCCGCTGTTCAGCACGCACATCGCTCTGGGTCAAGGCATTAAGAAGTGTCGATTTCCCGGCGTTTGTGTATCCGACGATGGAAACGATCGGAAGCTGATTTCTGGTTCTTACCTTCCGGCGTTCCTGACGTCGCTGGCGTTGTGTCTCGATCTCCCTTTCCAAACGGTTAATACGATCGCGAACGCGGCGGCGATCCATCTCGAGTTTTGTTTCACCGGGACCGCGACCGCCGATGCCACCCGCCAGTCGGGAGAACGCGGAATCCTGTCCGGCGATTAGCCGCGGCAGGAGGTATTTCAATTGGGCTAGCTCTACCTGGATTTTGCCCTCGCTCGACTGCGCACGCTGCGCAAAAATATCCAGGATAAGTTGCGAGCGGTCGATAATCTTTAAGTCGGTCGCTTCCGACAGCGACCTGACTTGTGCCGGAGTTAACTCACGATCGAAGACCAGCATATCTGCGCCGAGCTGAAGCGACCGAACCAGTAGCTCGTCAAGTTTGCCACGGCCCAACACGGTGCGCGGGTCGATTGCCTGGCGTCTTTGGATAATCTTGTCCTGCACCACAATTCCGGCTGAGGTTGCGAGCTCCTGCAACTCCGCCATTGATTCTTCAGCATCGGCGATCGCTCCAGTGGTGACTCCTACAAGAATGCTGCGATCTCTTAGTCCATCCTGGCGCGACGCGCGCCGGTTGCGCGCCATCTCTGCTTCGAGAGATTCAATCAAAGCCAGAAAATCAACATCCAGTTGCGAAGCGATTTTGGGCGGCAGGAAAGCATAAGGCTCCCGCGCGTCGAGCGAATGCAAATCGACAGAGGCCAGCGGTAACAGATGTGCGGCACTGACCAACTCCGGCAACCCGTCGTTTGGGTTTACGTCGATTGCGACCATCAGGTCGAGCCGCAGTAGCGCAAGATCGGTCAGGTCGTCCTGAGTCAGTCCTTCGCCCCTGAGGTGAGTATGCACACAACGCAGACCGCGAAAGCGATCAACCGCCGTGCGGACGCGTTTGAAGTCAGGCAGCTCAATGCGCCGGTTGTCTCCAACCATTACGTATTCA
>DASZDU010000361.1:0-4548 GCA_035941655.1 Pyrinomonadaceae bacterium | reverse complement strand
TCCCAAAACCTGTTGCTCCCGCGCCCCGCACGTAAAACCCATGTGATTCCGGCATCCTCCCCTATCAGTTGCCGCACAAGCTCGCAGCCGATACCTTGCCCACGCTTATCAGCCGCCACGCCAACCATTGAGATATAGCCATTGGAAACGTCATCACACAATGCCCTGGCAAATCCCACGATGCGCGAACCTTCAGCCGCGACGACGGTTCGGCTGGTACTCTCCATCATCTTCTTAAACTTATCAGGATCAGCCACGCGTTCATGCCAGCCTATCTCAGAAAGAAACTGGCGAACAGGTTCATAGTCGTCAGGATTCATCCGTCTAAATTCCATCTTTGTTTGCATAGGCAAGAAGTGGTTCGAAGGCGGCGTCATTTAACACCGGCAACGCTTTCATCTCGGCTCCCTATCACTCGACGATCTTCTCGTAATAGATGCTCAACGTGTCGTGTTTGTACTCACCGAATGGCGGCCGTCGCTTAAAACCATAGGCTTCGTACAGTCCAATAGCTTCCGTTTGATAAATTCCCGTTTCCAGTCGTAACAGGCTCACTTGCCGTTCTCGAGCATATTCAGCCAGGCGAGTGAGCATTGCTTTACCCAACCCTAATCCACGATAGACAGGCCGCACATACATTCTCTTGATTTCGCCATACTCTTCACCAAACAGCTTCAGGCCGCCACAACCCGCTGGTCTATTCTCATAACGCGTTATAAAGAAAACGACGCCCTCGCGCACAAGTTTATCGACGCTATAAGCGTGGCGACTTTCTGCCGGATAGAGATGCGGAGTGAGATGCGTATCAAGTTCGGTGAGGAGTTGCACGGCATCCGCAGAATTGGCGCGTTCTTCTTTGATGGTGATTCGCATTGAGAGTCCCGGGTTTCTCTCACGGCTAAGGCTCATTGAGCCCCTCCATTTCGCTTATCAAACGCGGAATCGCTTTATCCAAATTGCGGTTGTAAATCCCCGCAAACAGTCTGCCGAAAACGGAAACGCCAAAGCCATCTGCGCTGACGAGCCATGTCAGTTTCGTGCGCCGTTCATCCACGCTTTCAAACCTGTGGTCGTAGTGAACCATAAGCCATAGAAACGGGCCCGCCCATTTCCAATTTCGAAGCGCATTAATTTCTATCATCTTGAAGACGGATTTTACGCCGCTTGTCAGGCGAAAACACCCCACAGTGTTTGGCGTTAATTCTCCTTTGGGGGTCAGTTCGACGCGCTCGATATGTTTGGCCCATGTCGGCCACTGTTCAACCGCCGATAAATGCCTCCAGGCGATTGCCAGCGGCACGTTTACTTCAAACTCACGCTGAACGAGGTCGAGCATTTTTAATTGCGGCGGTTGAGGTTTACTTTTGATGTCGCTCAATGTAGCGACGGGCAAACTTTACCAGGTGAGGATTCTCCTTCAAGCCGATCTTCTTGGTCTCCGCACCAGTGGCATAGCCTCCGCCGCATATCGGCGGCAGCCGAAGCCTCACCAAGCAGTAAAGCGCCAATTGAGTGTGATGTCGGTAGCTACTGCGAAACGCCTCTCACGGACTACAGCCGTTGACGGTGTATTTCACGCCGCTGTCGATAACTGCTCCGACAGTTGTCAGAGGAACAAATATTTGTTGCACAGCCGTGCCGATATTTCCAGCCGCATCTTTTACCTGCAAGGTTACCTTGTAGACGCGGCCGTCTTCCCCTTCCGCCCGTTCCCGGCGCAGCATCACTGACTTGCAACCTGGAGCGATCACAATATCGTTCTGCGTCTTACCGTCGCCGTTGCCCTTGGCGTCTTCCGGTTCGTCGCTGGTGACGCTCGAAATCACCACATCATCGATGTCTACACTGGCGTCCAGATTGTCGCTGGCACCAGACACAAGATCGCCGATGGCAAACGTGCGATAGGCATGATTGGGCGGCGACAGCAGCAGAGTGTTCGTCGTGAGAGTTATCTGAGGCGCCGTCGTATCGAGTCTAATCACCTGGGTCGCCAATGAGCTTATGTTTCCTGCATTATCTACCGCCCGCAAATTAATTGTGGTAATTCCTTCAGTGTTGACGCTGAAGCTGGTAGAAGATCCTGAAACCACGATTACATTGCCGCCATTAATCCAGTAACGCAGTTCCTTGACGCCGCTCCCGCTATCGGTTGCAGAAAGCGTGACAGTTGGACTCGTCTGCCACCAACCGTTTCCATTCGCTGCGGGATTTACTCCGATGCTCGCCACCGGTGCCGTAAGATCTACGCTCGCGGGAAACGGCAGCAACACCGCGCCGCTGCGCGCTGCAAGAGTTATATTCACAACCCCACCACTGACCGTAAAGGTAGCGCCGCTGAGGGCGTCCTGAAGCTGGGCGCCATCTGCGAAGTAAGAGGCGACCGGGATGGTCGCCGTATTGCTTGCGCTGCCATTATTCAGCACCACAATGGCTTTTTCCGCACCCGCAACACGCGCGAAGGCATAGGTGTTGTTGTCCGAGCCAGCCGCAGTTGTGTCTCCCGTCAAGAGCGTCTCGAATGAACCCACGCGCAACGCTGTGAACTGTTTGCGCAAATGGGCCAGCGTCGTATAGAAGCTGAGCACACTGTTGTCGACGGGTCCATAGACAGTTTGATCTCCAGCTTCATCAGACCATGGATAAGGGGCGCGATTGTATGGGTCATCCTCAGGTCCATTTGATCCGTTGGCGAGTGCCGGAGAGTTGAGTGCGCCTTCATCGCCGTAGTAAACCATTGGCGCTCCAGGATAGGTGAACTGGAAAAGCGCAGACAGCTTGAGCCGCTCTTTAGCCTCAACCAAACCGCTATCACCGATTAACGTCAGCACATATAGCGCGCGATTGGTATCGTGAGAATCAAGCAGGTTGAGCATCGCGGCTGTAGCCTGCGACGGGTAGTCTTCGCGCACCGACCTGAGCGCGTGATCGAACTGGCTTGGTGTGAGACCAACGATAGGGTTGCTGCCATTGTTATCGTTATCAGTCCAGTTGAAGCCTCTGGCGAAACCGAGCACATTCTTACGGAAGCGATAGTTCATCACGGAGTCGAGCTGGTCGCCGGCGAGATACTGGCTGGCGTCTGGCCAGATCTCACCGATCAAGGGTCCATCAGATTTATAACCCCTGGCGAACGGCCGGTAGTCGTGCCACCAATTGTGGGAGATGTCGTTCGCTACATCGAAACGCCAACCCGCAGCGCCGCGATCGAACCAGTGTTTAGTCACACTGTCGCTGGTGTCGCGATAAAAGAAGAAGCGCACGTCGGCGCTGCCATCCTGAAAAACAGGAAGGCTGTCAAAGCCGAACCAGCTTTCGTAAGACTGTCCGTCGCAGGGACCACTGCCGAAAAAGTTGTACCAGCTACGATAAATGGAAGCGACAGACTCACAACCGCCATCGGGCGGCGGACTGTAGCGGTGGTAGCGATCAAAGTAGCGACTATCTGACGATGAATGATTGAAGACACCGTCAAAAATCAACCGCATGCCTCGCCTGTTTGTCTCCTCGACAAGCGCCGCCAGAGCCGCGTCGCCGCCCAGTGCTGGATCAACTTCGAGGAAGTCGTCAGTGTCGTACCTGTGATTCGAACGAGCCTTGAAGATGGGGTTCAGGTAAAGCGCGTCGATACCAAGACTCTGCAGGTAGTCGAGCTTAGCTCTTATGCCGGCCAGATCTCCGCCGTAAAACTGTGTGCCGTACTCGTTCTGAAACTCCCCGGGTTGACGAGGATCGCCGATAGCCACGTTCCACGGCGAGCGAGGCAGAGGTGTCTGGTCGCCATAGAAGGTCGGGCATCCCGAGGTCGAGCCGGCCACACAATAGTCGTTGCCGGGATCGCCATTACGGAACCGATCTGGAAAGATTTGATAGACGTTCGCATCACGCAACCAGCTGGGAGTTTGAAACGCCGGATCGTAGACAGTGATCTGAAACGCGGGAAACGGCTCATTATCATTGGCTGCGCCTTCGCCGCCCTGATTCAAATTATCGTGGTCATCTGCGTAAGAGTCGCTATAAAAATCCACATCTCCCGAATCAGTGATACGGAATTTGTAGTAGAGAACTGCCGGCGACGATGGCGTTATCAGCGTCGTGGACCAGACGTCGTACTCGGTCCCATTTTCGGTTCGATTTTCAAGAAAAGCCATGGAGTGATCGACGGGGCCCGTCGTGCTGTCAGTTGCCGGGTCGTAGGTGTAAACGCGCACCGAAACACCATCGACATCGAAGTGAGCGGTGCGGAAACGCAACATGACGCTTGTTCCGGCGGACACCGCGCCGAAGGGACTGCGATAATAGCTGTCAAATGTGTCGTGTCTGAGACCATCCCACTGAATGTCACCAGAGGCCACACCTATGCTCAAAACGTGAGTGCCGGCGTTGTAGCTGAAAGTCACGGGCGCGTTGTTGGTGGGCACGTTGAAAGGGATATTCGCGCCGTTCTGCACACCACCGTGCCCATAGTTTTCGTCCCAGCTTTCGTTGATTGCAACTTTACTTTCGTAGTCTCCGGCAGGCAGTGCGGTAGTTTGAAATGTGTAGGTGCCA
>DASZDU010000360.1:0-6406 GCA_035941655.1 Pyrinomonadaceae bacterium | reverse complement strand
CCAATGAAAACAACGGGAGCTTGCGATTGCCTGCGCTCTCTCGCGACCTGCAGATTGACTATACCGCGCTGAGCCTGATCGCTCCCGGGAAGATCCGTTTTCGCTACAAGCTCGAAGGCTATGACAAAGACTGGCAGGACGTAGGCAATCGACGCCAAGCGTTCTATACCAATCTTCCCCCGCGCAAATACCGCTTCCGCGTGATCGCCTGCAACAATAGCGGCGTATGGAACGAGACCGGAGCGTTCCTCGATTTCACTATCGCTCCCGCTTACTACCAAACCGTCTGGTTTCGCGTGTTGCTTGGGATCGTTTTTCTGTTTGTGCTGTTTGCGCTTTATCGACTGCGAGTAAGACAGGTGGCGCAGCAAGTTCGAGCAGGAATGGAAGGACGTCTCGATGAACGCGAACGAATTGCTCGCGACCTGCACGACACGCTGTTGCAGAGTGTGCAGGGTCTGATTCTCAAGTTTCACGCTGGAATTAGACAGATTCCTGCCGAAATACCAGCTCGCGAGACCATGGAGAAAGCACTCGATCACGCCGATCAGGTTCTGGCTGAAGGTAGAGATCGCGTTCGCAACCTGCGGGCTACGGCAGTGTCAATTGACGACTTGCCAACGGCATTCAAAAGTGTTGCCGAAGAGACCCCACAGGGACGCAAAGCAACATTCAGGACGGTGGTGGAGGGAAACGCGCGCCAGTTACACCCCCTCGTTCACGAGGAATCCTATTGCATCGGACGCGAGGCGATTGTCAACGCGCTTACTCATTCGGGAGGACGGAACGTTGAAGTGGAGATCATTTATGAGCCCCGCCAGTTTCGACTCCGTGTGCGCGACGATGGGCATGGCATCGACTCGAAGATCCTTGAGGAAGGCGGCCGTTCCGATCACTGGGGTATGCAGGGTATGCGTGAGCGCGCCAACAAGATTGGCGCAGAGTTGAAGTTATGGAGCGGTCATGAAACTGGAACCGAAGTTGAGCTGACAGTTCCGGGGGCGACTGCATATCAAACCGCAGGCAACAGCTCCCCGCTTTCCGGGTTTAGGCGCTTCTTCGCCCGGTCATAGAACACGGATTTTACAGGGGCTCTTTGGAAGTCGTTTTTTCCTTTCAAAAACACGACTGCTTGATTTCCAGTTGGACCTCGATCTCGGGTGGAATTTTCTTCTCGCCGGCGTGGATACTTCTAATCGTCCCGGCAAGTTCCTTCCGCATTTCATTCTTGAGCAGATAACCGGATGCGCCCGCCTTAAATGCCTCGACAGTTCGTGAGTCACCGGTGTACGTCGTTAAGACAATGATGCGGGCCTCAGGAAAATCTCTACGAATGGCTCGGATCGCCTCGTTCCCACTCATAACCGGCATCTGCAAATCCATCAGCGTTACATCCGGACGGTGAGCCCGAAACTGATCGATAGCTTCACGACCATTGCAGGCTCCAGCGATGACAACCATATCGGATTCGCTTTCCAATAAGGCGAAGATACCCTCCAGCAACATAGGATGGTCATCGACTGCAAGAATTCTAATGGGGGAGGTTGCGTTCATTTCTGTTCTTTCTTTTTCTTCCATCAATTAATAACTGCGTAGGCCTCACTGTTCCTGACCTCTCGCGCATCTATGCCGAGCTTTTTCATGCGATCGAGCAATGTGCTGCGTTTCACTCCCAGGCGAAGTGCCGCGCCGTTTGGTCCACTGATGCGACCCCTGGTCTCGCGAAGGACACTGACAATTCGCGCTTGCTCCTCGAAGTTGCCTACAACTTCGACGGCATCTATGGCGCTGCTTATCTTTGCCGGTAACGAAACATTCAAAGTACTGCCAGTCGTTAGAATTACTGATCGCTCAATCAGGTTCTCCAACTCACGAACGTTTCCGGGCCAGTCCCAACGCGTCAGCTTTTGCATGATGGCCTCCGGAATCGTCGTGATCTGCTTTCCCATCCGCTGAGCGTACTTCTGAGTGAAGTGTTCTACCAACAAAGGAATATCTTCGCGGCGTTCCCGCAACGGTGGAAGCTGAATTGGAAAAACATTCAGACGGTAATAGAGGTCGCTGCGGAACTGTTTGTTGACCAGCATCTGTTCCAGGTCGCAATTCGTTGCGGCCACCAATCTCATATCAACACTCTTGGTGCGCGCGCTACCAACGCGTTCGTAGGCACGCTCCTGCAAGGCGCGCAGGAGTTTTGGCTGCAGCTCTAAGGGCATCTCACCGACTTCATCCAGAAACAAGGTACCGCGGTTAGCTAACTCCAGCCGGCCGACCTTCTGAATGTGTGCGCCCGTAAAAGCACCACGCTCATGACCAAAAAGTTCGCTTTCGAACAACGCGCTGGGAATTGCGGCGCAGTTCAGCGTCACGAAGTTTTCCTTCTGCCGTTGACTGCGTTCGTGGATGGCGCGGGCAATTAATTCTTTACCGGTTCCGGTTTCACCCAACAAGAGTACTGTGGCATTGCTTGCGGCGACCATATTGACGAGTTGTAGGACGCGACGCAGCGCCGGGCTCTGTCCCACGATGCCATCGAAGCTCGCTTCAATGCCAGGGTCTGCTACCAGGGAGAGGTCCGTATTCAGGGGAGCCCTCGCCACTCCAAAGTTCGTATGCTGTGACTCTTCGTATTGGGGAGAGGAAAAGGACAAGACATTCAAACTCATAAGATTTCTCCTTGAAAGTTCCCATTTGTCTCGTTTGTACTCCAGCTTGAGTCAACAGAATTTTGTTCTAAAAATCAGATGCCGACCATATTCGCTGCCTTACTCTCAAGGAATGGAATGCCAATACCACCCAGCGGCTGTTCCTCCGTGTCGGTCTCTTCCGCGGAGTCCATTGTGTTGCGCAAGAATGCGCCTTCTGGTCGTTTAGAAAATATGAATTTTTCGCTTTCAGGATCGAGGTCGACGTAGATCAGATCCCCAAACCCAACTTGTTCGCTGGCTACCAGGTTCGACAGCGGCGATACGAGAAATCGTCCTACTGAACGCTTCAAATGTCGTGCCCCATACCTAACATCCAATCCCTCCCGCAGCAGTAACTCCTTCGCGCTCTCCGAACACTCGAACATAAACTTCGTTCCCGCCGAAGCCATCACTCGCTCCTGAACCGCCCGTAACTCCAGCTCAAGGATCTGGCGCAGATGATGTTCTTTCAGGGAACGAAAGACCACCACCTTGTCGATGCGGTTCATGAATTCCGGCGAAAACTTTCGCCGCGCTGCTTCGAGAGCCGTGCGGTAAATCTTTTGGTCCACATCCGAGTCATCGTGGAGTTTGCTTCCTGTATTCGGTGTGAAGCCGATACCGCCGGATATCAGCTCTGACATCTCCCGGGCGCCCAAATTCGAGGTCATAATCACGATCACCTGTGAGAAATCCACCCGCCGATTGTCGCCCAGCGTCAGGGTTGCTTTGTCCAGAATCCCGAGCAGCAGTTGCCAGAGGCTGTCTGAGGCTTTTTCAATCTCGTCAAACAGCACTAGAGACAGTTTCAGCTCATCGGTGTGCATCCGATTGAGGTTCTCTTGAGTCAACAGCGGCGAAGTCTCCCGATGGCCCAAATATCCCGGAGGTGAACCAATCAACTTGGCAATCTCGTGCGAGTGCTGAAACTCGGCACAGTCGATCTTGACGATCGCGTTGGCATCACCAAAAAGCACTTCGGCTGCTGCTTCAACTACTCGCGTTTTCCCCGAGCCGGTAGGACCAAGGAACAGCATGGTTCCGATCGGATGGTTAAGCGGGTTCATCCCAGCGAGGAAGATCTGATAGAGGTTGCTCATGCGCTTTACCGCACGTTCTTGTCCCACTATCCGCGCTCGCAGTTTTTCAGCGAAGTCCCGGGCGCGAGGACTTTTCTGCTCAGGGTCAAGGAATATTGTTGCCGGGGTTCCGTCAAATCCATTAATCCGCATTTCACTGATCATGACTGCTACTCCTTTTTGCCGCGCCCTTGAAACTAAGCCACTCGTAAGAGCAATTCCGATTTATGCTGCGCAGTTTGCTCCCATCGTCCTCAAAGCGAAACCCCAGATAGTGCGAGCCCAATATACCCAAATAGAGTAGGAACAAGGTCACCCAGGGGTATTACAGAAGTTCTACCTGCGATGGGTAGGTTCAGACTCAAAATCATCGGCGGCGGTTAAGTGAGCTTAGCGTTTTGGAGGTGTTATTACGGTAACGCGGCGTCCAAACAAGCGCGCATCCAGTGAATAAGCGCCTGGTCCCAGGAGCGCAAGAGCGGCTGCGTCGAATAAACAAAAAATAGGGAGCAGATTCCCAGGAGCAGTATTAAGAAAGGCAAAAGCGGAAGCGGCTATACAAACGACGACGGAAAGAATAGGAGTTAAGAAACCGATACTCAGTGAGACACAGATCAATATGACGACGCCAAACAACCAATAGGCGGAGGAAACTCCAAAGCGATTTGCGCTGATCAGGAACGTCGCCGCCACTGAGAGTCGTAGAAGCAACAGGGCAAGCCCCGGCGCCCCATGAGGAAACATGGAAAAGAGTCTCTGCACATATTGGAGTTTATGAGTTTTGCGCCGGCGCGAAACACCCCCACTTTAGCAATTTTTAGATAACCCTTTTGAGGGATGCTCCCGTTGAGTTTACGAACAAGAACACGATCAGAGGAGGCAATTTGAAGGGACAGACTCTCCTAGATGTCGATGATGCCGCGTTTCAGAGCGATGGTTACAGCATGAGTGCGATCGTTTGCGCTAAGTTTTGACAGAATGTTCTTCATGTGAGCTTTTACGGTTTCTTCAGAAACGGCGAGGTGCCGCGCGATCATTTTGTTTGAGTTACCGGCAGCGACGTCGACCAGTACCTCGATCTCCCGCTCAGTCAACGCATCGTCCGAATGATGCTCCGCCATCTCCATGGCAATCTCAGGCGGAATTCTCTTCTTGCCACCATGCACCGCGCGAATTGTCTCAACCAGTTCTTTCCTCAACATGTTCTTGAGTAAGTATCCGAACGCACCGGCCTTGAAAGCGCGGACGGCTTGCGCATCACCCTTGTAAGTCGTCAACACAATAATTCGGGCGTTCGGGAAATCCTTGTGGATTGCTTGAATTGCCTCGATGCCGCCCATATCCGGCATCTGCAGATCCATGAGCGTCACATCAGGAAGATGCGTACGGAACAGCGCGACCGCCTCTTTGCCGTTGCTGGCTTCGGCAACCAGCTTCATATCATCCTCACTGCCAAGCACGGCGGCGATCCCTTCGCGCAAAACGGGATGATCATCAACGGAGAGAATTCGAATTGCTTTGTTTAGGGGCATGGCGGTTCTTCCTTGAACCCAAACTTGCTGACCAGTTTCTCAGGAACAATTTCATTAAGAATAAGCTAGGGGGCTCCGTTGCGCACGACTACTCCGAATCTCACGAGCGTCGATGCCAAATTTCTTCATACGATCAAGTAGGGTGCTACGTTTCACTCCCAGGCGAAACGCGGCGCCATTCGGACCACTGATGCGGCCGTTCGTTTCCCGAAGAATTTGTACGATCCTCTTTTGTTCTTCGAAATTACCTACAACTGCCACCGCGTCGATTGCTGAATTCATCTTCTCGGGCAACGAAACCGATAGCATGCTGTTGCAGCTAAGAATTACTGATCGTTCGATCAAATTCTCCAACTCGCGCACGTTACCGGGCCACGAGCAGCGTTGTAGTTTCTGGGTTGTCGACTCGGGAATCGTATCGATCTGTTTATTCATTTCGCGGGCGTACTTCTGAGTGAAATATTGGACCAACAAGGGAATGTCTTCGCGCCGTTCACGCAAAGGTGGAATGCGAATCGGGAATACATTCAAGCGATAATACAAGTCGCTGCGGAACTGTTTCTCGTCGACCATCTCTTCCAGATCGCAATTAGTCGCTGCTACCAGCCTGACATCGACACTCTTAGTGCGTGCACTGCCCAGGCGCTCGTATGTGTGCTCCTGCAACGTTCGCAGGAGTTTTGGTTGCACGTCCAGCGGCATGTCACCTACTTCGTCCAGGAACAGCGTCCCACGATCCGCCAACTCGAGCCGCCCCGCTCGCTGCATGTTTGCGCCAGTGAAAGCGCCTCGCTCATGGCCAAAAAGTTCGCTCTCAAACAACGAACTCGGAATCGCCGCGCAGTTCAAAGTAACAAACGACTGCTTCTGTCGTTGGCTGCGTTCGTGGATTGCGCGAGCAATGAGTTCCTTGCCCGTTCCGGTCTCGCCCAGCAGCAGCACCGTAGCGTCCGTGGCCGCCACCATCTCGACGAGTTGCAACACGTTTCGCAGGCCCGAACTCTGACCTACGATTCCGGTGAAGGCCGCCTCATCGCAATTATTATTGATTTCGTTACAGCCCTGGAGATTCACCGTCAAATGTGATGGTTCCCGCGGCTCTGAGAAA
>DASZDU010000359.1:0-4024 GCA_035941655.1 Pyrinomonadaceae bacterium | reverse complement strand
GGTTAACCGGCTACGTTCGCTGGGCTACAAAGAAGTTCAGTTGATCGGCCAGAACGTAAACAGCTACAGGCCAAAGTCGCTGGAAGGATTGGAACATTATTCAGGTGCGACACCGTTCTCGCGTTTGTTGAGAGCAGTGGCCGATACCGGAATGGAACGAATCAAATTTACGACATCGTTTCCTAGAGACTTCCATCCTGATATAGTGTGCGCGCTTGAGGAGTTTCCGAATCTCTGCGACTGGATTCATCTGCCAGTGCAATCGGGAAGCGATCGTATATTGAAAGCAATGCGTCGCGGCCACACGGCGGAAGATTATTGTCGTCGCATCGAGAGTATCAAGCAGGCGAAGCGCCGTCTCGCAGTAACGAGCGACATCATCGTAGGTTTTCCCGGTGAGTCTCACCCCGATTTTGAGAGCACGATGCGATTAGTTGAGAAGTGTCAGTATGATGGTCTGTACATATTCAAGTATTCCAGACGGGCGGGCACGCCGGCGGCTTTATTAACAGACGAAGTACCAGAACGCGAAAAGACCGCGCGCTTCCTTGCGCTCGAACAACTACAAGAGTCCCTTCAGGAGAAAGTTTACGCTGGCTATGTCGGCAAGCAGTTAAGCGTGCTGGTGGAAAAGGAAAGTGCACGATCACCTGAAGATATGACCGGCCATTCTACCTGTCATAAGGTCGTCAACTTCCGCGCGCAGCAAACGCAGCCAGGCGCGATAGTGAACGTGTTGATTAGACAAGCCAAATCTTACAGCTTGTACGGTGAGCTGATGACGAGCAAGCGCGCCGACTGAGCGAGTTTAGCGCGGGGAGTTGTGGACAGAGGTAAGATTTATGGAGATTGAAGTAAAAATCAGAGCGCTGATGATGGATCCGAATAGCGGCACTCCGATCATCATTTTGAAGGACGTCGATAGCGACACCATGCTGCCAATCTGGGTCGGCGCATACGAAGCCAACGCCATAGCTCTGGAGATTGAAAAGATCGCCCCACCACGGCCAATGACCCACGACTTACTTCGCAACTTGATCATCGAGCTCGGCATCCAGGTTGAGCGGGTGGTGGTAACGAGCTTGCGCGACAACACTTTCTTCGCAGTGATTGAAATGCGCATGAGCGATGGGAACCGCATGGTTCTCGATTCACGGCCGTCAGATGCGATTGCACTCGCGCTGCGGGCTGACTGTCCCATTTTCGTTGATGAAGAAGTGATTAAGGCCTCGAAGAATACCGTCCCGACAGGCGAAGAGGGCGGGGAAGAGTCGGCGTTGGGAGAAGAAGAGTGGCCGGATGTCATTGGCGAGGCCGGCGACCTGCCGATGTAAAGTGCGAACTGCACTTTTCCGGCAGGCAGTGAAAAACTTAGCAATGTGTAACGAATGATTATTGCGATCGCAAATCAAAAGGGTGGCGTGGGCAAAACAACAACCGCCATCAATTTGGCTGCTGCATTCGCCCGAATAGGCAAACGTGTCCTCCTGCTCGATTTAGATCCACAGGCAAACAGCTCAATATCTTTCCTCGATCCGCTTTCGGTGGAGCGGTCTGCTTATGAATTGATGACTGATGGACAGGCGCCGGTGGAGCAAGCGGTCTACCGAACCCCTGTGGAAGGCCTTGACCTTATCCCGGCGCGCATCAATCTCGCCAAGCTCGAGGCGAAACTGGTTGGCGACTTCGACGCTCCGTTCCGCTTAAAGGATCGTTTGGCTCCATTCCGCGATCAGTATTCAATCATCATTATTGATACTCCGCCGACACTCGGTTTGATTACGGTCAATGCGCTGGTGGCAGCCACGCATGTGCTGGTGCCAATCCAGTCGTCTTACTTCGCGCTCGAGGGCACCGACGATTTACTCGAGACCATCGAGAAAGTTAAGGCGCGTCCAAATCCAGGTCTGGAGTTACTCGGAGTTTTGGTTACGCTTCATGACAAGCGTACGACGCTGGCACGCGAAGTCCACGAACAGATTAAGAAAGTATTTGGACCGAAGTTATTTGAGACGGTGATTACCAAGAGCGTCAGGTTGGAAGAATCACCGGCCTACAAGGAGTCGATTTTTAGTTTTGCTCCGAACTCATCAGGCGCTATCGAATATGGAAATCTATGTGACGAGGTAATGAGCCGTGTCTAAAAGGGGACTGCCAGTAGGACTTCAAATGCGCCACGACTCCCATTACGTTGAGGAGTTGTCGCAGCATCAGCCCGCACCAGTGGGGCGCATGATTGCTCTGGATAAACTTGATCCCAATCCGGAACAACCGCGCGTTGACTTTGGCGACCTGAACGAGCTCACCGCCTCCATCGCCGAGAAAGGCGTGCTCGAACCTCTATTGGTGAAACCGTCACGCTCGACCGGCCGTTGGATGATAATCGCCGGCGAGCGACGCTATCGAGCCGCTCGAGCTGCAGGTCTGATCGAAGTGCCGTGTGTCGAAATGGATATCGACGCCGGCAGCGTGGCCGAGATTGCGTTAATTGAAAACATGCAGCGAAAGGATCTGACGGTTTGGGAAGAGGCCGACGGATTGTTGGCTCTGTGTGAACGATTCGGTTATACGCATGAGGAGGTCGCTCGAAAAGTAGGCAAGAGTAGAAGCACCGTTACCGAAGCGCTCTCGATCGCCGCCATCCCGGCAGATGTCCGGGAGATGTGCCGTGAGGCAGATGTGTCTGCAAAGTCGATGCTGCTCCAGATCGTGCGACAGCCGGACGAGGAAGGTATGAGACGGCTCGCCAAACAAATAACCTCGCGCGGCCTTACACGCGATGATGCAAGGGAAGTGAGACGGCAGGAAATGGGACCGCGCGTTACTGCTGAAACCAAGCCCTATACGTTCAAGTACGTTTCGCCCAAAAAGGATTTTAGTCTTGAAGTTCGCTTCAAACGTTCGAACGTTGACACTGTAGACATCGCACAGGCGCTAAGGTCGGTCGCCAAGAGCATTGACGGCGGCGAACCTATCGAGCGCACCGCCACTCCCGGAGACTAAGCGTCGCCCGCCGATATCACTTAGAACTCGCGCTCTTCTTTTTTTCCGCAGCCGCGCGCTTCTGCAATCCTTTTGCCCAGCGCTCCAGCGTCGGCTGCAAAGGCTTAAACATACGTGCCCGAAAACTGTGCTTCTTCTCATTCCAGGCCTTAAGGTGCTTTTCCGTATAGGCGCGAATGGCCGGCTCTAGTTGAGTCTTCTTAAGCGAATGCTTTAGCGTGAAATGATAGTGCTGGCCGACAAGGGAAAAGATAGTCGCTGCCAGATTGCCCTTAAATGAGAGTCTGGGAATGATTCGCTTATGCGCCGGCTTATTACCGGGGAGTAGCACGCCCACAGCAACTTCCAACCAAGCGCCTTTGGGTCCCTGACGTGGATGGTAGAGGCCCGGCAATTCAGACGCCTGGAACGTGTTCCTAATCCTCGGGTCGGAAATGAATTCGACTATTCGCACTCGCTCCAAGCCGCGAGTATGCTCCCGAGGCAGACTGTCGAAGGCAGCTTCAATATGGTTAAGCGTTTCCTTCGGCAGTTTTCTTTCCGACTGATTCTCAATTTTGATCGCCACTACACCCACACCTCGCTGCACGCTTCACGAATTAACTGACCAAGAATAAATAGACCCGCCACTCTAAGGCTGCGTGCCAAACACGGTCAAGCGCCCACGCTCTTTTCAAAAGCAGATCTGCATTGTCCTCAGATTAAGACGCCGCCACGCCCTAAGAGGGCAGGCTGGGCCTCCTTAACCGTCAAAGTCCTATCCAAATGCTCCGGTTGCGTCTGATAATAGATATTATGTCACAAGGTCACGAAGCTGGGTTGAGGTGGCAGGAGGCTTTGTCGAAAAGTCTGGTTAGGTCGTGGCGCCTTCATCGGGAGGTATCCGTTCGCCGTCGCCGCTCCTCGCTCTCCTTTATGATCTCGGTCAAATCTGCAACCGGGCGTATCTCCATCGTTCCACATTTCATGCCTGGATGCTGCGACATAAGCTGCATGGCATGATTGAGGTCTCGCGCCTCAA
>DASZDU010000358.1:0-12294 GCA_035941655.1 Pyrinomonadaceae bacterium | reverse complement strand
GAGGACCGCATCAAACTGGCCAAGAGCCAGTTGTTACAAAACATGGAGCGGCGCAACGACAGCACTGAGGATATTGAGGATCGCGAGTGGGCCCGATTGGTGTATGGCGCCAACCATTTTTCCGCCAGGCTCTCAACCAAGGCCTCAATTGAAAGCATCACTCGTGAAGACATGATCGAGTTTCATCAGAAGTATTATCAGCCCGGAGGATTCATTTTCGCCGTGTCGGGCGACTTCAATACCAAAGAGATGATTGGGAAACTTGAAGCCGCGATGAAGGGATGGCCGCTGAACAAGGCTGTGCCCGAAGTGCCAAAAACTCCCTACACTTCGGTAGCCGGCGTTTACGCAGTGAATAAGGCTGATGTGAACCAGGGACGAGTAAGCATTGGTCACATCGGTACCATGCGCGACAATCCTGACTATTACGCCCTCACCATCATGAACGATATTCTTGGCGGCGGCGGCTTCACCTCGCGCATCACCTCTCGCGTACGTTCGGATGAGGGGTTGGCCTATAGTGCGGGGTCGAGTTATGGCTTCGGTATTTACAACCCAGGCATTTTTCGGGCGTCGTTTCAGTCTAAGAATCCGACTACGTCGCAGGCGATCGAAATTGTGATGGAGGAAATCAATCGCCTGCGCACGACCAAAGTTACCGCGGAAGAACTGGAAACTGCGAAGAACTTTTTGATCGAGGTATTTCCACGCAACTTCTCAACGGCTGCGCAGATTGCTGGAAACTTCGCCCAGGATGAGTTTACGAAGCGGGCGCCGGATTTTTGGACAAGCTACCGCGATCGGGTTCGCGCGGTCACCGCTGACGACGTGCAACGCGTCGCCCAGAAATATCTCCAGCCCGACAAACTGGTGGTGCTTGTCGTTGGCAACATTGATGAGATTACCAGAGGCAATCCGGACAAGCCGCAATACTCGCTGTTGAAGATTGCGAAGGACGGACAGATTCGGCGCATACCCTTGCCCGATCCCTTAACGATGGTCTATCCGAGTAACCCTTAAGATCGCGGCTTTGCCACCCTCCGTGCGGTAAGGCTCCGCCTTACCGCAAAGGATTGAGAATGATTGAGGCTGCGCCTCTCCGAAAACGGAGGCATAGCCTCGGAACAAATAGAGAACCGCTGCGGTAAGGCGGAGCCTTACCGCCCGGAAGGCGGCGGCAAAGCCGCGACCGTGGTCTGGGTTAAAGCCGTAGGACCGCAGTACCTAACGAATAAAACCTTCCTGGAAGGAAGAGCGGCAGAATTTCTAAGGCTTGGGAACCGGCTTCTCCACAAAATCCAATTCGGTAAGATCATCACTCACTACCGCCAATACTCTGTCAATCGGATCAAAAGCGAAGCCATCTTTCGAGGGAATAATTCTATAACTGCGCGGAGATGATGCTGTCGCAACCGTGAATGAATAGTTTCCCTTATCGTCCGTAGTAGAAGCGAGCACGGTACCCTGCGGACTAATCAGTACAACTACGACATTGGCAATTCCGCCACCGTTTGAATCTTTAACGCGTCCGGTGAGCGCCAACGTAGCGCGCACGGGTTTATTGATTGTCTCCACCGGCGACGTGTCAAGCGAAGGTGTGGAAGCGGGCGACGGAGTTGCAGACGCGGCCGGTGTTTCTGGTGACGGCGTGGGAACCGCTTCCGGCGTCGGCTCGGGCGAGGCTGACGCAGGCTGATCGGGCGTCGGCGACGGAGCTGCTGTTGCCGGCGACGCCTCGGGCGTTGCGGCAGGGACTTCAGTTGAAGGCGATGGCGACGACGATGGAACGGGTGAAGCGACAGGTGTTAGTGCTGGTGATGGAGTTGGCGCCGGCGCATTCTCGCCCGTTTTGTCAGATGCCGTCTCGGGATTGTTTGCCGCCGCTGTCTGTCCCTCGGCTGCGCCGGCCGGTGCTGGTCCAATACGCTCGTCGAGTCCTTCAAGCGACCCGTTAACCTTGCGATACAGTTGTTCGACCAGGGCGCGGCGCACTGGATCCGGCTCACCGGAGTTATAGCTCCGGATGTAATATGAAAGCGCTTCCGCTTTCTTGTCCTGCCGCTCGAGGGCAACCCCAAGATGCCACAACGCACTGCGTGCGGCCGGTGTGCCTTCCGGAAGAATGGTGACGGCGCGTTTGAAGTGTGCAGCTGCTTCGTCCGCTTTGTCCTGGTTCAAAAGTGCCCAGCCTGAGGTGTCTTCAATCCGGCCGCGCAGCAGATTCGATAAAACGTTTCGCGGCGCTTCAGGGATATCGGGCGTGCCTCCCGATGCGATCGCGCGCGCGCGAATTGAGCGAAACTCATCGGCCTGTACTGCCAGAGTCAATTCCGGAACAGTCAAGCCGGCGTCGGCGCTGCTGCGCGCCGCTTCCGCGAGCTCGTAGGCGGTTTGGAAACCAACGCCCCTTTGCAGCAGGCGACTGGCGGCGTAAAGTTCGCGATGAACACGCGCGGCATCGTCGCCAGCTACAAACTCCTTCGCGGCCGCAATCGCGTTCTGCTCACTGATCGTTCCACCGTTCAGACCTGGATCGATAGCTACAGCAAAGGCCAGCAGTGCCTTAAGCATTTTTGCGTTGGTCTCTGTATCCGCTGCGGTGTATTGGAAAATACTTGCGCGTCGCTCCGGGGCCAGCAGCTCAAGGAAACTCTCGCTGCGAACAAGGCTTTGGCCGGCGAGTCGCGTTTCAATCCGGCCCTCTTTAAAAGCAAATGACTGCGACAAGACTTCCGCGGCTTCGTCATAGAGTCCGGCGGCGAGCAGCACGCTCGCCAATTCATAATCCAGCGTTGGAAACTTTCCGTATTGACGCGCGAACCGGAGCGCGCGTTCAGCTTCCAACGGTTTGCGCTGGGCCACCAACGACCGCGCCAGCGCGATTTGCGACCAGGTATAACGCGGCTCGATCGCCACGGCTTTGCCCGCAAGCGTAAGCGCCTGAGCACTGTCGTTATGGGCGGCAAACCAATAAGCGGCGCCGGCAAGCAATTGCAGGTTTCGCGGATCCGTCTCCAACGCTTTATCCAGTTCACGTTTTGCTTCGTCGTTCGGTGCTGTGTCCAGCTGCGAAAGAATCAAACCTGTGCGAGCGGCTTTATCCGCCGGCTGTGCGTCGAGTTGTTGACGGTAGAGAGCGAGTGCTTCCGGCGCCTTGCCCGACGCACGGTAGAGGTCGGCCAAACTGAGTCGCGCTTTTGAATTGGGATCAAGTTCCAGCGCCCGCTTATATTCTGCCGCCGCCTCGTCGAGGCGAAGAGAGATATGCATGGCGCGGCCGAGGGCCTGATGCGCTGCCGCAAGATCCGGAGCAAGCTGGACGGCCTGTGTCGCTAGCCTTGTAGCCTCGCTGCCTTGTTCAGTGCTCACATAAAAATCCGAAAGCATCACCAACCGCTTGGCGTCGTTGCCGAACTTTGTCTCGATATTCTGGGCCGCTTTCAGCGCAGCATCAGACTCTCCACGCAAATAAAGATTCAAGGGAATCTGAGAAATTACTCCGCCAAACAACTTCTCTGAAGGGTTGGCAGGGGCTACGCTGATGGCTAGCATCAGTTGTTCGATACCGCCGGTGCGGTCAGTTTTTTTCAACCGTTCATCGCCCAAAGCGGCATGCGAACTGACCAGAAGTTCCAACGCGCGAACTTTTGACTTCGATTCCGGATGGCTGTCGATGAAAGTCTTGAGTGCCGACACGCGTTCTTCCAGCGGTAGCGCAAGCGTCACTTCGACTTCTTCAGATTCATCATCGTCGGTCGAAGTCGGCCGTCTTGCTTTGGGGGCCGGGTCTTTGCGGACGGGTGAACTATTGACCGTCGCGCTGACCTCGCTTTTTGGCGAGGGCACTGTTGCCGGGCCAGCTTCTTCAGTCGCTTTGACTTCAGTTGCTCCGGCTGGTGATGGAGTCTCAGCGGCGGAACTCGTTGTGGAAATCACTGCAGGCGCCTGGTCAAAGCTGTCCGTACTAAACGCAAACTTCTGCGCTATTGAACTGACGAAGTGTTGCACTCCACTGTTGAGCCCTTCACTAAACTGCCCCGCGTCAAGCAGCGGGCGCATGCGTTGCCCCATTTCGCCGAGCACACCTTCGGGCAGGTCGTTCTGAACCGATCTACTGAATCGCGTGAAGGAAGTTTTTTCGTTAACTGCCAGGACGAGGAGCAAACTTTTCTTGGCACTTGTCCGGGTGCCAATGTTCCAATCCCTGGCGACCTGCAGGGAAAACTCTGTGATGTCCTGGCCGCCGGTTGACTCAACCGTAGCGATGTCGAATTCGATGCCGGTCTTTAATTTTAAGTTAGCGAGAATGTTTTCCAATTGCTGCCGCGTCTTTTCATCGAGTACTCCGGCGAAATCGTTGACGTGGGCTGAGCGAGCCGGCAATTGTTTGACTTGCGCGAGCTGGGTTACGCCAAGCGACAGAAACAAAGCCGCGCTACAGCAGAAAACCAGAATCCAGTTCATTCGCAAACCCGTTTTATTCATTCTTCAATCTCTCACATTTAGATTCAGGCCGGGGGAGGTTTCAATGGAGACGTTCTGAAGGCCCATGATAACATCGCGTGCTTTTGTCAGCGAATGGCTTATCTCAATCACCAGGCTGTTCGTGAATCGTGTGGAGGTATCCGTGAGCGAGCTCGATGAGGCGTGGGCGGTTGGTATTGCCGAAGCCGAAGCGCGCGCGCGCGCAGCGGGCCGTGCGGACATTGCTGAGTATCTGGCACTGCGCAACTCCAACGATCTGCTACGAAAGATATCAAGCGATTGGCTACTGAGGTTGTTTGTTACCACGGCCGGCGAAGCAAATCGGCGCGGTGCAGCGATTCAAATCTCGACAGAAGATGGATACCGTTTCAAGGTTGGGAACGCAACTATGATGGGTACTCGCATTAGTTTAGGAAGCGGCGTACGAATGCTGGTGATTGAAGTCGGTTGGCCTCGCATTCCGAGCGACGGGTTCATACGCGGCGGCGGTTTGGCTTGCGCGAACATCAAACACGTCGGAATCAAAGCGGCTAATGAAGAGCTGCGCCTCGCAGTGGATAACAGCGGCACGCCGAGGTGGATCATGAGCGGCAAACACGGCTCCAGGACTGAGCCTCGCGAGTTTCACGAGGCAAACGTCGGACAGCACCTTTCGCTTCTGCTTGACGATTCCCGGCCGCCAATGCATCGCTGACGATTGGATGCGGAGGTTAACCAACTGAGATTCGGTTGTTATTTCGGGAAAACGAGCGGCGCAGGGAAATGACGGAAGACACACGAAACAGCGACGGGTCTCTCTTCTTGGCCGGGCCTTTGCGCAAAAGTACATATCTGGTAGTGGCGCAGTTGAAGTTTTTCTCTGTGCAAAACCTCTGCGACCTCTGCGTCTCTGTGGTGAATTTCGATAACGAAGTACCTAACCACAGAGACACAGAGAACACGGAGGACGCACAGAGATGACAAACTGCGACACTACCCAATATCGGAACCCCGACGCGTCGGGCTTCTGTATCGCGTTCGGGTCGTTTCGAGGCGCAGGGTTGATCGCAAAACTGACACTCCCAACTGGTACTAACGATTTCCGCAGCTTCCTGCACGTTTTCGCGCCGCGCCGATCAAACTGAAGTTTTAGGCCACCTAAATCACGCCGCACATCGCGGTTTTTGTTCACGATGAGCGGACATCCGGTCGACCGCAAGCTTAGGCACAATGCTTGCCAATATGGCCCGCGGACTCGCGCTCGATAATGATTGGTGTCCCCCATTACGAGCGGAAATCGGGTTGAAGCAAAACTGATCGGAGCGCAGGCTTTCGGCAAGCTCCGGCAAGCATCAACCCCGTAAGCTGGATCTTGAGGAGGATACTGATGACGAACCGACGCACACTGACATTTTCAATTTTCGCTGCTGCTATCCTGGCGCTGTGCTTGCCGGTGTTGGCGGCGGCTCAAGGTGGTTACGGCTATCCGGATTATGGTCGCAACCGCAATGGCAATTACGGCCGCTATGATGAGCGCTATCTGCGCGATTCCATCCACCGGCTGGATCGATTAGCAAAAGATTTTGAGAGAGACCTGGACAGAGCGCTGGATCGCAGCCGTGTCGACGGCACTCGCCGGGAAGATCGCATTAACGCGCAGGGCCACGATTTTCGTCGGGCAGTTAGCAATCTGAAATCCGCGTTCGGCAATGGACGCGATCTCAATCGCAGCCGCGACGAAGCGCAGCGCGTGTTGGCTGAGTCGCAACAGTTCAATCGGCTGGGACGGGGCGCCATGGATAATCGCGTTGCTTCTGAATGGTCACAGATTCAGCAGGAGTTGCGTGTGATTTCGGATGCCTACGGTTTGGGCTACGGCGGCGGCTACTACCCGAACGGCCGTAACCTTCCCAACCGAAATGGAAACAATGATTGGTGGCGCAGAATACCCTGGCCCAACTAAGGCTGGCGGAGTTCAAGTCTCTGTGCGTTCACTGTGAACTCCGTGTCTCTGTGGTGGATCTATAACCATCATCACCGCAGAGACACAGAGCACGCAGAGGATGCACAGAGAAAAAAGGTTAAATAGTTTTCCCAACCGACGCCAAGGGCCTCGTCATCTCGCAAGAGTGGCGAGGCTTTCCCATGTCCGGCGTAGATGACAGAATAGCCCGCATGTCCGGCACGCTCTATCTCGTAGCAACTCCAATCGGAAATCTCGAAGATATGACGCATCGCGCACTGCGTGTGCTTGGCGAAGTCGATGTTATCGCCTGTGAAGACACACGGCATACAAAAAAGTTACTCAACCACTACGGCATTACCACCAAAACCATCAGTTACCACGAACATAACGAGCGCGAACGCGCAACTGAGCTGCTGGAGCGATTGAAGTCAGGCTTGGATATCGCGGTGGTTTCCGATGCGGGCACACCGGCGATTAGCGATCCCGGATTTCGCCTAACCAGGCTAGCAATTGATCACGGCGTGTCCGTCGTTCCTGTTCCCGGCGCCAATGCCCTGATAACAGCCTTAATCGCATCAGGCTTGCCGACTGATGAAATCTTTTTTGGCGGATTTCTTCCGGCGCGCTCAGGCGCCCGGCGCGCGCGGCTGGCTGAGTTGCGTTCGACGCCGGCAACTTTGATCTTTTACGAAGGCCCGCATCGCATCGCCGCCACACTCAAAGACGCCCACGAAATTCTTGGCGAACGCGAAGCGGTGGTAGCGAGAGAACTGACTAAACTTCACGAGGAGTTTGCACGCGGGCGTTTGAGTAAACTCGCCACGCGTTTTTCCTCGGCAGAAAATGCGCGCGGCGAGATGGTATTGATGATTGACCGAACGGTGATTGCTGGTGAGCAGCAAACAGGCAAAACGGATGCTAGTGTGGCAGCGATGGTTGGAGAATTGGAACGACAAGGCTTGGATCACCGCGCTGCGCTGAAGAAAGCTGCACGTCAGCTGGGGTTAACGCGCGATGAGGCTTATCGCCGCTTAGTTAATGAGCGCGGTAATGAGTAAGAGCGGGGGCAAGCCCGCCTTCCTCACCTTGAGACCTCCCAATTGATCTCTTGACTCAAGTTGGACGCCCTTCAATCTTCCATGAGTCTCTCAACTAGACGAGTCTCGAGGTCAGGAAGGCGGGCTTGCCCCCGCTCTTTTCAGAACTCTTCCAATTTCTGACTCTCAAATCAATTCGCACGTTCTACAGTCAACTGCTTTGGCAGCGGCTTATCAACCTTTGGACGAGCAGGACGATTAGCCAGTTCCCAAAGCGTCAGGTAGATCGTGCGCGCCACATTCTGCATTTTTTCAAAGTCAATCTTGTCGACTGAGTCACCCGGGAGGTGATAGTCCTCGTGCTCGCCGTCAAAAAAGAAGGCGATGGGAATCCCCTTGCGCGCGTAGTTGTAATGATCGCTGCGGAAAAAAAAGCGGTTGGGATCACCCGGGTCGTCGTAACGGTAATCGTATGTGAGATTCAGATACTGCTTGTTAACGTTTTCGACTAGCTCTCCCAACTCGGCGCTCATCATCTTTGAACCGATAACATAAATCTCGCCTGGTCCAGTGAGTTCGCGATTAAGTGGATTTGAGTCTCCGGCAGGTTTGCTGCGGCCGATCATGTCGATGTTCAACTGCGCCACGATTTGCTCGATGGGAATGGTTGGGTAATCAGTAAAATAGCGTGAGCCCCACAACCCTTTTTCCTCGCCCGCATGCCAAACGAAAAGTATCGAGCGTTTGGGACGCACACTCGCCTTTGTCAACGCTTCGGCCATCGACAGCAACGCGGTTGTTCCTGAGCCATCGTCGTCAGCGCCGTTGTAAATCGCGTCGCCCTTTACCGGTAAGCCCACTCCCACGTGATCGTAATGGGCCCCCAGTGCCACGTATTCGTTCTTGAGGATTGGATCACTGCCTTCAAACACCGCCACGACGTTTTGCGTAGTTGCTTGTTCTGACTTCACTTTGACAGTCAGTGAAAATGTTTTGTCCGGATTGAGTGCGAAAGGCTCAACGGGCTGCCCGCCGTAAACTGATTCGAATAGCGCAACAGCGTTGCGCCTCTCTCCCTGGAATAGAACATTTGCCACGCGCGGCGAAATGACGAGTTGCGGCATTTGTGCGGCGGTTGGGGATTGAAACTTGTCGACCTTCATGCTTCCGCGCTCGGTTATGCGAGTGCGGTTGCGGTCCCAGTTTGCCAGATACTGAAAATCAGGCACGATCAGGAGGCCGAGCACGCCTTGCCGCTCAGCATATTCGGCTGCGTTCATCCAGTCTTCGCCCCGTTTACCGTTAAGATCAGACGTCGTGATCCCACGCGGAAGCGCATTTGCCGGGGCAAAAATCACGGCGATTTTTCCCTTCGGATCTATCCCTTTGTAAGCGTCGATATTCTTCGACTTTACGAACCAACCGTTACCGGCAAACACGAGTTGCGTTGCCGCAATGTCAGCGGGTCGCGCCGCCGGTATGTAGTCATCACCCAGACTTAGCGGCTGATTATTTAACTGCGCGCGAGTCTCCGTCTTGTCAATCAGGTCTCTGCTCAAGGCAATCTTTTGAAAATACGTACCCTCGTCTCCCGCTGGTTTCAATCCCCATCGCGACAAATTCATAGCGAGAAATCTGGCGGTAATATCAAGTCCGCGCGAGGGAGTGTCGCGTCCTTCCATGTCATCAGAGGCGATGAAGGACAGATAGTCTTTCAGTTGCGTCGCGGAGATCGTATCAACGCCTCTTTGAGAAGCGAGGGAAGTAACTTTTGCGGCGACATTTGATTTACGTTGCGCTAGGCCTACGGGCAGAGGTAACGAAACAACCAAAGCGAGGAAGCTGGTTAATAAGAATATCGCAATTGATTTACGCATGAGTTCTCCATTGGATTGCGGCGCGGCCACCTTAGCCCCGGATAAACGCGGATGATACTAATCTGAAAAGAAGTTGCCTGTGCTTAACTATTTATTGGTCCAATCCGCGTTTCTCTGCGTAAATCCGCGGCTAATACCTTTGCGAAACCTCAGGCGTGTTGCACTGCACCGACCAGCTTCGTCAGCGTGTCTTTCGCGTCGCCGTAAAGCATGCCCGTGACGTCCTTGAAAAACAGCGGGTTTTCCAGACCTGAAAAGCCTTTCCCCTGTCCGCGTTTCAGAACCACCACCGATTTCGCGCGATCGACTTCCAGGATGGGCATGCCGGCAATGGGGCTGCCTGGATTGTCGCGCGCATCAGGGTTGACCACATCATTGGCACCGATGACAACGGCGACGTCCGTAGTGGGAAACTCAGGATTAATTTGTTCCAATTCGTAAAGCGCTGAGTAAGGAACATTCGCCTCCGCCAGCAATACATTCATGTGACCCGGCATACGGCCCGCCACCGGATGAATCCCATACTTCACAGTCACTCCACGCTTTTCCAGCGCGTTCGCCAACTCACGCACCGCATGTTGCGCTTGTGCTGTAGCCATGCCGTAACCCGGTACGAAGATCACTTTGTTCGCGTAAGCCAACTGCACCGCAATGTCGTCGAGACTCACTTCACGCATCACGCCGTGCTGGCCACCAGATTCTGCCGAACTTGCGGCACTGCCAAACGCGCCGAACAATACGTTCGTCATGGAACGGTTCATGGCGCGGCACATGAGTATCGAAAGAATGAAGCCGGAGAAGCCGTCGAGCGTTCCGGCAATAATCAAGACATTGTTCTTGAGCACGAAGCCTGTAGCGGCGGACGCGAGACCCGCATACGAATTCAACAGAGACATGACCACGGGCATGTCAGCCGCGCCGATCGGCATAACCAGCAGCAGTCCGAACACAAAAGCCAAACCGACCATCGCGAAGAACAGTGGCATGGAACCGGGAACGAAAATTAAATAAACGAAGATGCCGATCGTTGTCGCCAGCAATGCCATGTTGAAAACATTTTGGCCGCGGTAGGTGAGTGGCGTGCCCCGCACCAGCCCCTGCAACTTGGCAAACGCCAACAAACTGCCGGTCGTCGTCAGCGCGCCGAGCATCACTTCAAAACCAAGCGCACCCATCGTGATGGTTTCGAGGTGCCCGCCTGCTCTGTAAAACTCAGAAATACCAACCAGCGCCGCCGCGAAGGCGCCAAACGCATGCGATAACGCAGTTCGTTGCGGCATCGCGGTCATCGGCACCCAAAGCCCCATCGCCAAACCAACCAGCGATCCGAGCACCAGCCCGGTGATGATCCAGACGTAGGTGACGATTTCGTAATGCATCAGCGTGCCGATGATCGCCATCAACATGCCAAACTCCGCCAGATGCATTCCGCGTTTCGCAGACTCGGGATGACTGAGGCCCTTGAGCCCGAGAATGAAGAGAATGGAAGCCAGCAGGTAGCTTATTTCGATGAAGTAGGTACGCACGATTTTTCAGATCTGACTATCACGGAGCAACGGCTCAAGGGGTAAGGGGGAACGGGTAAAGGGGAATGCTGTCTCTTAACCCTTACCCTTTTCCCTTTCCCCGTTACCCTTTTAACTTGTTCCCCTCTTCCCCCAACGCCGTTGGCTTGCGCTTAAACATCCGCAGCATGCGATCGGTAATTACAAAACCACCGACGACGTTGGTAGTCGAACAAAAAACCGCGGTGAATCCGAGGATGGTGCTCACGATGTTGTAGTCAGCCCCGGCAGTAACAATCGATCCAACCAGCGAAATGCCGGAGATGGCGTTGGTTGCCGACATCAACGGCGTATGCAACAGCGGCGGCACTCGCGAAATCACCTGGTAACCAAGAAACGCCGCCAGGGCAAACACATAAAGCGCGGAAATTAATGTTTCTGGAGTCATCGCTTTTCCCTATTGATGTCAGATAAGCTTTAGCTTGTCGTCGCGCCGTTAGCGACAAAATCAAGTTTATCCAACACCCTAGCCTAACGCTGCCGCTACACGACTGTTTACAAACTGCCCCGCGTGCGTGACACACGACGGTCCCACTATATCGTCGCTCATGTCGAGGTTCAGCTCTCCGTCCTTGATCAGCAAACTCAGAAAGGCCGTGACGTTACGCGAATAGAGTTGGCTGGCATGAACCGGCACAGTCGCTGGAAGATTTGTCGGGGCCATGATCGTCACGCCATTACGTTCGACAACTTCGTCAGCTTTGCTCGTTTCGACGTTTCCTCCAGTCGAGCCGGCCAGATCGATGACGATCGAACCGCGTTTCATACCGGCGACGGCCGCTTCGTTCATCAACAGCGGCGCGCGGCGGCCGGGCACTTGTGCGGTGGTGATGATTACATCAGCAGTCCTTGCGTGTTCGGCGATCAGATCTCGTCCGCGCTGCAAAGCTTCTTCCGACAACTCCACTGCGTAACCACCAGCATCTTCAGTTTTGAGTCCACCCAGATCAACTTCGAGAAAGGTCGCGCCAAGGGATCGCACTTGCTCGCCGGCGGCAGCGCGCACGTCGTAACTTTCGACGACCGCACCAAGTCGACGCGCGGTCGCGATCGCCTGCAGGCCTGCGACGCCCGCACCGAGCACCAACACACGCGCGGGCGGCACCGTGCCCGCCGCGGTCATTAGCAGTGGAAACATTCTGGGAATATTCGACGCGCCGAGGAGAACGGCTTTGTATCCGGCGACAGTCGCCATTGAAGACAGCGCGTCCATCGATTGTGCACGCGTGATGCGTGGCACCAATTCCATGGCAAACGTAGTGAGATTGTTTTCGAGCGCCGGCAGTAAGGCTTGCGGCTCATCTAGCGGACGAAGAAAACCCAGCACCACCGCGCCCTTTTTTAGTTTGGAGAAGACTTCATCAGATGGGCGGTTAACGCAAACC
>DASZDU010000357.1:0-7139 GCA_035941655.1 Pyrinomonadaceae bacterium | reverse complement strand
TTGGACTGAAGGGATTACGCGCGGAAAACGCGACCTATCCACAGCTCACACGGAAGCACGGGAAAGTCTACGATGGTCTGATTGAAGCACGTTTTTAGCCGCGGATTTACGCGGATGAACGCGGATCAGACCTAAGTAAGTACCGAAACAGTTTGATTCATATTTTTTCATTTCAGATCCGCGTTATTCCGCGCTAATCCGCGGCTAAAATCTAACCCCTGGCAACCACGCCAGTTTCTGCAAATTCAGAATGTGCGCAACAAACAAAGCGCGCGCATAAAACGCGCGCGAGGTGCTGCCGTGTCCGCGTCCTTTCGTTCGTGCCTGCACATACTTGCCGGTCTCGCCCGTTAAGGTATTTACACCTTTACTGCGAATAAGTTCGCGAATCGCTTCGTAGTCATTTTCGACCTGTTTCCGAATCGTCGGATTATCGAGATCAAACTCCGCCGCCGAATGAAGGATCGAAGACGTGTCCTCAACGTTCTCAAAAACTCTCGCCACCACAATCATGCTGCGCAGTTTGTCGTAGAGATGACTGTCAGCGAATGCGTTAGCCATCACCTCAACGGGCTCGATCATAGTAATCGCCATCGATTCTTTTACGCGGAGGGTGCCGTCAGCCGCGCGAGTCAGCGGCACAACCTTCAATTCCCACGAGCCGAAGTCGGGCGCCTGCAAAGAGTTTTGCGGCAGCCCCAGATACTGTTCGATTACCTGACCTGCCCAGCCTTTGTTCTTGTGCCCGTTCTTCCAAACCGTCACTCCATATTGTTCTGCGAGCGGCCACAGATCCTTGCCGGAAAGCAGACGTAATTGCCGCAGCGCTTCCACGCGCGATAAAGCTTTCGTTTGGATATTGAACATACGTGCCGCAACGCAGCCGTGCGAACACGCATACGGCAGCGCATTGTTGAGATGAACTGAAATTAAAACATCACCGAAGCGGAGGTGAGCGGTATTTAGGGTAGCAGCAGTATAGAATAGAGAATTGAAATCGTTAAGCTTTCTCAGAAACATTAGTTGTTCAGCGGAGGCCGGCAGTTCAGAGTTCAGCCCTGGGGTGGTATTGGGTTGCGGATTTCTGGGTTACGCAAGAGCGCAAGCTAAAGCTTGAGCTCTAAACTGCTTGAACGTCTGTAAGAAAATATGCGTGGAAACATTCCTATACCAGAAATTCCATTTGCCGAAGACCTCTGGCTCATGGTTGTGATTACCTCCGTACGCGAAAAGCGAACCCAACAAGGCAAACGCTTCGCGGACGCAACCGCGCGCAACGCCAGCGGATCGCTGTCGTTAAAAATTTGGGGCGAGACGCTTGAGGTGTGGAAAGAGATCAAGCCGGGACTGTGGGGTATCACTGGACGCCTGGAAAGTTTTCAGGATCGCGCGCAGTTTGTGGTTGCTGAGTATCGTCCAATCACTATCGAACAATATCGCGAACATCAAAACGCCGAGCCGGTGCTGCCGCGTGCATACACGATGGACATAGAGACGCTCACGCTGCCCGATTTTCGCGAGCGTGTCGGACCGCAGCTGGAACGTTCGCTGAAACTCGGCAACATGCGGCTCGAACAGCAGCAACGCTATCTAGAGGACATTGTTATCGAAGAAGAGCGTTGCTATCAGCTTGGTTCTTTGAGTGCGACTTCAGGGCGAATACTGTCAATAGCGGTGCATGAAGGTCCGGTTGCGGGAATCGATTTTGGCGTTGAGCAGCCGGTCAGTGAGCACGTGTTTGGCATTACTGCCGAGGGTGAGGAGCAGGGGGAGAAGAAGTCGCTGCTGCAGTTTCTTGAATACATGAAGAACTTCGAAGCCGATATGGACGAGCTCGTCGGCCACAACATCCTCAGTTTCGATCTACCGTTTATTTTCCAGCGTTGTTTGGTCCATTGTATTTCGGCAAAACCTTTGGTCGATTTGACGGAGTACCGGGTTCGCGGAGTTTTCGACACGATGCGCCAATGGTGGCTGGGCGACCGACGCGCGCGCGTCAGCCTTGACGACATCGCCTGGGCGCTCGGCATCGAGTCGAGCAAAACCGCGGACGTCGAAGGAAGCAAGGTCTACGATCTCTATCAGGCTGGCAAGCTCGCAGCGATTCGTGAGTACAACTTGAACGATGTCCGGGTGACGCGCAAGGTTTATGAGCGGATGGTTGGCTGTTTTGGGAGGTAAGAACTTTGGAGTGCGCCGGCCTGTCAGCGCTTTCGTTTGGTCGCGACCTGTCGCGACCAACGTTGCACTAGAAACAGCTGAAAGTCATGGGCGTCAAGCCGCCCAAGACCAAAGCGCTGACAGGTCAGCGCACTCCAAAAGCTCAGCCCGTGAACGGGCCGCCGTTTCATAATTGCAACACAGTTTGGTAGAATTCGTTAGAACAATGGACACGCAGATTTTATCCCTGATGATTTTCCTTGGCGGCGCCGGTCTTGGCGCGGCGGCCGGTTGGTTTCTGTTGAAGACGCGTGCGAATTCAGCAAGCGCGGCAGAGTTGGCAACTTTAAAAGAACGTCTTGAAGGGAAAGAGTCGGAATTACAAAAGCTGCGCGCCGCAGTTGATAGTGAAGTGGCTGAACATCGACAGGCGCGCGAGGAGAGCGTGCAACTGAAGGCAGCGCTCGAAGGCGAACGTCGCGCGGCTCAGGAACGGAAGGATTCATTCAAGCAGGCGGCGGAAGAGTTGTCGGAAAAGTTCAAGGCGCTGTCGCGCGATGCGCTGCAAGACAACAACCAATCGTTTCTCCAGTTAGCCAACGCCACCTTGCAGAAGTTTCAGGAAACTGCGAAGGGCGATCTGGAGTTGAGGCAGAAAGCGATCGACCAGCTGGTCAGGCCGCTGAAGGAATCGCTGGAAAAGGTCGACGGCAAAATCGGTGAGATTGAAAAAGAACGAGCGGGAGCCTACTCGGAGCTGCGCGAGCAGGTAAGGGGGTTGGCAACTGCGCAGCTGCAGTTGCAGACGGAGACCGGAAACCTTGTGACGGCTTTACGCGCGCCGCACATTCGCGGGCGCTGGGGTGAAATCCAATTGCGACGTGTCGTGGAGCTGGCCGGCATGCTGCAGTACTGCGACTTTGATGAACAGACGACGGTAGCAACTGACGACGGCCGCATACGTCCCGATGTGATCATCCGGCTCCCGGGAAATCGCACTATCGTGATCGACGCCAAGGTGCCCTTCGATGCGTTCTACGAGTCAATCTCTACCAGAGACGACGAGGTTCGCAGCGCGCGTCTTAAGGACCACGCGCGATTGGTGCGTACGCACATTGGATCGTTGAGCAAGAAATCGTACTGGGAGTCGGTGCAGCCGACGCCGGAGTTTGTACTGCTCTTTCTTCCGGGCGAGACCTTCTACAGTGCGGCGCTGGAAATCGATCCGAAACTGATCGAAGACGGAGTCGGTAAGGGTGTGATCATTGCCACGCCTACGACTCTGATCGCCTTGCTCAAGGCCGTCTCCTATGGGTGGCGCCAGGAACAGATGGCCGAGAACGCCAGGGAAGTAAGTGACCTTGGTAAGACTCTTTACGATCGGCTGAGAGTTTTTACAAATCATTTCGCCGACATCGGGAAAGGGTTGGATCGCGCGCTCGATTCTTACAACCGCGGCGTTGGCTCGCTCGAGGGCCGCGTGCTGAGAACGGCGCGAAAGTTTAAGGAACGCGGCGCAATTGCCGGGGAAGACATCGATATACTCGAGCCAATCGACAAGGCGTCGCGCGCGCTCAGTCTCGATGAAGGCGGCTTATTTCCCGATCTCATAGCAGCAGAAGCTGAACCCGACGATGAATCTCTGCCGCTGCTTAATGTGAAGACTGCAGCAGCCACAGACTAAACAGAAGCAGACGGCACAAACAATTGCACACAGGGTTTCATTCACACCGCCGCTTTAGCGCGGGTGCTCGAATGCCTTTAGATCGAAACCGTTTAAACGGTTTCCTTGTAGTCACGTAGGAAATCACCGGGCTGAAGCCGCGGTGTGAATGAGATTCAAACTCTCCCAGCATTCATTGAATCATGGAGCTGTCGTGTCAAAAGAAATCTGGTTAGGTCCTCTGCTCGGCAACAATCGCGCGCGTCTAATCGAGCGCTGTTCGCAGTTCGTCTCCGAAGGCCAGTCTGAACGTTTCCTCTACCTCGCTGCTTCGCAACCTCTACTTGAGATCGTCACTCAGGACGTGCTTGATGGCACTGACAACAAGGGCGTTTGGGGCGAGCTTCCGGTCTATCTTTTTCGCGGGCTTGTCAGACGATTACTCACCACCGCCGTTGACGAGATTGGGCAGACCCTGTCGCCGCGGGTTGCCATCGATCGGGAAGAGATGCCGCTGAAGCGAAGTTTGGTTTCGCAGATTCTGGCGCGCTTGATGGCGACCGGCCAGCTGAAAGCGATTGGGCCGCTCGCTAATCGCGAAGGCTGTGTCAACACCATCGCTACTTTGCTTGGCGAGATCGAGCGGTCGGCTAAGTCGGCAACGGAAGTGGCTGAAATTATCGCGGCTCGCACCAGCGATCTCGCGCCGGAAACAAAGCGACGCACCGAACGCGGCCTGCACACGCAGAACGATTTCGATCAGGAAGTCGCGTTGATTTATGCGACCTACTCGGATTTATTGAACCGGCATCAGCTCACTGAGGCCGACGCGGATCAATTGCGCGCACTTTCAGCGCTCAAGGGGAACCTTGATGGAGTCGCGGTGAGGATTCCCTGGCTCGCCGAAGTCCAGTTACTCATACTCGATGGCTTCTTCGACTTCACTCCGGTGCAGGGCGAAATCCTGCAACAGTTAATTCCGCTGGTGCCTGAAGTGCTGGTTAATCTCAATCACGACGATCGGAATCCTGAGATTTTCCTGCCGTTCCAGGAAACCATCGCGCATCTGGCGTCGATTGCGCCGTTTGCGGAAAAACGGAACCCCACTGAAATCATTCCTACCGCCGGTGCGCTGTCCGCTCTGCGTGAAAATCTCTTCAACCCCAACCTGTCCGACAAACTTCGGTTTGTCGAGCACGCTATAGAGAACGAGATCGTACCTGACACGAAGCAATCAGAAATCAGGTACTTCGAATGCGGTGATCGCGACACAGAAATTCGCGAGATTGCCAGGGAGATCAAGCAGCTGGTTCTGCAGGAGGGTTATCGTCTCGCTGACATAGCGCTGGTGGTGCGCCAGCGTGCTGCTTATGCAGACACTATTACACGCATCATGCGAGAAGAATCGTTGCCGTGTAACCTCGAATCACGGATCGACGCGAATGATATCCCTGCCAACCGCGCGGTGCTTAAGTTGTTTGCAATTCTGGACCAGATGTCTGCCGATGAAGCGGTTGCTCCCAGAGTTTCCCACCTGGCCGACCTGATCAAGTCGGATTACTTCCGCTTAAGCGATAAGGATCTAAGCGGGCTAACAACACGGTTCGATGCGGAGTATGGCAGTCTGTTACATCCCGATCTTCAAAAAGCACCGGCGAATGGAACCGCCGAGCGAGAGTTGCAATTAAAGAAGCGCCATCGCATCGGCTTCTGGGATGCTGACGCGCTGGAGAATGCGTTTGCATATGTCGGCAGCGAACTGCGCGTAGGCGACTGGTTGACGCGAGCGGCCAAGCTCATCAAAGAACTTCCCGGCGCTGAAGCCACACGCGAACTCCTCAACATTGATGCCAGCGAACAAGCGCGTGATCCCGATGAGGCTGACCAAATAGAAAACGCTGAGACTGCGAAAGTTGAGTCGGCGGAAGTTGAGCGAAAACGGCGTCCCTCGCGTGACATTCATCCGGCCGCCCTCGGCTGGACGTCGCTGGTTCTCCAGACATTCGCCGCAAAGATACAGAGCATTGAGCGCGAAGGCACACCGGCAAGTTTGCGCGCGGCTTTGATGAAGTTGCTTGAAAGCTTCAGTTTTCGAGATCAGGTCACGAGTCCGATACGAGACGTGGCTGACGATGAAGAGTTGCCGCAGGCGATGCTGAACTACAACAGCCTCGAGGCTGTGCGCCGGGCGTTCGCTGCTGCGATTAAGAGTATTGAAATAGCGGCCAGTATCAACCAGCAGTCAGTAGAACGTGCAAGCACCAGCCTTTCGACTTTCATTGAAGAGGTGCGGCGGGCTATTGGTTCCGAGTCGCAGGTTTACAGTGCGGCCGATCGGGCCGGCTTGCGTGTGCTGGAAGCAACCGATGTGCGTGGCCTGCGTTTTCGCGTTGTCTTCATTGCCGGTTTGGTGGAGGGCGGATTTCCTTTGCGAGCCACGCGCGACTGGATCTACCCACACGAAGAACGTGAACGCCTCAAGCGATATGGGCTGACGCTGGAAGACATCTCGCCGGCAACGCTGCTGAAGGAAGAGCATTATTTTTACCAGGCGGCCTGCCGCGCAACCGAACGGCTTTATCTGAGCCGGCCTTTGGTGCTGCAGGATGATTCCGAAACCGTCGCGTCTTACTACATTGATGAGCTGCGCCGCGCTGTGTCCCCTTTGAACATTGAAGCGGAAACGATTAGGCGAGATTACGAAGGCCGGCAACTGGAAAAAGTTTCCACTACTGCTGAACTAAATGTGACGCTAGTGCGCCAGCAGGAAAGACACGTGCATCGTGGCGATAAACGCGAACTTCTATCGCAGCCACGGATTAAGCGTCTGCTTACTCTCGCGCGCAACGATGGGTTCCTGAGCAGTTCGGCTCTGCGTCGCATCGAGATTGAGCGTGAGCGCGCAGGCGCGCGATTCGGACCTTACGATGGCGAGATTACCGATCCGCAATTGTTGGCGCTGCTGAACCAGCGATTCGGCGCCGAGTTTGTTCATAGTGCCAGCGGTTTGAGCACTTATGGAAACTGCGCTTACCGGTTCTTCGGCCAGCGCGTGCTGAAACTCGAACCCCGCGGCGAAGCGGCGCTCGACCTGCAGGCGATCGACGCCGGCAAACTATTGCACGACATCCTGCGCCGCTTTTTTGAACGACACCGGCGTCAGTCATTGATTGAACTCGACCGTGAAACACTACAGCAGGAGTTGAGAGACCTCGCAGATCGAGTCTTCGACGAACACGAGCGCGTGGTGCCGCCGCTTAATAAGCAAATCTGGAAAATCGATCGCGAGATTCGCAAAATTCTGCTCGACCAGGTG
>DASZDU010000356.1:0-3976 GCA_035941655.1 Pyrinomonadaceae bacterium | reverse complement strand
TCTACCTTCCCACTCGAGCGAAAACCAGATACTTGCCGGTCTAGATAAAACTGATTATCGATACTTCTTTTCTCAGTTGGAGCGCGTCGCACTGCCGCTAGGACAACTTGTCTATGAGGCCCAAGACTCTATTAGCCACATTTATTTTCCTGAAACGGCAGTGTTTTCCATGCTCGCAACGATGGAAGACGGTCGCACTATTGAGGTCGGCCCTGTAGGTAAAGAAGGCTTGGTGGGATTACGCGTCGCTCTCGGTGCCGAAACAACGCCGGATCGAGTGGTGGTGCACATCGGGGGTAATGCCCTGCGACTAACAGCAAGCGTGCTTAAAGCAGAAGTGACTGGCGCACGTACTGCGCTGTTGAAAAACCTGACACGCTATACGCGAATGTTGCTCGCTATGACAGGACGTACAGGCGCCTGCAATAAATTGCATAGCTTGGAGCAGCAATTGGCCCGCTGGCTGCTGACGATGAATGATTATGTCGGCGATGAACTCCGTCTGACTCACGATCTAATGGCACTTACATTGGGAGTGCGTCGCGCTGGTGTGAGCGTTGCTGCAAGCGGTTTTAGGGATATCGGAGCAATTGACTACCGGCGCGGCTATATTCATGTGATTGATCGCAAAGGCTTGGAAGCAATAGCTTGCGAGTGCTATCCGCTTATCAAACAAGAGTACGATGATCTGTATGCGGATTTGTCCAAGTAGACATAATCTACTTTTGAGTCAATAAAGCGAGTAGAAGCAGATCAGCAGAAATCAAATTCTAAATTCAATCCATCGCACAGAGTTTGTCCCGTCCGGTACATACTTCGGCCTCCCATCTGCTAAACTATCAAGCCTGATCTTTTAGAATCCATCTTTCGTCATCGGGAAGAGCTTCATGAACTTCTCCTTGTGCCGTCTGCTGTTCTACACGCGAGACCGAACACAAGGAGCGTTGATGCACGAAACTACCAACTCCAGCCCTACTATCTTTTTTGTTGAAGAAGACAACCACGCTCGCCGCTCTTTGACGAAGAGTTTGCGGGAACTTGGCTATCGTCTGCTTGTGTCAGCCGACTTGGAAGACGCATTTGAGTGGACCAGCGGGACCGGCCATATCGAAGCCGACCTGGTTTTAGTTAATCTTTTAGGCAAACTGCCCGAAGAAGCTTTGACCATTGGACGTCGCTTGCGCGAGCATTCCAAATATGACGGCCACACGCCGCTCGTTATTTTGCCGGAGAAGGTCCCGCAGGATCTGCAAGGTACTGATGAAAAAGTTAACGATCTTGAGTGGATTTGTTATTACGAAGATATCTACCAAGTAAAGCGTCTGCTTGCGCGCCTTCTCAACAAAAACAGTTAAACCTGCGCTGCCTGTAACGGACTTATAATTAGCCCCGTTCTGCGATCGTCGTCGATCCCTGACATAATCGTGCCAGGCGTTAAGGCGCTTCTCGCAGTTTTGGAAGAAACTGAGCACTTCTGGCGCTGGCGTCAAAAGGAAGTTGTGGGGAGCCAGATAGGACGAAGGTCGCTGGAAGCAGTTCCGGCGGCCTTTCTCTTTGCCAAGTTGTGTTCGTAATTGCTAGTAGATCAATCGGTTGGCGAAACGTCGCGGTAAGAGTTTGATCCTTCCAAGTCGAGTTCTCAAGTCAACCGGAACACCACCGCATAGATACCTCATCGATTCGCTCTCTCATATAGCTACCCGATGCCGATTTGCCGCATGAAGGTAACGAGGTCATAGAAGAGGTTCTCCTCTACGATTTGTCCCTTGTCCCATCGGGCGACTGTGCAGAAGTCGACTTCGAAAGATTTTCCGGTCGGTGGAATCTCCTTACCGTCTGGTCCTTTCATTGGTCCGGTCATAGTTCCGGTGAAGTGTGCGATAGAACAGGTCCAGTCGCCCGACGCGATCAGCACCTTATATGGCCGATTGTCCAAATGCTGGTCTGGGAAGGTGCGAAAGAACTCAAGTGCCTCTTGTTTATGCGCCTCTACGCCCTGAGTGGGTGGTTGACCGGGCCAACGCACGACGGTATCAGCGTTGTGGCGCTGCTCGAATGTCTCCAGATCCTGCGCATTCCACGCATCATCCAACGTCTGCATCAGTTTCATGTTCTCTTGTTCAATGGCTGTCATGATCGACCTCGTTGAAGGCAATTCAGTTCGAGTTCTGGCAGCGAAGACTATATCAAAAAGCGGACCGCGAGGCCGATGATGAGTAAGTTGCTCCGCACCCTTGACTGATTCCTACGCATAAGATGCGCCGAGCTATCCCGATCAAACGCAAAGAGCAGCTAAAATCGCCCGCCAATTTTTGTCCTTGATCATCATAGGAGAAATACTCTCATCTCAACTACCGTCATGCTCGACTGATTTGAAAAAGATGTTTTGATGGCTTCGGCTCGACGCTAAGGGTCAGCAAGGCGCATCGGTTGTCATGCAGTCGATGGCGAAGTATGGTGAAGTGTGCGCGAGCAAAAGGAAAGGGTGAAACTGAAGGAGGACTCCTTTGGCAAGACAGGAAGAGTTTCCGCTTGAGGTGAACGGAGGAGTGATGAAAGTTCTATTGATCAATCCAGAATTTCCCGACACGTATTGGAGTTTCCGCCACGCCTTGCCGTTTGAGGGTAAGCGATCTGCTCTTCCACCGCTAGGACTGTTGACTGTCTCCTCGTTGCTGCCAAAGTCATGGGAAAGGCGGCTGATTGATCTGAATGTGCGAAGCCTACGCTCATCAGATATTGAATGGGCGGATATGGTAATGGCCACGGCAATGCTGGTGCAAAAGGATTCTTTGAAGCGAGTCATTCAGCGATGCAAGGCGATAGGAAAACGCGTGGTTGTTGGTGGTCCTTATGTGTCGACGACGCTTGACGAGTTGCCGGAAGCCGATCATATCTTTGTTGGCGAAGCTGAGACTACGCTGCCGGAGTTTGTCGATGACCTTAGACGGAGCACGACAAGGAGAACGTACCAGGCGGCCGGGCGCCCGCCACTCTCAATAACGCCGGTCCCAGATTTTGGTATCGCCGATCTCAAACTTTACAGCGGGATGTCGGTGCAATACTCGCGTGGGTGTCCTTTCAACTGCGAGTTCTGCGACATCATCGAGATTTACGGGCGCGTGCCGCGAACCAAAAGCAACCAGCAGATGTTGACTGAGTTGGATACGCTGCGCGATCTGGGTTGGCACGGAACAGTTTTCATTGTGGACGACAACTTCATTGGCAACAAGAAGAACGTCCGGCGGCTCCTTCCCGAACTGGCGGATTGGCAGAAGCGGCACGGCTATCCGTTTACCATAATCACCGAAGCGAGCGTGAATCTTGCTGAGGACGAGCCTCTGCTCGACAGCATGCGGAGCGCGGGTTTTCGTCGAGTGTTTCTTGGGATAGAAACCCCGATAGAAGAGAGTCTGAAAGAAGCGCAGAAGTCGCAAAACCGTGGCAACCTGCTCGACTCGGTAAAAAAGATTCAGAGCTACGGAATTGAAGTGATGGCCGGCTTCATTGTCGGCTTTGACAATGATCCGGAGGATATCTTTGAGCGGCAGATCAAGTTCATCCGTGAGAGTGCAATACCGCTGGCTATGGTCGGAATTCTGTCAGCGCTTCCTGATACTCAACTCTGGCGGCGTCTGAAACAGGAAGGACGTCTGCTCAACGAAAGCTCGGGCAACAATACAAACTGCCAGATCAACTTCGTGCCAAAGATGGATCCGGCGCGGCTTATCACCGGTTATCAATCGATCATGCGGACGATTTATGAATCAAGCGAGTATTATCAACGGGCGCTCGATTCGTTGAAGCGAACAACGCAGGATTCTTCCGAGCCCAACCGCTTCGGGATCTTCAGCGGAACCGCCGCATTCATACGGATCGCGTTGAAACTTGGAGTGCTGGATCGCGAGCGCAAAGAGTTCTGGCGGTACTTGGCTCATATACTAGTCGAGAACCGTCACCGATTGGTTGAGGGGCT
>DASZDU010000355.1:0-2910 GCA_035941655.1 Pyrinomonadaceae bacterium | reverse complement strand
AACTGCGCAAAGACGATCTTGTGCTGGTATCCGCCGGAGAGTTCATTCCCGGAGATGGTGAGATTGTCGAGGGTGTTGCTTCAGTCGACGAATCTGCCATCACCGGCGAAAGCGCTCCGGTTATACGCGAAGCAGGCGGTGACCGTTCAGCCGTGACGGGTGGAACGAGAGTGCTTTCCGATCAAATCAAGGTACGTATCACTTCCAATCCCGGTGAGACTTTTATTGATCGCATGATTGCTCTGGTGGAGGGCGCTGAAAGGCAGAAGACACCAAATGAGATCGCATTAAACATCCTGCTGGCTGGTCTCACGATCATATTTCTTCTTGCTGTTGTAACTCTGCAACCGTTCGCCATTTATTCAAATGCGTCACAAACAATCTTCGTCCTGGTCTCGCTTCTCGTCTGCCTGATTCCAACTACGATTGGTGGTTTGCTTTCCGCGATAGGCATCGCAGGCATGGATCGTCTGATTCAACACAATGTACTCGCTATGTCAGGGCGCGCGGTTGAAGCGGCTGGCGACGTGAATACGTTACTGCTGGATAAAACGGGCACGATCACGTTGGGCAATCGACAAGCTACTGCGTTTATTCCACTGCCGGGTGTTGACGAAACCGAGTTGGCGGAAGCAGCTCAACTGTCCTCATTAGCAGATGAAACACCTGAAGGACGTTCCATCGTCGTGCTGGCAAAAGAAAAATATGGACTTCGGGCGCGAGAAGTTACTCCCCACGAAGCGACTTTCATTCCCTTTACTGCTCAAACTCGTATGTCGGGAGTCGACTTCGATAGTCGAGAAATCCGAAAAGGTGCCGCCGATGCGATTCAAAATTATCTCGGCCCTTCAGGTGCTCACCTCGCCAGTGACTTGAACAATATTGTCGAGCGAATTTCACGTGAGGGGGGAACTCCTTTGGTAGTCGCTGAAGATCGACTGCCGCTCGGTGTTATTCAGTTAAAAGACATCATCAAGGGTGGGATGGCTGAACGCTTCAATCAGATGCGGCAAATGGGGATCAAGACCGTGATGATCACCGGTGACAATCCTCTCACTGCGGCGACCATCGCACGCGAAGCCGGAGTTGACGACTTCCTCGCTCAGGCAACACCGGAAGACAAGATGGCGCTTATCAAACGAGAGCAGGAAGGCGGCAAACTCGTAGCCATGACCGGCGACGGTACGAACGATGCGCCGGCATTAGCTCAGGCGGATGTCGGCGTGGCGATGAACACCGGTACTCAAGCTGCGAAAGAAGCAGGGAACATGGTGGATCTCGACTCAAATCCAACGAAGCTTATAGAGATCGTTGAGATTGGCAAGCAACTTCTAATGACGCGCGGTGCCTTAACTACATTCTCCATCTCCAACGATGTAGCCAAATATTTTGCCATCATTCCCGCCATGTTTGCCTCCGCTTTCCCGGTGCTCAATGCGCTGAACATCATGGGTTTGCGTACCCCGCAATCGGCGATTCTCTCAGCCGTGATCTTCAATGCCATGATCATCATTGCGTTAATTCCCTTGGCACTGAAAGGAGTGAAGTATCGACCGATGAGTGCAGCTTCGCTGTTGCGGCGCAATCTTCTGATCTATGGATTGGGCGGAGTTACCGTCCCGTTTATCGGCATCAAGGTCATTGACGTAATTATTCATGCGATGGGCCTGGCGTAAGTGAAAAGCAAAGCGATGAAGAATTTTATTACAGCCATTCTAATGACAATCGTTACAACAATCCTTCTTGGCCTGATCTATCCACTCGTTGTCACTGGACTGGCCCAGGTGATTTTTCCCGAACAAGCTAACGGTTCCTTAATCAGGCGTGCAGATGGCACGGTGATTGGCTCGCGATTTATTGGCCAACCGTTTTCGTCTCCTGGTTATTTCCGGCCACGACCATCAGCCGCAGGCACGAATGGTTATGACGCCGGAGCGTCGTCGGGCTCGAATCTTGGACCCACGAATCAGAAGCTGGTTGCTCGCGTGAAAGCAGATGTTGAGATGTTGCAGTCAGAGAACCTTGGCAAGCCGGTGCCGATTGATTTGGTGACAACTTCGGGTTCCGGACTCGATCCACACATCTCTCCGGCTGCTGCTGAATTTCAAGTGCTACGTGTTGCGCGCGAGCGAGGTATTCAGGAGGAAGAAGTGCGATCAATAGTCATGGCTCATACAGAAGGCAGGCAATTCGGTTTTCTTGGTGAGGCACGAGTAAATGTGCTTGAGCTTAATTTGGATCTCGATCATCGATATCCCATGACGAAGTGAAATTTATTTCATAACAACAACGTCATTGACTGAGTCATTCGGAATGAACGAAAACGGTAACCGCGCATCCCCGGCATCACTTCTCGCTAAGCTCAATGAAGGCGAGCGGGCCAAGCTGCGTGTTTATATCGGCGCGGCTCCAGGTGTCGGTAAGACCTATCAGATGTTGGAAGATGCGCATCTGCTCAAAAAGCAGGGAGCGGACATTGTTGTCGCTACCGTCGAACCGCATGGTCGCGAAGATACAAGGGCCATGATAGGTGATCTCGAACGTGTCCCGATGCGGCAAGTTGAGTATCGAGGAGTAACTCTGGAAGAAATGGACCTCGATGCCGTTATCTCGCGCCACCCATCAATTGCCATCGTCGACGAACTTGCCCACACCAATATTCCGGGTTCAAAGAATCGAAAACGTTACCAGGACGTGCTGGATTTACTGAACGCCGGCATCTCCGTAATCACGGCTGTCAATATTCAGCACCTCGAATCCCTCAATGATGTGGTGAGTCGCACCACCGGCGTACGCGTGCGCGAAACGGTTCCAGACTATTTCCTGCGCCGCGCGGATGAGGTTGTAAATATCGATGTATCTGTTGACACGCTCCGCACGCGGTTACGGCAGGGGAAAATCTACGATCTC
>DASZDU010000354.1:0-6767 GCA_035941655.1 Pyrinomonadaceae bacterium | reverse complement strand
ATTCGTTGGCAATGATGGTGACAAACTCTTTCGCCTGCTCCGGAAGCTCCTGTTCCCTGGTCAGCAATTCAGCGAAGCCGTTGATGCTGGTAAGCGGGGTCCGCAGTTCGTGAGACATTAACGACAACATGTCGCTTCTCAAGGCGTCGTATTCTTTAAGCAGGGTCAGGTCTTTTATTACCAGCGCCAGGCAGAGAGGTTTGGCAGACGCGACTTGATTGTCCGGCGCCTTCATGTCGTCGTCGGCGCCAGCCAGGACAAGCGCTATGCGTAATCCGTAAGTTGCATTGCGATCCGCAAAATGTAAATCGCGCTCATAAGCTTCACCAGTTTGCAAAACCCGCCGAACGGCTATCGCCGGCTGATCGAAAACGTCAGTCCGAAATCTGTCGAGCAGCTCAAAAAAAGTTATGTTCGTTATATCTTCATGTTCAAGGTTGGCAAACTTCGCGAGAGCTTCGTTAACATAAGCAGTTCGGCCGTCGAGATAGCCAAGCGCCACGCCTTCACTCAGTTCGCCGAGCGCGTTGAGACCCACACTCTGTTCCAGCAAGGCTCCACGCAAAACATCCAAAGACTCAAGCTGCCGATCTGTTTCGGAGGTGGAGAGAAAGCCAAGTACGCTTCGCTTACCGTTGGATTTGTGAGCCTCCTCTCGTTGCAGACTACGCGCCATCTGCCCACCAACCGCGGTTAACAGGGCGCGGTCTTCATCCTCAAATTCGCGAGTGACACGAATCAGCAAGGCACCCACAGTGCGACCTTCGTGACGCAAAGGTAGCGCGACGTTTGCACCGGCAGATTCTGCATCAACTTTTTCTACTAACAACTCAACGCCGGCCATAGCGCGTTCACATAATTTGATCGCGTCGCGCCAGGCTGAGTTTCGACCCGTGTCTGGCAAAGTGTTTTGGGTTGCGCGCAGGCGAGCGGAAGAAATCAGGTGACCGTCGCGGTCGCGACGAAACACTACGGCCTCGCTTGGTGAGAGAACGGTATCAAGCAGCTGCAAACCGCGCAGCAGGCAATTTTCCGCGTCATGACCTTGCGCAGATTCGAAGCGGGCGGAGGCGGCTCGCAGTTTTCCGGTCAATGCGGTATCGCGGTCGCCAAGACGTTTTAGGTGAATGGTGATCCCGGAGATTGAGGCTGCGACCGCTATCGGAACTAAAAGGATGTCAAACGAGAAGAACCACGAGGCAAAAAGACTGAATGCAGCCAGCCCGAGAAAACCTCCGCTTAAGTAAAACAAGGCGCGGCGCGATCCGAACCGGCCTACGTCTACTGCAACCGCGAAAGAAACTGCAAAGATAAGCGCAACACTGTTCCAAAACGTCGGCGCGTTCAGCACTTGGTCTGAATCTCGCGGCAGCATGATAAAAGCACTTTGTAAAGGGCTAAGCAGTCCGGCCCACCAGAGGGCAACGCTAAGCAAACCAGCCATAGAAGCAAGGCCAGAATACGTCAACACAGATTTTGCAGAAGAAAAACGTGCCAAAGTTGAGAAGGGATTTTGGAACTACTAACGAGGTTACAGCGAGCGGCTTTTGTGGGATAACAAAAGCGTTGAGAATTATACACGGTCAGCGGCCGTTTGCTCCACTAAAAACAACTCTATACCGTATCTGCACGGGAATTAGCATCGTCGTCAGGCCTCTTGCTGCCGAAACCGTCACGCGTACCGCCAATCCCTGGGGCGGGTACCGCTTAGAGCTAGGGTCTGGCCCCTAAGAGTCCAAAGTCAGCAATGCCTGGAGCAGTTCCGGTTCTTCATCGAGGCTTACCGTTCTCAGGTCAATTAAGACCTGTTCATCGGCAATGCGGGCAATGATGGGCGGGGAAGAGAGCCTCAGTCTTCGCTCGATCTCATCCGCATTTAGCTGCGTATGTGCCAGCGCGATGAGGACGGTTGGGGGATGTACATTGGGTCCCGAGCCGCCGCCGACGGCAGATTCCCCGGGTGCGAGAGTTGCTGTCAGCGCCTTAGACATGCTGTCCTGCAGTTTGCTTACAAAGGCTCTTGCACGGTCTTCAATCGAGGCTGTCGGCAGAGCAAGCATTCGTAAGGTCGGTATTTCTTCGATCGCTCCACGCCGATGGGCGTCGAGAGTGGCTTCGAGGGCTGCGAGGCATAACTTGTCGACGCGCAGCGCACGATAAAGAGAGTGCTTGCGGAGACGCTCGATAATCTCGCGTCGCCCCACGATCAACCCAGCCTGAGTTGCCCCGAGTAGTTTGTCGCCGCTGAAGGTGACGACGTCAGCGCCGGCCGCAATTGATTCTCTGATTATGGGTTCATCGCGGACGCCATAGGCTGAAAGGTCGGTTAGCACACCAGAACCGGCATCTTCATAGAGTGGCAAGCCGGACTCATGTGCGAGCGATGCGAGTTTGAAGAGCGGCGGTGAATCAGTGAACCCAATGATGCGATAGTTTGACGGGTGCACGCGCATGATTAGCCGCGTGTTTTCGTTCATTGCGGCCTGGTAATCTTCGAGATTTGTGCGATTCGTTGAGCCAACTTCGATCATTCGCGTTCCGGAGTTAGCCATCACCTCAGGCACGCGGAAGTCGCCGCCAATTTCAACCAGTTCGCCGCGCGATACGATAGTTTCCCCGGCCTTCGCAAGAACAGTGAGAACCAGCAGAGCCGCTGACGCACAATTGTTGACAACCAACCCAGCCTCGGCGCCGGCCAGTTGCGTTAGCAGCTCCTCAACATGCGCGCCGCGCTTGCCGCGTTCGCCAATGTTTGGATCGTATTCAAGCGTGCAATACCCGGCAGCTTCTTCCGAAACAGCTTTCCGCGCGGCCTCTGATAACGGTGCTCGACCCAGGTTCGTGTGCACGATTACGCCGGTCGCGTTAATCACACGCCGAAGCACTGAAAGGGTCTCGCGCTCGCAAAGAGAGTTAATCCTTTGTACCGCTCTACTGAGTAGCGCATCTTTTGTATATTCCGGCAGGCCCTCTGACTGAATCTGTTCTCGCAGTTCATCCACGACCTCACGGACAATCGTCCGCAGATGCGACAGACCCACAGACCTGCGCAGATGCGCCAGGTCTGCTGTTCGCAGCAGCTGATCGACAGAGGGGATAGGTTGCAAGGCGGAGTTTTTCGACGGGCGGTGGTTCGACATGATGGTGCAAGTGAAGTCGGCAGTTAGGATAGCAGTCCTCACAAACAGAGCAAAGGGACCCAGGCAAACCCGCGAGCAGTTCAGAGTTCAGCCTTTAGGCCGCGTTTCCTGGTAACAGACAACGCAAGCTAAAGCTTGAACTCTGAACTACTTCGTGCCATTCAATCTTATTTGTTGACAGGGCGCTTTTGAAACACCTAGACTCAATTTAGCTGCACCGGCCCATTCGGTGCGCGCCCGCCCAGCGTCCCGCCTGTCAGGAGAAATAGCCATGTCGAACAGCGATAACAGCTTCGCTCGATCACAATCCAGAGCCAGAAATAAGGCCAAATTTTTAGTGGGACCGTCAGAACCCACGATAGATGATCAGTTGACTCGCCTCGAAGATGACATTCGGCGGCTCAAGATTGAGTTTGACATGTTTTTTAACGGCGCCTCGAAAAGGGCGCCTTACGATACGAAAGGCCGCGTAGACACGATGATCAAGCGGATCGCCGACGACCGCACCTTAACCTACGCGCAACGATACCGCTTCAATTCGCTGGGCTCACGCTACAACTGTTTCCGCGATCTTTGGCGACGAACCCTGCAAGGCCGTGAGGAAGGCAGGGATGCGGGGGCCGCCGCACGTGCAACTGCTAGACAGGAAGCGGTGGCCGGGTTCAAGCGGACTAACTTCGTCTGCGAGGACGCGCATAAGGACGTAGAGTTGGTGAAGAATCTATATAGCGCGCTGGTGGAAGCGAAAAAGGTATGTGGGGAGCCGGTAGAGGATTTCTCATTTCCTCGATTCCATCGGCTGATCGCATCGCAAGCTGATGGACTGAAGGAGCGACTCGGTTGCGATCGAGTGTCCTTCTCGATTGATGTCGAGGGTGGCCGGGTAAGTTTCAAAGCCAAAGGGGAGAGAAAGTAGAATCCGCAGAATAGTCATTGCTCCAGAAATGAAAAAGGCAACCTCGACGCGTCGTGGTTGCCTTTTTCATTTGCGCTTACCGGACCGAAAGACCGGAAGCAGTCAGTGGCGTTGCTAATGCAAGCCGGGGAGACCTACACCTTCATCACGTTTTCTGCCTGCGGTCCTTTTGGACCCTGCGTCACCTCGAACTCGACTTCCTGACCCTCTTCGAGAGTCTTGAAGCCGTCGCCCTGGATGGCACTGTAGTGAACAAAGATGTCCGAAGAGCCTGGCTGTTCAATAAAACCATAACCCTTCGAGTTGTTAAACCACTTGACCTTACCGGATATTCTAGACATAACAACGAATCCTCCTAACGATTCGGTAAAACGGGGGGCGAGAGCTTGCAGAGCTTTCGCGCGACCTGGGTTAAAGCTTGTGGACCCGACGCGCTTTTTGACCGGCGCAACACGGAACACAATCAACAAAAAATGCATGGTGAAAAGCGCTCAATTGCGCGTTTCAACATGCATACTTACGGGGGGCAACTACTGAAGACATTGACGTAAAGCGTGTAAAGCGAAAAACTTAGGACCAATTTCGAGGTTCAACTCCGCAACGAGCGCGCATACTAAGCGAAGCAAATTGGGCTGTCAAGGGAAAAAGCCTTATTTATTCCCACTAATTAACAGGTACTGCAAAGGATCGACGGGTTCGTCGTTAATGCGAATCTCGTAATGCAGGTGCGGTCCCGTCGAACGACCGGTGGAACCAACCCGACCGATGAATTGGCCACGCTCAATTGTTTGGCCCTGGACCACGTCGATATGAGACAAGTGCCCATACCGGCTAGTTAGCCCGCCGCCATGATCGAGAACAATTAACTGTCCATAGCCACTCTGCCAGCCAACGAACGCTACTTGTCCAGTAGCCCCCGCCACGACCGAATCTCCCGTCTTGGCATCGATATCCTGACCGGAGTGAAACTCGTATGAACTCCCGCCGAAGGGATTCCGTCGACCCCCAAAACCGCTTTCCAGTTTGCCGACGACCGGCCAAACTGAGGGCGTGTAACCGCGTTCCCGTAAGACGCTTTCGTAGGCCTTGATGTGTCGTTCGAGCTGACTCATCTTGATTTCAAGCGCAGCCAGACCTTCAGCATCCAGTGGCAACGCCGGACCGCCAGTGCCCGGCAGCGTTGGCTCCTCGTTCACTACTCCAGATTTCTCTGCCAGTTTTCTGGACGTATCTTCGACGGCCTCTACGCGATTACTTAAGGCGTTGAGCTCGCGGCGTTGCCGTTCGTTTTCAGCGCGTAGTCGTTGATTCTCGACCTCGGTACGGAAGTGCGCGGCCTGTTGAGTAAGGCCATAAAAGCCATACAGCGAGGCACAAAGCAGCAGGGCAGCGCAGAAAGCAAGCAGCCTTAGCGATCTTTTTTCAACGCAAAACCGACGAATTGTTGAAGTGGAACGGGGCGTGTGGGCAATTATGAATGCATAAAAACGGTCGTCTCTAGCCATTTGTTGTCTCTCCTGTTGTCTCAGCAAGTACCGGGGCAGCCGACACAACCGAAAGCACAGCCTCCAAAGGGCGACGTGTGCGAGCTTGTTCTGCGAGGTTAGTTTTTGACCTGCTTGAAGATTGCAGCGGATGGATGAACCTCAGATTTCGAGGGAAAACCCACCCGGCCGGTGCTGCAAGAAGGCTGACCCTATCACACGGATTCAGGTCATTGCAACCGCAGGAAAGGACGGTTTGATTATAAATCCGAGGCCTCGCGACGCCTTCTGGAGCGATCGCGAATGATAGAGAAAATGACCAGAGTCAACACAGCCAGGAATATGACGACAATCAAAACTTTGATGGCCGCTAGTAGAAAACCACCCACGGTCAGGATGGAACCTAGCAGGGTAACAACGAGCAGGATTAGTGCGGTGATACCGCCGAGCGCTTTAAGGATGAATGCCATAGTTTAAACCTAAGTGATGCTCTAGGAACTGCGTTTGAAAGGGATACTCTCAATCTCTCGCCGTCCGAATTGAGTAGTTTCTCCAGTTCTGAAACGCGGCGAGTCAATTGCCGAGCTTACGACCACAGACGGAGGTGGTCGCCGCGATTCGAAGCGAATAATGCGGTTGCCCGAGCGCCGCCGGCGAACGTAATCCGTGAGCATGTATATGCCGAGAGCCACGAGACCAACAGGAAGAAATTGACGGACGGGAAACTGCACCCCCAGCAGCGTGTGCAACAAAAAGAGTGTGCCGATTATTACCAGAGTTATGCCCCACGCAAACGGGTTCCCATACAAACGTCGCGCAATTACATCCTCTTCCGTATCCGGGGTCAGTCCCGCCCTGATTAGTTGTGCGGTGCGGCAGGCGTCGACCGCTGCGAACAGCCAGGTGCCGAGCACACCCAGAATGAAGAATTGAACGCCCTGAGTCAGAACCGCCATTTGAAAGAAACTGGCGAAGATCGCGAAATGAACAATCGCCTTGGCCGTCTGTCCGTTGTAGGCCGCGCCGAGGCCTGGTACGAAAGACAACAAGGTAGCGATGAATGGCGAACTGTTGCGATAGGGAACGTGTGAACCCGCCGACTGCGAGTCCTGGCGGAGCAACTCGACGCCCGCAACGATGCAATCCTGGCAAAAAGGAAATCCGCGAATCCGGTGATCGCAGGCGGAACAGAGTCGCCGCGCACACTGGTTACACTGGACAACTGCC
>DASZDU010000353.1:0-4130 GCA_035941655.1 Pyrinomonadaceae bacterium | reverse complement strand
CAGTCTCCGAGCCGATGAATCGCGCACGATTTTTCTGAGTACGACCAAGGATGTGTTCGATGATGGCGCGAGTGCATTCGCTGAAATGGCTTTGTTAAGCGCAGGAGCTCCGGGAGCGCCGGCGGCAAACAGCGCCGAGGCCTTGACTGGAAAAGCCCTGGAGTATGCCGCGCAAGCGTTCAGGATTACGGAACAGTCCCGCGCTCGTTCGCTGCTGGATCTTCTTAGCGAAACCAATGCAGCTGTTACCGAAGGCATTCCGGCTAATCTGCTTAAACGCAAACAGGACAACCTTGACCGGCAACAGGAGATTGCTGAGGAGCTGACTGGGATTAGTTTGTCGGCAGATACTGATAAAAAGAAACCGTCAGAGCTCGAAAGCGAACTTGAAAAACTGCAGACTGAGTTTGAAGAGATTGAAAATCAAATTAGAACTGCCAGTCCCCGGTATGCGAGTCTCACGGCCGGCAAACCCTTGTCACTTGCTGAAGTGCAGAGCTCGATACTTGACGATCAAACCGCCTTGCTTGAATACAGTCTGGGGCGAGACGCTTCTTACGCCTGGGCCGTAACGAAGTCTCAGGTGTCCCTCTACAAACTACCCGCCAGACCGACTATCGACAAACTCGCGACCGAGCTGCGCGCGCAATTAATTCCTTCGAAGCTTCAGCGACGGCTCGTGGGCATCGACGTTATGGCCGACAGTCAACGTGGACTCGGCGTGAGCGCGACTCCTTTCGCGGAAGATGCGGCAGCTTTTGTTGTTGCCTCCAGCGCGCTTTACAAAGGAGTGGTCGAACCTGCCGCGACCGTGTTGGGAAAGAAGCGTCTCTTGATCGTTGCCGACGGCGCGCTGAATTATGTTCCCTTCGAAGCGCTGGTTAAATCCCCGGCCACGGCTGACTATTCTTCGCTTCCTTACCTAATCAAGTCGAATGAGATTATTTATGCGCCATCAGCGTCCGTCGTTGGCGCGATCAGACAACAGAACACCAGTCGCGAGGGGCGGTCAATATTGATATTGGCCGATCCTGTTTTCAATTCAAACGATGCGCGAGCCAAAGGCGCTGGTTCCGCGGCAATAACCGGTGATACGCGTGGACTGGGAATTCAAAGCGCCTTGACCGACGTCGCAGGGGCAAAAGCATCCGCTGAGGCGGATAATGCAAAGATGCAGGGGTTACCCTTGGCCCGACTCGCAGGCACGCGTACTGAAGCGGAGCAGATCGTCAAACTAGCGAAGGCTTCAGGCACACAAGCCGACACCTGGCTCGACCTGGACGCGAGTGAAGACAATGTGGATTCGCGCGATATCAGTAAGTATCGCGTCGTGCACATAGCAACGCACGGCCTGTTGAATGCCGAGCGACCACAATTTACCGGTGTGGTCCTTTCGCTCGTCGGCAACAAAAATGAAGATGGCTTCCTGCGTACTGACGAAGTATTCAATCTGCGACTGGGGTCCCCGCTGGTAATGCTTTCGGCTTGCGAAACAGGACTAGGAAAAGAGAAACGCGGCGAGGGCGTGATGGGTCTCACGCGCGCCTTCATGTATGCGGGCGCACCCACGGTTGGCGTCAGCCTTTGGTCAGTCGCAGACAAATCAACTGCAGAATTGATGACGGATTTCTACAAGCGTTTGCTTGGATCGTCTGCTGCCGGCTCCGGAGCAGTCTCCGCTTCGGCTGCCATGCGTGACGCCCAACTCGCAATGATCTCCGGCAAGAAATACAGCGCGCCGTTTTATTGGTCACCTTTTGTTCTCGTTGGCGATTGGCGTTAAACCACCAGTTGAGCGCGATCTTGAGACGCACTCAATGCGGCACGAGACAATACTAAATCGGGTAATCCTTGTTCTTCCTTCAGCCCTCGTAATGCAAAGGGTTGGTTTGCGTGCCAGGCGAAGCTTGAGTTAGCAGCGCCGAACTGCCGCAAATTAACACTTTGCATTGCGAGCGGCGACTATTTCCTTACCTTTTTCTTGCAAGCTGTACCGTGGCATACCGGTTGTTAATTACCGGGCGGGCATTCGCTCGACCCAGCAACGTGGTTGCGCATCGGGCTCTGAAGGGAAGGGAAAAATCATGAATAGCAAGAATCAAAACTTCTTAACACGATTCGTTATGTTGGCGCTGGTAGCTTTTTTAGCGCTGCCGCTCACGGCGTTCGCACAGAGCAACGGCAGAGGCCGAGGCAAGCCGACAGAAATCTTCGTGAACGGACATGATGCCCGCGATGGTCGCTGGGACAAGAATAACGGTCAACGACGTCGTGGCAACGACGAATGGCGACGAGAGCAGGAGCGCATTCGCCTCGAAGAGTTGCGTCGTCAACAGGCACGCATTCGTCGCAACGGCGGCTATGGTGGGTATGGCGGCTACGGCGGGTATGGTGGTTACTCAGACAATCAGCTTCGCCAGACAGCGCTGAACGCCGGCTATAACAACGGCATTCAGGAAGGCCGCAAGGATCGCAGCCGCGGTGAACGTTTTGAATATCGCGACGAGGGCGATTTCCAGAACGCTACGGAAGATTACAACTCGCGTTACGGTAATCGTGAGCTGTATCGACAATATTTCCGGCAGGGATTTGCGAACGGCTACCGCGACGGTTACAACGGTTACTAAAGCGAGAACCTAAGCCAGAACAAAGGCGGGAGTGGAGACAATGGTCTCACTCCCGCTTTTTGTGTTCGCATAACAAAGAGCGGGGGCAAGCCCACCTTCCTGACCCTGAGCTGATCAAGATTCAATTGCGTTCCGACTGAAAGGCTTTCAAGGTGAGGCCGACACTTGGTTCGGAGTCTCTGGGTCGGGAAGGCGGTATTAGCACCCCATCGGGGCTGCCCCGATGGGGACCCCCGCCTTGCCCCCGCTCTTCGCACCGTTTATGCAAAGCTTCTGCTCAACATTCAATTCAGCGATGGATCCTTAAAACGTGCCTTTGTCGGAATCCTATCGATAAGCTACTATCAAAACGGGCATAAAGTATCCGTGCCAGGGTGGGCATCATGGAAAATCACTTCGTAAAGATTACTGATTTCAAGTCATTCGAGGAGATCGCAACTCGTTCCAGAGAGCGGGCGATTGTTATATTCAAACACAGTCTGACGTGTCCCATCAGTGCTGCGGCCTATGACCAAATGCGTGCATTTAAAGGCGAGGTGGCGCTGCTTGAAGTGCAGCGGTCTCGAGAGCTTTCCAGAGAGATTGAGGACCGTTTGGGCGTAGTTCATGAGTCGCCGCAGATAATTGTTTTACGTAATGGCCAGGTTGTTTGGAATGCGTCACACTTCAGGATTACCGCCGCCGCCGTCGCTGAAGCCGTGCGTGATGCGGATGGCGGGAAGCAGTAGCCAGTGGTCAGTGGCCAGTGGCCAGCAGGAAAAGCGGAAAGCGAGAATCAGAAGAGCAAAGACCAAAGACGATTTGGGTAATGATAGAAACTACCGAAAGAAGAGGGCCGGCGATTGAGCCGCGAGAGATTCAGCAGGAAGGCGAATCGGGCTTGCGTATTACCTGGGCAGATGATTGCGTCTGCCGGTATAACGCAGCTGAGCTCAGACGTGCCTGCCCCTGCGCGCAGTGCGTTAACGAATGGACAGGCCAGCGCGTGTTAAAGCCCGAGGCTGTTTCTGAAGATCTGGTGATTGCTGACGTAAGCATTGTGGGACGCTATGCTTTGAATTTCCGCTGGAGCGACGGGCATGAGACGGGCATCTACAGCTTCCGGTACCTGCGCGAGTTAGGGGAAAGATAAGGCTCGAAGGAAGATCGCAACATATGAACGAACAGGATTTCTTTAACGAAAAACAGGAACTAAAAAAAGCCACTTACAGTTGCCCTCACTGCCGTGAGCGTGCGGAGTACGACGTCCGTTGGCTCAAGCGAACGAAAAAACAAGGCCCGCCACGCGGCGCAAACGAACAGGACCGCATGCGCTATCAAAAGTCGCGCGACTACCTGGTGCGAATTGACGACATGTTGGCCTGCAAGAGCTGTCGCCGCCGTTTTGACATTCCCAGCTCTCAGTCAGTTGTTTTCCTTTAACTCCTCTCAGACGCCTGGTAGCTTGCGGCTACATTCGTAGACAGCAATAAATATCTTTCTATTGAAACATCGATGAGATGA
>DASZDU010000352.1:0-5568 GCA_035941655.1 Pyrinomonadaceae bacterium | reverse complement strand
TCGCCCACGAGCTTCTTAAGGCCGTCGCCAAAATCAGTGACCGGATCAGCCGGCGCGTCAAGAATCGGATTCGGCCACGTTACTATTTCCATCAATGCCATTGCTTCATTCACATCCAAAGGCGAGATTTTGAATTGCTTACGATGTCGATTCTAAGATCAACGATGCTTACGTGTCAGTTTGGTTTAAGTGCTGTGGGGCCTTACGCCTCGATGCTTAGAAAAATTCAGAACCGGGAGCCGTAGCGACCGGGTCTGACAAGCACGACAAGCACTGGAAATATACCCACTTTGGCCAATGTTATTCGCTCCACCGTGTGACCCGGTCGCTACGGCTCCCGGTTCTGAATTTGGTCGACCCACAAGATTGCGACTAATACCCGCGCAACTGTTCGCGATAGCCTTCGAAGTTGCGCTTCATCTCACCCAAACTATCCCCGCCAAACTTCTCGCGCATGGCTTCCGCCAACACCAGCGCCATCATCGCTTCACCAATAACGCCCGCGGCCGGTACCGCAGTAATATCCGAACGCTCAAAAGCAGCCGACTCCTCCAACTTCGTATCGATGTCCACTGAACGCAGCGGACGGCGCAACGTCGAAAGCGGTTTTAGGTGTCCGCGAATTCTTATCTCTTCACCGTTTGTAATTCCGCCCTCGAGACCGCCGGCGCGGTTGGTTTCGCGTATGAAGTTTTTCGTCTCGTTGTTGTAGGCAATCTCGTCGTGTACTTCCGAACCCGGCAAAGCGCTCGCTTCGCTGCCCGCGCCAATAGAGACAGCTTTCACGGCAGGAATGGACATGAAAGCGTGGGCTAATTTTCCGTCGAGCTTTAAGTCCCACGCAGTGTGGGAACCGAGCCCGGGCATCAAGCCGCGAGCGACAACTTCGAATATGCCGCCGAGCGTGTCGCCAGCCTCACGTTTGGCATCGATGAGTTCAATCATCTGTTGCTGCAATTTGGAGTCGGCGCAATGCAAAGGTGCATCCTCTGGAATCGCGGCTATTTCCTCCCAGGATAGTTGGAGCGGTTTCTCAGGAATTCCGCCAAGCTGAATAACATGACTGCGCACCTCCGCGCCGAACGCAGTTAATAACTGTTTAGCCAAGGCTCCACACGCCACCCGCGCAGCAGTTTCGCGTGCGGACGCACGCTCGAGAATGTTTCGCAGATCCCGCGCTTCAAACTTCTGCCCGCCCGCAAGATCAGCGTGGCCGGGACGCGGACGTTTCAAGCGACGAGATTTCTCGGGCGCGACATCGCGTGCCTCGGCGGCCATTACGTCAGTCCAGTTGGCCCAGTCTTTGTTTTCGATCAAGAGCGCAACTGGCGACCCGAGGGTTAGTCCATGACGAATGCCACTCAAAATCTCCGCCTGGTCCTTCTCGATTTTCATTCGTCCGCCGCGACCGTAACCTAGCTGGCGTCGATGCAGTTCAAGATTAATAAACGCGACATCAACGGGCATGCCCGCGGGCAAACCTTCAACTATTGCGACTAGTGCGCGACCATGTGATTCTCCGGCTGTGGTGAAGCGAAACATAAGAACGTGAATCGTAAATGGTAAATAGTGAATGGTAAAGGCAGGTGCATCAAATCCGAATGAGCCGCGGGGTTACGCGGATAAACGCTGATCAGATCGAAGCACGTTTTTGGAGTGCGCTGACCTGTCAGCGCTTTAGGTCCGCGGCGGCTTGACGCCGCTTCCGCACATTACATGTGATGTAGCCGGGTTGCGACAGGTCACAACCGACTAAAGCGCTGACAGGTCAGCGTACTCCAAAAAAGAACTATGCTTTGTTCTGATCAGCGTTTATCCGCGTAAATCCGCGGCTACTTCGGCTCTCTGGTACCTTTGCCCCACGACTCAAGCAATGAGTTGCTCAGAAAAGATATTTCCGCGTCCGAGAATTCCAGCGGGGTCAAATGCGCGTTTGAGTGCGGCCATCTGGCGCAAGTGCTCTTCACTGTAGAACAACGGCAGGTAGTCGCGCTTCAGTTTTCCGATCCCGTGCTCTGCGGAAAGTGTGCCGCCAACAGCGGCAGCCCTTTTCAAAAACTGCAAGTAGATCTCTCTCGCCTTCTTCGCTTCCTGATCGTCGCGCGGCAGGATGTTCACGTGCACGTGGTTATCACCGATATGTCCGAAGATCGTGTATCTAAGGTCACTTGTCCGCAAGGTGTCCTCGTAGAAACGCAGCATTTCGGCAAAGGCTTCGTCAGGAACCGACATGTCTGTAGAAACTTTGCGCTGTTTATGCCGGGCAAACCATTCATTCATCAGCACCGGCAACGCGTGACGAAATTCGCGCAACTTCGCTTGATCGTATTCACTATCGGCAAACCATGAGGCATCAGTCAGCGCCTGGTGACGCTCGAGCAGTGATAGCCACTCGGTCATTAACAAGTCTTCAGTCGACGGCGTTGTCTCTTGTTCGAAAAAGATCGCTCCCACAGCTGTCTCTGGAATCGTTTCGTATTTCGCCCGGAGAAATCGAAGCGACTCACTGTCGAAATACTCGATCGCGCGAGCATCCAGCAGACTGTCTTCATTAACGTCACGTTCACGCGTCGCAGAGCGTTGAATTGCCTGTCCACGATCAGTCACAGCCAGAGCTTTTTCCATGAGGGTCGCCAATCGCCCGGCGTCGCCTGCATATTTTTGGCGACTTCGCAGCGACATCTCTCGAGCTTCGCGAACGAACGCCAAAAGCTCTTGTTCATCACTGAAGAAAACGACACCACTCAATAAGCTCTGCGGTTTCGGCAGCAACGCAACTTCCACTTCGACGATCACGCCCAGTGTCCCTTCACTGCCAATGAAAAGGTCCAACACATCCATTTCCGGCGCCACGTAGTAGCCGGAGGCATGCTTTCGCGTCTGCGGCAGTTGATAAGTCGGTAGCCGTGTCTCAATCGCACCGCCGGACGGCAGCGGCAGCTTGAGGTGGCCAGATGCGTCGGCATGCAACTCTCCGCGTCGCAAATCAATTACATCCCCCGTTGCTAATGCAATCTTCAGGCGCTCCACATAATTCCGAGTTGGCCCATACTTAAAAGTGCGCGCACCCGAAGCGTTCGTCGCCACCGTACCGCCGAGAAAACAACTGCGCTCCGTTGGGTCAGGCGGATAGAAAAGATCTTCCGACTCCACAAACCTTTGCAGGTCACAAAGCATTACGCCGGCTTCCGCGACTGCGCTGCCGCCGTCGCCTTTATGAACAACACTTTTAATGCAATCAAGTTTGTCAGTCGCGACCACCATGCCGGCGAAAGGAATTCGGCCGCCGACCGTACCTGTCCCCGCACCAGAAACAGTGACTGGAGTTTTGTTCTCGGAGGCCGCTCGCAGAATCTGCGCGATCTCCTGGGCGTTCTCAGGAAAGACGACGCGGTCTGCATGTCCGTCGCGCATGTGACTCGCGTCGGATAGGAAGGACTGAATAGCGTCGGGATCAGATTTCGTTAGCATGCAATAAGAATGGGGTTAAAGGGTAAGTGGGAAAGAGGGGAAACAAAACATCTTGTTCCGCCGCGCTTCCCTTTTCCCAGTTCCCCTCTTCCCCTTTTCCCAGTTCCCCTCTTCCCCTTTTCCCCGGGGCTTCAGGCCAGAGTTAGTTCACGCTCGCGCAAAACTTTTATTCGGTCGCGCAGCTCAGCGGCGCGCTCAAACTCGAAGCGCTTTGCCGATGCGCGCATTTCGGCTTCGAGTCTTGTAATAGTCGCTTCAATATTCTCGGGCGAATAGTCTTCGATGTCTTCCAGGTCAGTCGGCACTTTGAAATAGTCGGCCTCGGAAGCTGTGATCAAAGTTGACTCGATCGGCTTCACAATCGTGGTCGGTGTAATTCCCTGCTCTTCGTTGTAAATCTCCTGAATCGATCGCCGCCGGCGCGTCTCGTCCATGGCGCGTTTCATGGAATCGGTGGTGCGATCGGCGTAGAGAATCGCCTTGCCCTTGGAATTGCGCGCGGTGCGGCCAATCGTTTGAATCAGCGACTGCTCAGAACGCAGAAACCCTTCCTTGTCCGCGTCCAGAATTGCCACCAGCGAGACTTCGGGCAAATCCAGGCCTTCGCGCAACAGGTTGATCCCAACCAGCACATCGAACTCTCCTCGTCTCAGATCACGCAGAATTTTTATGCGCTCGAGCGTCTCAATATCCGAATGCAGGTAACGAACCCGGACGCCAACTTCAGTGAAATACTCCGTAAGGTCTTCCGCCATTCGCTTGGTCAACGTTGTCACCAGCACGCGCTCGTGACGTTCGGCCCGCTGCCGGCACTCTTCGAGCAAATGATCAATCTGCCCTTTGACCGGATGAACTTCCACCTCGGGATCAAGCAAACCCGTCGGTCGAATAATTTGCTCGATCACTTCGCCGCCCGACTTGGTCAGTTCATAAGGCCCTGGTGTTGCCGACACATAAATCGTCTGTCCAATGCGCGATTCGAACTCGCCAAAGTTCAAAGGGCGATTGTCGAGCGCCGACGGCAGGCGGAATCCATACTCTACGAGTGTGCGTTTGCGAGATTGGTCGCCTTCAAACATGCCACGGATCTGCGGAATGCTTTGGTGCGACTCATCGATGATCATCATGGTGTCGCGCGGCAGATAATCAAGCAGCGTGGGCGGCGGCTCGCCCTGTTTCTTTCCCGTCAGATGCCGTGAATAGTTTTCTATGCCGCGACAAAAACCCATCTCTTTGATCAGTTCCAGGTCAAACATTGTGCGCTGATGTAGGCGCTGCGCTTCCAGAAGTTTGCCTTCATTAATTAGCTTCGGTTCCCACCACTCGAGCTCTTCCTTGATCGATTTCAGCGCTCGCTTGACCGTCGGTTTCGACATCACGTAATGGCTTTTCGGATAAATCGGCACGCGAGTGGTGTGTTTCGTGATTACCTCGCCGAGTAGTGGATCGATGGTGGAAATCGAGTCGACTTCCTCTCCCCAAAGCTCGATGCGAAACGCCTGATCCTGATAACTCGGATAGATCTCAACGACGTCGCCGCGCACGCGGAAAGTCCCGCGCTGGAAATTTACGTCGGAACGCTCGTATTGCAACTCCACCAGCCGCTGCAGCAGCGCTTCGCGTTTCATTCGAGTTCCGGGTTCCAGGAAAAGCAGCATGCCGTAGTAGGCATCAGGATCGCCGAGACCGTAGATGCAGGATACGCTGGCTACCACAATTACATCGCGCCGTTCAAAGAGCGCGCGCGTAGCCGACATGCGCAGCCGATCGATTTCCTCGTTGACAATCGCTTCCTTCTCGATGTAGACGTCGCCGGCCGGCATGTAAGCTTCCGGCTGGTAATAGTCGTAATAGGAAACGAAATACTCGACGGAGTTTTCGGGAAAAAGGGACCTAAACTCCTGAAACAATTGCGCGGCCAAAGTCTTGTTGTGCGCCAAAACCAGCGTGGGACGCTGCGTCCGTTCAATAACGCTGGCGATGGTAAACGTCTTTCCACTCCCGGTTATGCCCAGCAAAACCTGGTCTTTGGAACCATCGGAGAGCCCACGCACAAGTGCGTCAATGGCTTGGGGCTGGTCGCCCTTCGGCTTGTAA
>DASZDU010000351.1:0-16119 GCA_035941655.1 Pyrinomonadaceae bacterium | reverse complement strand
GATCACCTTGGTTCCATCCACAAATGGACACCGCGGGATGTCTACATCAACTTCCTTGGTCTCACCTTTCTGTTCGTTGGCTTCTTTGTTTTGTTCAAGCAAGGTGGTCGCGCGCCCTTTGCTTTGCATTTCGCCTCGCTCTGTTTGGCCGCCTTCGTTTTTTGTTTCTATACACCGGTTGGTACTTACCGCGATCTGGATTTAGCCATCGCATTTTTAAGAAATGCGGCGTTCATTCTTTTTGCTCCGCTCTTCCTCCATTTTTGTCTGCTCTATCCGTTACGGCAGCAACTCTTTGAACGTAAAAGATGGCGAGCCGCTTTGCTCTATGTGCCGGCAATATTTTTGTTGCTGCTGGCAACGTTTGTTTTCTTACGCGATGTGTTAACGCCGGCGGTCCCCGCGTTTCGCAGCGTTCCCCCTTTGTCCGACTCTTTTCTCGGCTTCTTTTACAAGCTCAGCTTCTTTCACTTTATCGCGGGTCTAATCGCCAGCGTTATCTTCCTAATCAGAACCTGGGTTAAAGCTAATAGCGCGGTAGTCCGGCAACAGATGAAGTGGGTGATCTGGGGATCACTGTTAGCCGTCGCTCCGTTCACATTGCTCTACGGCATCGGGTTTCTGCTTAGCGCGCAGACGGATCCATGGCTCATCGACGCCGCCGTTCTGCCTCTGATTCTCATCCCGCTGGCATTCGGATATTCAGTCCTTCGCTACCGGCTGATGGATGTGGAACTGGTCGTTCGGCGTGTGTTCGTTTATGTGCTGACGACGCTGGCTATTGCCTTGATGGTTGGCGCCGTCGTTTACCTGGCGGGTTTGTACGCGCTGAGCGGCGATCAGGGAATCACGTCAGGCGAGATCACTTTGCGCGTGGTGCTGGCGATTGTGGCCATGGCGGCTATCGTTATGCTTGCCGCGCCGGTGAAGAGCTTTTTACAGGAACAAATAGACCGGCTGTTTTATGGCGAGCGCTACGATATGCGGAATAGCTTGCTCGACTTTGGCCGGACGCTCTCCGCTACCACGGCACTCGATCCGCTGCTCGATTCGCTCGTCAGCCGCCTGCAGCAGGTAATGAACGTCGGGCGCATCGCAATTTTTATTGAGGACCAAAACTCACCGGCTGGTTATCGCGTGGCTCGCGCTGCCGGCCTTTCCGCTGAAATGGTAGTGCCGCCGGACTTCCGCGAAATGATTCGAATTCGCTCGGCGGAAACCGGCGTGGTTCGCACCGATGATTTGGATTTGATACCGGAAACGACCGGGTTCGTGCGCCGCGCACTTCATTATTACGTGCCCTGCGTCGTGCGTGGCCGGATGGTTGCCGTAATCGGTCTCGGCCGATCTGCTGATGGCGCGTTGCTCTCGTCGGAAGACGTCGAAATATTGCTCACCGTCTCTGGTTATGTGGCGGTGGCTATCGAAAACAGTCTGCTGTATCAGGAGCAGGGTGACCGGGCAGCAGAGTTGAAACTTCTCAAGGAGTTTAACGAGTCCATCATTGAGTCGATTAACGTCGGACTGCTGGCGGTCGATCTTGAGGGCCGCGTGACTCGTCTCAATTCTGCGCTTGAGGAAATTCTGGACCTGAGCCGGGCGCAAGCTGTTGGCAAGCGAGTCGAAGATCTTTTCACCGAAGATTTTACCGATACGCTGCGTCAGGTCCTCGGCAATGACCGTTGGCGGCTGAAAGAAATCCGCAACATCTATAAGATTCACACCGCGACTTTCATCGGGCGTCCGCTGGTGCTCAACATCGCCATTGCGCCGTTGCAGGATTCACAGGAGCAAACCGGCGCGCTGGTTGTGCTCGAAGATGTAACGTCGCGCGTGCGCCTCGAAGAGCAACTGCAGCAGCGGGAAAAACTTTCCTCAATTGGCCTGTTGGCTGCCGGCGTGGCCCACGAAGTCAATACACCGCTCACTGGCGTTTCGTCGTACACGCAGATGCTGTTGGGGATGCTCTCGGAAACGGATCCGAAGCATGCGCTTCTGTTGAAGGTGCGTCGCCAGGCTGAACGCGCCACAAACATCGTCAACAACCTGCTGAACTTCTCGCGCACGGGAGATGCGACCGAATTCACCGAACTCGAGATTGGGCGGGTTCTCGACGACACGCTGCAACTGCTGGAGCCACAGCTGCGAGGTAATCAGATTGAAATCGTGCGTGGCTACGATCCGGACGCGCCGCCCGTAATTGGCAACAGCGGAAAACTTCAACAGGTGTTTACCAACCTGTTGCTTAATGCGCGCGACGCGATCCCTTTCGGCGGTTCGATCAAAATTTCCACAATTCTTTCTGACGACCACTCGCTGACAATCGAGGTTGCCGATAGCGGCATTGGCATCGCTCCCGAAAATGTTGCCAAGATTTACGATCCGTTTTACACCACCAAGGGTGTCGGGCGCGGCACTGGTCTCGGCCTCGCCGTTTCGTACGGGATTGTCCAGGAGCATTCGGGCCACATCAGTGTCGAAAGCACGCCGGGACACGGAACAATCTTTCGGATTACGCTGCCGACGGTGCAGGCTCGTGCGCGCTTGCAGGCAGTTGCCGATTAGCTCTCCAATTTCAAATTTCAGATTTCGAATTGCAAATCTCAGATCTGAGATCTCCCATCTGAAATCTCCCACCTGACATCTCACGTGCCTTTTTTTTTGCGCTGATCTCCCCTACACTGTTTCGCTCCCGAAACCTGCATGAGGTTCAACAGTGGCGGCAAAGACCGAAAGACGCGTGGCTAAAAAAGGTTCAGTACTCATCGTCGACGATGAAGAGATAATGCGTGAAGTATTGGAGACGCTGCTCTCTTCGGAAGGTTATCGTGTCGACCTCGCAAAAACGGGTGAAGAAGGACTCGAGTCGTACGGTCGCCGGGCTTACGACGCCGTCCTCCTCGATGTCTCCATGCCGGGCATCGGTGGTCTGCGCGCGCTGGAAGAGTTTCTGAAAATGGATCCAGAGGCGGTGATCCTAATGATCACTGCCTACGCGACGTTTGACACAGCCATCGCTGCCTGGGAGCACGGCGCCTTTGGTTGCATACGAAAGCCTTTTCAGAATGAACAGATAACCTCGACCATCGCTGCGGGCATCAAGCGTCGACGTAAAGAAGAGGAAAGACGAACGCTGCGCCGGGCCATGAGTCGCGCCGTCGATCGCGGCGCTATTGTCGGACGATCCGACGTGATGCAGGAAGTGTTTCGCCTGGTTGAGCAGGTGGCGCCGGCTCGTTCTACCGTCCTGATTACCGGCGAAAGCGGAACCGGAAAAGAACTGATTGCAAAAGCGATTCACGAATCGAGTCCCCGCGCAGGCAAGCCTTTCGTCACCGTCAATAGTTCCAACATTCCTTCCGAGCTGCTTGAATCCGAGCTCTTCGGCCATACGCGCGGGGCCTTCACCGGCGCGGTTGCTGCGAAGAAGGGGTTGTTTGAAGTGGCTGACGGCGGTTCCATCTTCCTCGATGAGATTGGTGACATTCCGCCGGAGACGCAGGTGCGCTTGTTGCGCGTTATTCAAGAGCGGGAATTTACTCCGCTGGGAGATACGACGCCGCGACGAGTAGACGTGCGGATCATTGCGGCCACGAATATCGAGTTGAAGGAAGCGGTCAAACAGGGTACGTTTCGCGAAGATCTTTATTACCGGCTTGCCGTTGTCCCGATCGAATTACCTCCGTTACGCGATCGCCGCGAAGACATCCTGCCGCTGGCCCAGCATTTCATTGAGAAGTACAACGAAGAGAATGGCCGCACAGTGTCGGAGCAAATCGCTCCTGACGTGCTGGCGCTGCTCGAGGCTTACACCTGGCCGGGTAATGTACGTGAACTGGAGAATGCGATTGAGAGGGCCGTGGTCATTGCGCCGCTCGATGAGGTTTCACGCGAATGTCTCCGTCCGGAAATTAGCGATCCGCAGTCGGTGATAGTTGCTTCACAGGAAGGTGCGAGCGTCGGCGCGGTACAGGATCTCGGGCGCGGCATTAATTTTTACGATCAGGTACGGCGCTTCGAGATCGATTTGATTCGCCGCGCATTGGAGCAAACCGGCGGCCATCAATCGCGCGCCGCCCGTTTGCTCGGCATGAACGCCACCACCCTCAACTCAAAAATAAAAACTTACCGAATTAGCCTGCGGCCATAGGCTCAATGAACGGGCACTTGGAGGCTGTGCTCGTGCTGATCTAATTTCCGCTCGGGTTTATGTTGTTACTCGCAGGTTTCTTCGGAGCAGGTTTGCGCTTTGGAGTTTTCAGTTCAACCAGAATAACCTCCATGTCGCTATCGGAAAGGTTTTCAGGAAGATGCACGACGGCGGGCGTAAATAGTGTCTCGCCTGCCTTCATATCCCTCTCTTCGGTTTTCCCCCCGGGGTAGGTAAACTTGACGCGACCGTCTGTCTGAAATATCGCCACAGCGTCTGGGTGGGCGTGCATCACTGATTTCTCATGCGGGCCGTACTTTACTCGCAACACCCGCACGCGCGAGTTTTCAGACTCGACTTTGTAATGTTGTGAATCGACCTTTGCCGCATCTTGCGCCAGAGCGGCGGGAACGGCCAGCGCCAAAACAAACAGCGCCATAAACAGTATGCGATACATGGGGATTGCCTCCTGGGCTGGAAATAAAAGGGATGTTCGAGTGGCGTATTCTTATCGGTGACGCGTGTACAAGTCAATGTCTAACCTGAATGGACATCGCCTGGCTTCAGGCAAATCCGAACGCCTTGAGTTTGCGGCATTAATTAACGAAGCCGCGCAGTGCACACGTTGCCCGGCAATGTGTGAGCGAACGGCGGTCTTAAGTGAACTAAACGGCTCGGTCGCGGCACGCATCATGTTTATCGGCGAAGCACCGGGACGCAAAGGCGCGGATCAAACGCGCGTGCCTTTCTCCGGCGATCAGTCTGGCAAGAACTTCGATCGTTTTTTGGCTTCGATTGGCCTGAGCCGCAAAGACATCTTCATCACCAGCGCCGCGCTTTGTAATCCGCGCACGGAATCAGGTGCTAACCGCAAGCCTTCCAGAAGCGAGCTGACAAACTGTTCATCATTCCTGCGACGAACAATGGAGATTGTTGATCCGGCGCTCGTCGTAACCCTGGGTTCGGTGGCGCTGGACGCGTTGAGCGCCATTGAGCCTCACCATCTCAAGCTTCAGGATGCGGCGGCAAAGATACAGCGGTGGCACGGACGCATGCTGGTGCCGATTTATCATCCCAGTCCGCAGGTGTTGGCTTCGCATCGACGCGAGGCGCAGCAGTTGGCGGATTACAAGGTAGTCGCCCGAGCGATCCAACAAGTATGATCGAATCAGTCGAAACAAAAACTGCGGGCAAGTCTCCACTCGAGTCCGTCCATCGACGACTGGGCGCAAACATGATCGAGCAAGATGGTTGGGAGATGCCTCAGTCGTACGGCGATGTGTCGCTCGAATACGCAGCCGTGCGCGAAGCCGGTGCCGGCGTTATCGATCTTTCCAGCAGGGGACGCTTTCTGGTGAGCGGCACCGAGGCGGTCCAGTTTCTCAACGGCCTGATCACAAACGACATGAAAACGCTCACCCAGCATAGTTGGATGCCGGCGGCGTTTCCGAATGTTCAGGGCCGGCTGATCGCGAGCGTGCGTGTAATCCGTTTGGAGGACGATAAGACAGACATTAACACCCCAGCGGGGCAGCCCCGCCGGGGACCCGCGGAGAATGTCTGTCCTACATTTTTGATCGACACAGAAGCGGCGACGCACGACAGCGTCCTGAAAAATATTGAACGGTTCACGCTCGCTGGCGATTTTCGCGTCATTGATGTAACCAGCCAAACGGCGCTCATTTCGGTTCAGGGAAATAAGGCTGCGGAAGTAGTGCGGGCGGTGCTGGGCGATACGGCCGCGAGCATCGCGGCGAATGAAGTGTGCGCGATAAATGAAGTCACTGTGATGCGGGCGTCGCATACGGCGGAAGTCGGGTTTGATCTGTTCGTCAATGTGGGGCAGGCCGCTGGTTTATGGGACGCGTTGCTGGCAGCTGGCGCCCAGCCGGTTGGTTACGAAGCGCTCGAGATACTGCGCATCGAAGCCGGGGTGCCGCGCTATGGCATTGATATGGATGAAACTAACGTGGTGACTGAAACGGGACTCGACGAAGCAGTCAGTTACACGAAGGGTTGTTATGTCGGCCAGGAGATTATTGCGCGCATCAAATATCGCGGGCATGTGGCAAAGAAGTTATCAGGTCTGCTTTTCGCAGAGGGTCTGAAAGCAGACGCAGGTGCGACAATCAAATCAACGGATGGCAAGGAAATTGGACGGATAACTTCCAGCACCTATTCGCCGCACCTGCGACGCGCAATCGCGCTCGGCTACCTGAAGTATGATTATCTCGCTTCGGGTACCAGCGTCCTGATAAGCGCCGGCGATCAGGATCTTGAGGTGCAAGCTCTTGAAGGACAAAATCGCGAGGCGCAAGTGGCCGAGCTTCCATTTGTGAGAACCGCTCAATAGGAGCACGACCTTTTTGTGGTGAAGCACGATTTGGTCAGGAGCATTCCGTCGGAGCGCGATGTCGGTGTCATAGCTTCGCGCCAGACTCCTTCGGAATTCGGTGCTTCAGACTACTTTACGTTCTTTGAAGCAATGCTGGCGATAGACTTTTTCGCAGTGCCCTGTATCTCCGTGCGTGCGGCACGATCAGAGATCGAGTTAGCCATTTCGTGGATCGTCGCCTGCAGTCCAATTTGATGCATTGGGTTATTCGGATCTATCACCTCTTCCAAATTAGGTATCAAGTGGTACAGCCAGGCTTGCCAGAAGCTGAAAGCGTTTGGAACGTTCGACTTTGTCGCCATGTTGTCTCCTGTTTTGTTGAGGATGCACCGCCAAGCCCTGGTCTGCCATCGCCGCATCCGTTAAGCGATAGCTGACAACGGCTAAATTTAAGTGAGAGGCGAGATTAGAGCATTTGCCTTAAACCTGGCAAGTAACATATTGGTGTCGGTTTCGAGTGAAACCACAGCAGCGAATTCTTCTAAAGATCGATATGTCTGAACAACAAATATCTGACAACGACCGACCGCCAGATCTTGATCAGGAACAGGCGCGCCTTGCCTACACGATTATCCAATCACTGCTTGAACACACTCGCGTGGTAAGTGATCTGATCGCACTGATGGCCCAGACGCTTGATCAGGACACGACCAAAGCGCTCACGCAGACGCCAGTGTGGACCGCCTACCTTGATAGCCGCCGCTCGCTGGAACGGACGCATGCCGATGTAGAAAAGTTTGCTGAGATTATGAAGACACTCAGTGAGTGAGGCGGCACTGCACAAAGGAAAATACACAGGCTGGCATAGCAATATCAGAACCCCGACGCCTCGGGGTAGCGACCGGCCCAAGAGTCAATTTGAAACGATGAGTTGACAAAACGAATATATCAGCAAAGGGGAATATTTGGCGGGTCGCTAGGGCTCCCGGTTCTGATGTTGAGCACTTTGCTGTTTTAATCCGTATGTAATCTGGGGATATGGTTTGTGTAGATCAAAAACTCTCGCAGCACTTGCTTTTCTGTTTCCCCAATCGAAAACGTCGTCGCGTCAAACTTAATCTCAAAGGTTGTGGCTTTAGTAATCTTAACGAACGTCTCATAGGGCATGCGAAAGACGAGGCGCTCGCCCATCCAAACGCGCCCGGGTATGGGGCGCTTGACTGCCCAGCGGCTGGAACTTAGAAAGACCTTCTCACCATCTATCACGAACACTACATACAAGTCTGTTCTCAATCTTCCGCGCACCACCGTTTGCAGTTCAAAGTCAATTATTGACGGCGTCGCGAGCAAGCTCCGGCCTGCGAAACTAAACGACGGACTCATGTGCAGGCTGACATATTTATCCTGTCCCGAGGAGATTCTTACGCGAGCGAGCCTGACGGTTGTTTTGTCCTTCGCGGCGTCATAGGTCGTTTCAATTGTTCCGGAATCTTGTGTTGTTATAACTGTGACAGCCTGGTCTTCCCAGAATCGTCCAGTTACAAGTGTAATAGGCAGCAGGAGCGTGAGGGTTATTAATGTGTGGTTAGTCATACCAAACACGAAAGGCAGGAGAGTAAGAGTCGAACGGCCTTTACCCTTTAACCATTTCCCCTGTTCCCCCTTTCACGATCGTCATGATCACCTGACGCTCGCGCCCGCCGTCGAACTCGCACAGAAAAATTCCCTGCCAGCGACCAAGCAAAAGTTTTCCGGCGCTGAACGGAACAGTGACAGAAGAACCGACCAGGGTTGCTTTGATATGAGCGTCTGAATTTTCTTCACCATGCCGGAAGCCCATACCGTGTTGCGGGATTAAAGTGCGCAGCAGATGCAGCATGTCTCTGGGGACATCAGGATCTGCGTTCTCGTTCACAGTCAGTCCGGCCGTAGTGTGTTGCACATACAACACCACCACGCCTTCCTGCTGATTGGATGCGGTCAACTGTTTTTGTACTTTGTCGGTGAACTCAACCAGCTCTTCGCGCTGATGCGAACGCACTTTTAAGGTGTACATCATAGCTCAAATGTTTCGCCGATGTTCATGCATAGTATAGCCGCCGCATGAGTCACATGAAAAAGCCCCGATGACTGTGATCATCAGGGCCAAGGGACTGCATTTGAGTTGTGGTTTATCCGTCACTACCCCCACGCGGGCTGCCCGCGCGAGGACCCCGGTCCGCTCCCGGTTCTGATAAGTGGCTGTTATTACTCTGCAGCAATCTGGGATCGACTGTGCTGCTATTCCTTCTTATCCAACACAAAATTGTAAGTCATGACGCCTGAGACTTTTACCGGTTTACCGTTCAACAGGCTGGGTTTGAAACGGGCCTTCAGGGCTGCAGCCTCAGAAGCGCGGTGAAGTGGCTCGGGTCCGCCCTTCGCTTTTGCATAAATCACGTTGCCTTCGTCGCCAATAGTTATGACGACGCTCACAACGCCTTCAATCTTGTCCTTCTTCGCCTGCTCCGGGTAAGACGGTTGGGGCGCTTCAATCAGTTCGCCCTTCTTCAACTTGTCAGAAGATTTCTGCTTGGCTGATTTGTCTTCAGCGCTATCTGGTATTGCCGCTGACGCCATTGCCGCTTCAGCCTCGGGAGCTTGAGGCGGCTGCGTTGGTTGCGCAGGTTGTGCTGGTTGCGACTCATTGCTTGGCGCCGGCGGCTGCGCGGGTGGGGCTGGTTGCACCTCATCGGGCGGCGGCGGTGAAGGTGGCTGCTTAGTGTTGTCCGCAGCTTGTTGGTGGTCGCGCGCTTGCGGTTGCATGCCCGGCTGTTCACCCGCAGCTCCTAAAACTTCAACGCCGATGCCGCCCACATTTGGGTGCGCAACGGCTTCTGCCGTCATCTCGCTGGTTTTGTGCGGCCGGCTGTAAACCCCTGAGCCGATAAAAAACAGAAGTGCTAGTCCTACCAATGCGCCTGCGAGCAGACGGGACACTCGGCCGCCCGGATTCTTTGAGTTTGCGTTATTCATGATGTTCTCAATCCTCCTTCGTAAATTCGTTCCACTTGCGGCGCCCGCCACTCCGGCAACTCTCCAGCCGAAGCAAAACCGCACCACTTTCAGAATGCTCGAGGCATATGCCTCCGGCGTATTGCAAATTTCCATCACACCTTCATCGCACGCCTGCTCGCGCTCGTCGAAAAGTTTGCGAGCGATGAACCAGACGAGCGGGTGAAACCACAGCGAAGCGCAAAGAACCAGCTGGAAGTTGCCGACTAAATTGTCGTGTCGCTTGATGTGTATCAGTTCGTGGAGCAGGATGGCTTCCAGTTCGCTGTCATCGAGCAGGGTGGTCATTGATCCCGGCAGGATGATGATTGGTCGCCAAACACGCCACACGCCCGGTTCAATTCTGTGTGTCGAAATCATCAGGCCGACTTTGCGTTGCATGTCTAATGATTCCCGCGCTCGCTCAAGTGCGCGCCACTCGCGTCCCGCGCGAATGTTTAGGCCGGACCGGAGTGAATGCCGAAATCGGCGACGACGGACCACCCAAAGCAAGGCGATGGAAGCAGTGCCTGTCAACCACATGGTTGTTAACGCGAGGTAAATCGCGTTCGGAGGAGCGGAATCTGTGGCGAAGACCGTCACCTCATAAGTAGATGCAAACGTCACGGCCGGTTCGGTTACCAGCGACAAAACATTCTGCTCACCAGGTTGGATGAGACGAAGAATCGGGAAAGACCGTATGCCGGTTTCCTGGGCCAGTAAGACGAAGAGTGCCGCCGGGATGATGAACTTGGTGGAAGCAAGCAGACAAAACGTGTGACGCCAGCGGGCCGAGCCTCGCCTTAGTACCATCGCGGCAACCAGAAGAATCAGTGCGAAGATTGTCGTCTGCCAAAGGTGGTCGGCGAATCGCGGCCACCACCAGGCGGAAGCTGCCGCTAGCCATTGGTAAGCGCCGGTCATTCCGTATTCCTTGATTGACGTGTTTTCTTATTAGCACGTCGAGGTTGTTCGTCGGAGACCTGAGTCTTCCCTGCACTTTCGCGAGTTGCCAAATCAGACAAGGTACTTTCAAGTTCTCGTATATCCTGAAGTGTAAGCTGCCCGGTTTCTACCAGCTGCGCCATTAGCGAGCGTGGCGAGCCGCCGAAGACGTGAAGCAATTCGTCAATCAAACGGTTGTGAGCGGCCTTACGCGTAACCACTGCCTCAAAAATATGCGCGTTGCCGATTTTTTTGACGCGGCGAACTGCGCCCTTTTCTTCCAGGCGATAGATGATCGTCTGCACTGTCGTATAGGCCGGGCGTTTGTGTTCCGGCAGCTGCTCCTGGATCTCGCGGACGGATCCACTGCCCAGCGCCCACACGGCGCCCATAACTTCCAACTCCAGTCGCGTCAGCCTGACCTGTTTGTCTCTGGCCATTCCTGCTCCTTACTACGAATGAGGTTGAAGCTACTACAACTGTGGTTGAGTTGTCAACAGGAAAGTCCGGGAGGGGGAACAGGGTAAGTCGGGTAAGCGGGGAAATGATGATCCCGGCGTTAAAACGACGGGCTAACTTCATGCCGACGCCGACTCGAATTTTAATCAGTTTTTCTAAGGCATATTTTTCTCTGTACCTCTGTGGTGGAAACTAAGGCAAACACCCAAAAAGAGACACAGAGAACACAGAGGTTGCACAGAGGATTTCAAACTAGGGCACTACCTATTTTTGCGAGGCTTTGCGTTTGAGAAGTGCCCATCCTGCTGGAAGAGCGGCCGCGGCCAGAATGATCTTGATGATATCGCCGACGATGTGTGGAGCCACACTTACCTTAAAAGCGGCTAACAGATCCGTATTCATCAAAACTGCAAACCACGCCCAGCCTGCCAGCAGGATCACGGTTGAACCGACGGCCATCGCTGCCACCGCGGTCAAGAACCGTTTATCCCAGCCGTTTTCTGCAAACGCGCCGGTAATGAAGGCCGCCGCGGGAAAGGCGATGAGGTAACCACCGGTTGGTCCAAAGATATGCGCGAATCCACCGTGTCCGCCGTAAAAGAAAGGCAAGCCAACCGCGCCCTCAAATAAATACACAATCATCGCCATGGCGCCGAGCCGCGACCCAAGCAGAGCGCCGGTGAGTAGTACGGCAAAGGTCGATCCCGTGATCGGTACTGGTCCAATCGGAATCACGATCTGAGCGGCAAGAGCAGTCAGCAAACTGAAAACGACCGCCAGCGAGACAGCACGCGTCCAGTCGAGTGGAGCGAGCGCTGCGCCGAGCAGTGTGTCGGGAGGCGTATAAGCTTGAGCGGTAGAATTCATGAATGGGAGTTTAAAGTTTCAAGTTTCAAGTTTCAAGGTCTGAACTCAACGGGGACTCGAAATTGATTTTCAGTCCCGAGGCAGATCGTCCACGCCTACTGTCGCCGCCTCAGCTTGCAGCGTTCCGATGCGCATTTTATGGAACGAACGCCAAACAAATACCAGCGATGCCAGGAAGAAGAGAGCCGCCAGCACATGACTGATAATCGGACCATTCTCGCCAAACTGTCCGCGCGTGTCAGCGATCGAAACGGCTAATTCAACTGCCAGCAATCCGAATAAGGTCGTGAACTTAATGACCGGATTCAGCGCGACTGACGAGGTGTCTTTGAACGGATCGCCCACCGTGTCGCCAACCACAGTCGCGTCGTGCAACGCCGTGCCTTTCTGTTTCAGGTCCACCTCAACAACTTTCTTCGCATTGTCCCAGGCGCCGCCAGCGTTCGCCATGAAGATGGCCTGATAGAGGCCGAAGATCGCAATCGAAATCAGATAGCCGATGAAGAAGAAGGGTTCGACAAAAGCGAAGGCCAGCGTCGAGAAGAAGATTGTCAGGAAGATATTGAACATACCCTTCTGCGCATACTGCGTACAGATCTGTACGACCTTCTTGCTGTCTTCAACGGACGCCTTCTCCACCCCCTCAAGACGGATGTTGGCCTTGATGAACTCCACCGCGCGGTAGGCCCCGGTTGTGACCGCCTGAATGGAAGCGCCGGTGAACCAGTAAATAACCGCGCCCCCGGTGATCAGGCCCAGCACAAACGGAGCATGCAACAGCGAAAGGTTTTGCGTGTTCGTTGTTAATCCATTCGTCAGTGTCATCATGATCGAAAAGATCATGGTAGTAGCACCGACCACGGCCGTGCCAATTAACACCGGTTTCGCCGTCGCCTTAAACGTATTGCCGGCGCCGTCGTTTTCTTCCAGCAGGTGTTTCGCGCGTCCAAAATCCACAGTCATGTTGAAATCGCGTTTGACCTCCGCTTCAATGTCAGGCACCTGCTCGATCAGGGAGAGCTCGTAAACCGACTGCGCGTTATCGGTCACCGGGCCGTAGGAGTCGACGGCGATCGTTACCGGACCCATGCCGAGAAATCCGAAAGCGACGAGTCCAAAAGCAAATACCGGCGCCGCCACCATCAAAGCGTCGAGACCCATCGTGCTGACGTAGTAAGCAATCGACATCAGGAAGACGATGCTGATGCCGAGCCAATAGGCGGAAAAGTTTCCCGCCACCAGGCCGGAAAGAATGTTGAGAGAAGCACCGCCTTCTCTCGAAGAAGTAACCACTTCGCTTACATGATGGGACGCGGTTGAAGTAAAGACCTTGACCAGCTCGGGGATGATCGCGCCCGCCAACGTGCCGCAGGAGATGATGGTAGAAAGCTTCCACCAAAGCGTCGCATCACCGCCTAAAACCGGAACCGTGAGATACGAGATAACGAACGTGACTAACACGGAAATAATCGACGTAATCCACACCAGCGACGTGAGCGGCGCTTCGAAGTTCATCTTGTCTGCCTTGCCATAACGCGCCTTGGCAATCGCGTCGTTAATAAAGTAGGAGGCAGCGCTCGCGATGATCATCATGATGCGCATCACGAATATCCAAACAAGCAGTTGCACCTGGACGGTCTCACCGCGCACCCCCAACAGGATGAACGTGATCAGCGCCACGCCAGTCACGCCATAAGTTTCGAAGCCGTCAGCGCTGGGGCCAACCGAATCACCGGCATTGTCGCCAGTGCAGTCAGCAATCACGCCCGGATTGCGCGCGTCGTCTTCCTTGATCTTGAAGACGATCTTCATCAGGTCAGAGCCGATGTCGGCGATCTTTGTGAAAATGCCGCCCGCGATACGCAAGGCTGCCGCGCCGAGTGATTCACCAATTGCAAAACCGATGAAGCACGGTCCGGCGTAGTCTCCGGGAATGAACAACAGGATGCACAACATGATCAGCAGCTCGACGCTGATCAACATCATGCCGATGCTCATGCCGGCTTTCAGCGGGATGGCGTAAAGCGGAAACGGTTTGCCTTCAAGACTGGCGAAGGCAGTGCGCGAGTTGGCGAAAGTGTTGACGCGTATGCCAAACCAGGCGACGCCGTAGCTTCCCGCTATGCCGACGAGACTGAACGCGAGAATGATCGCGACGCGAAACGGCTCCATACGCGAGAGCACACCGAAATAAAGGATGATGATGATGCCAATGAATATTTCCAGAATCAGAATGAACTTGCCTTGCGTGATCAAGTAAGTCTTACAAGTCTCGTAAATGAGCTCCGAGATTTCCCGCATGGCCCGATGCACGGGCAGCTTCTTTAAGTTCATGTAAATCGCGAGACCGAATAGAAGACCAAGCATGCAGACGACCAGTCCGACGAGCAGCAGATTGTGTCCGTTGATGCCCCCGAAAAACGTAACGTCGGCAAGGTCCGGCAGAATGAGATTGGCCTCACCGCCGGTGTGCTGACCAAAAGCGGGTGTCGCGGAAACTGCCAGGCCGGCTACAACTGTGGCGAAAGTCAGCGCAGTTCGGCGCAGGCGATGTAAATGCTTGCTGGGCAGCGAGGAAGCTTTGGTTTCCATGTTGTTGATATTTTTCTTTCGGATAAGCAATGCCGCCAAGCAAACTGTTAGCAGGCTGATGATTGAGATCAGCGATAGTTCCACGATTGTGTGATTCCTTTCCCGTCGTTGAAGTAGCAGAGTTGCGCGCTCGCGAGCCTTGTTTGTGTCGGCAATACAACACCTAAAGTCCTTCCGACTGGCTACGGTGTTGACTAATCGACTTACAAGAACCGCGTATTATTGCCGATTTGCAGGCAGGCTGTCCAACGGGCGGCTAAAAGGGTACTGATGCAGTTTGGGGCAAGCAGTTCAGAGTTCAGCCTTTAGGCTGCGGGTTTCGTGGGCTATCGAAGACACAAACTAAAGTTTGACTCAAACTTCACACGATTAGTACCCAAATCAGAACCGGGAGCGGTAGCGACGGCCAGGGACTCAACAGTAAAACGCACGCGATCATTAGAAAATCTTTAAGAGAACTTGAGTATTCGGCCGGTCGCTACCGCTCCCGGTTCTGATTTTGTGTCGGCTTGCTCAGCCTTATCCAATTGTTGCGGGCTTCAGTTCAATATTGAAACTGCATCAGTACCGCTAAAAGGTAGGAGGGGGTCAGTACATTCAACCTGCGCCACTGTTAGCCTATTATGCCGAGGGATTCAGACTCGGTCAGAACGCTCACTGAGGTTTCTACAGGGCTTGCCGGCACGTGATCAATCGAACACCCTGCGTTCCCAAAGGAGATGCACTTGAGAAGAAGCCTTGCAGACCAACTAGTACGGTTACTTCTTTTTCTCCTCTTATTTTGCGTGGGAGTGGCTCGATTCTTCTTCGTGAATGAGGTTCGGAACAAGCTTTTGCGCGTGAGGCAGCGGCTCGAGGCCGTCTACGAAAGGCATCCCGTGCTACGGAGAATCTTTGGTCCGCCTTTGAAATACATAACGCTTCGCGGATACACGGTCAGGAGTCGGATTGTGGGTGCAATTCTGATCATCATCTCGATTCTGTTTTTAGTAAGCGCTTTCCAACCGCTGGATCCTTGCGACGAACATTTTTGGAGTATTACCCGGCGACAAGATCCGTGTTGAGGTGAAGCTGCAACCTGCGCAACATAACCGCTTGAATCGCCTGAGAAGGCCACAATCAACCCAGCGAATTCGCTTCCGCGAGGTCTGCCACTAAACTCTGCGGCCGCTTACCGATACCCAGCCAACGACGAATTGAATCGACGAAAATAATTACCGCGGCCAGCATGATGATCCCCGTGAGGGAAATGTTGACGTAGCCCAGCGTCGCGGTTTCCGCCTTTTGCGCGAGCGGCCAGAAGATGTCTGTGATCGACTTCCAACCGGCAACGAAAGTGGTCGTTCCAACAAAACTCAAAGGCAGCAACGTCACCCAACTATATTTCGCTCGGCCGGAATTGATGAGGATGGTAGTCGCCACGCAAAGCGCGACCGCCGCGAGCAGTTGATTAGCAATACCAAACATGGGCCAGATTGTAGAGATTGATCCTGACCAGATAAACGCCGCCCAGGCAGTGACAACCAGCGCGGAGGTGATTACAGAACCCGGCAGCCAGTTTGGCTCTTCAAGTTTGCGGTAAAAGCGCCCGCCAAATTCGCCGACCAGAAAGCGCGCCACGCGCGTGCCGGTGTCGATCGTAGTGAGGATGAAAAGCGCTTCAAACATGATCGCGAAGTGGTACCAGTATTTCATCAACCCGCGCAGGCCGGGAATGCCGTCAAAGATTTTGGCAATG
>DASZDU010000350.1:0-7808 GCA_035941655.1 Pyrinomonadaceae bacterium | reverse complement strand
AGAAAAAGCATGGACCAAATTCGATACTCAGTCGCCGCTTGTCAGACAGATTTACCAAATCCCGTTGAGCGTCGTGCGATGCGCGCGAACACTGATCGGATGCTGTCGATGATTGATTCGGCGGTAACGGGGAGCGCCCCTTTCCTGCCCGTTCGCCTTGTCGTGTTTCCTGAGTTCGCGCATGCGGCGCCGGTCTTTCCCAGCGTCGGGGAGTTGCGCGACAAACTCGCCGTCGAAATTCCAAACGATCACACTGAGCGGTTGCAACAAAAAGCACGCGAACATGATGTGTACATACAGAGTGGCTCGATGTTGGAAGTCGATTCCAAGTGGCCGGGCGTTGTCTTCAATACGACGTGCTTGATTGGACCGGAAGGGATTCTGTACAAGTACCGCAAGGTTAATCCCTGGATTCCATTTGAAGTTCACGCGAGCCCACACGACATCGAGGGCTATGACGAGCCACTCTTTCCGGTGGCCGATACACCTATCGGCCGCATTGGCTGTGCGATCTGTTACGACTGGATTTTCCCGGAAGCCATTCGCCAGTTAGCAGCAAACGGCGCGGAGGTTTTGGCCCGTGTTTCCGCGTACATGGATCCGTGGGGAGCAACGGAGCCGATGGACTGGTGGACCATCGTGAATCGCTGCCGCGCGCTCGAGAACACCGCTTATGTCGTAGCTGCCAATCAGGGTGCGAGTTTGAAGCACTATCCACCTTACTCCTGGCCCGGGGGCAGTCAGGTGATCGATTACGACGGTCGACTTCTCGCGCAAGCCAGTCCCGGACCAGGTGAACGTATCGTGGTGGCGCCGGTAGATATATCGGCGTTGCGACACGAGCGTGAGGTGCGACGCGGCCATCACATGCTCGCGCATCTGCGCACCGAAGCCTATCCGGTTTACCAACAGCATCAGTATCCGCCGCGGCTCGCCGATGGTGACTTGGCGGAGTTAAGTTACGAGAGCAACAATCTTTTGATTGATAAAGCGAAACGAAATCTGAAGTAGTGGTCTCATTCACACCTGGCTTGAGTCAGGTGGCTAGTCCGCGAGTTTATCTGGAAACCGTTTTAAACGGTTTCACTGTTTACTACGGCCTTCGAAACACCTGGCTCAAGCCAGGTGTGAATGAGACGGAAACCCAGTTGCCGCTTCATATTCCGATTTAGCCTAAACCTTAATGAAGATCTTGCGCCGGTAAAGGATCCACATGAGTCCCAACCAGACCAAAACGAAGGCAATGGCAAAAGCTAATGAAGCGTTTACCGGTGAGGCCCACGAGGCAAGCAGATTTTCATAGATCCAGGACCCCAAAGAGACTTTCGAGCCATCGGGGCCGGTCACTTTAATCAGGCCCAACAACTCAGCCATGAGTCCCGCTCCTACGTAGAGCGCAATTGCGTTGACGCCAAAGATCTCAAACGGCTTTGCCCATCGGCGATAACCCTTGATATCGATGAACCAATAACACAAGGCCAGAAACTGCAGAGCCAGACCGCCGGTGAAAAGAACATAGGAACTGGTCCACAGCGCTTTATTGATTGGGAAAAAAGAATTCCAGGCCCAGCCCACAGCGACACAAATCGCTCCCACCACAAACAGTCCTGCCACTTTTTCGTAGGCTGACTTTTTTGACCGAAGCCCATGCCCCGTTAATACCCCAATCAAGGTTGTGGCCAGCGCTGGAATGGTGCTCAAGAGGCCCTCCGGATCGTAGATCTTTGCCTGGGCCCAGACGTGTTTACCGAAGACAACCCGGTCGATAAATGAAGGAAGACTCCCCTCTTTGGTGAGATCGCCGGCGGCGAATCCAGGTGCTGGGATTAGTTTTACTATGAGCCAGTAAATCAGCAGCAAGCCGATTGTGATTGCCACCTGTGTTCTTATCTTAGTGTTGAGAAATATGATCGAGGCAAGAAAATAGCAAACGGCAATTCGTTGCAACACTCCCGGAATGCGCAACTCAGAGAGACCAAAATACGGGAAGCCGTTCAGGAATAAACCAATCGCGAAAATTATCAAGGTTCGTTTGACAACTTTCAGATAAAGATCGCGCGCGCTGCGGCCACTTTCCACGCGGCTCCCGAATGCCAGCGTGATTGCCACCCCAACTATAAAAAGGAAAAAAGGAAAGACTAAATCCGTAGGTGTCCAGCCGTGCCATTGAGCATGCTCGAGGGGCCAGTAGATATGTTCCCAGTCGCCTGGATTATTCACCAGCACCATGCCGGCAATCGTGATTCCGCGAAAGACATCCAGTGATACTAGTCGGCTGGTTGCAGTTGATTTTGTTGTGTTTGGCATTTGAGTTTAGATCCTAAACGGTTTTGATTTCCGATCTGACCAATACTCGGAAGTTGGTAGTAACCTGGTTTGAAAACTCTGTGTCTCCTCTGTGATCTCTGTGTCTCTGTGGTGAGTGTTTGCCGATTAAAGCCACCACTGAGACAGAGAACACAACGGTGGCACAGAGGAACGTCACTATTCGGAAGCCTGATCATTAAAAAGCATCTGCCATGGTGCGAATCTTGAGTTTGCTGCGAAAGTCGTTGAGTCTGATTGCGGCGCTCGAACGGAAAACAACCTCTACCTTTCGGCCCGGTATTAGATCAAAATAATTATCCGTGAAGAAGCCGTTGTGATCGTGGATCGAAAGGTAAACTGCTCGCGCAAACTTGTCAGCAGATAATGCTACTCTGAATCCACCGCGCACGGGCACCACTTCCGTCTTAATTAGCGACGGCGGCAGAGAGAGATTTTTGTAGGCTCCGAAGAAGTATTGATTGGTCGATACGGGCTTGCCTGCTACTAAAACTTCCGTCAGCAGGAACACCCTGTTCGGATCCTTCCCTGCCAGCAAGTCGTTAATAGGAATCTTCAAATATGTCTTGCTCTTGAGTGCCGCAAGCTCAATGTCCTTCTGTTGGCTCCACAACTTATTGCCCTCGAAATCGAGCAGGCTCAGGTTCAATTGAGCAGACACAGGTTGTAGCCGATCGGAGACGACAAAGACGTTAATGTTACCGTCCTCCAAATGCGGGCTGACAAGAATCTCGCTGTAGAACCGTCGCGCATAGTATTGCAACGCCTTCCAACGTCCGGCGTAGTCGATACTGGACCATGAAGCAACCGGCCAACAGTCGTTCAACTGCCAAAAAAGTGAGCCCATGTTGTGCGGCATAATGCGCCGCAGATGTTCGGCTCCAATCTTGATGCCTTCGGCTTGCAATACCTGACTGACATACAGAAAGGATTCGAAATCCTTCGGCTCCGGATATTCGCGCAACATGTATTCGCGAATCAGCTGGTTGCCACGCGGATGGCGCTGATGGGCCATCATCACTGGCGATTTGATGTCGTGGTCCGCCGGCACGGTGTAGGTGTTGACTGTCTCAAGTTGCGGAAACGACTGAAAGCCGTATTCACTCATGAAACGTGGAAACTGTTTTTCATATTCACTGAACGGCAGCGACGCGTGCCAGACCTGCCAGTAGTGAAGGTCGCCCATCTTCTGCGACTCATTATCGTCTTCCAGATTGGAGCTGGGCGAACTAGGCCAATAAGGCCGTGAAGGATCGAGCGAACCGCAAACTTCCGGCAGCACGCCGTAAAACACTTTCAGGTAATCATCCCAAAGCCTGGCCGGTAACTGGTTCTTCCAGCCCCAGTGGAACCAACCAGACTCAATCTCGTTGTTGCCAACCCAGATCACGATGCTCGGGTGATCACGCAATCGTTTTACGTTATCGATGGCCTCCTGACGCACGTTATCAAGGAACGCCTGATCGCCGGGATAAAGACTGCAGCCGAACATGAAATCCTGCCAAACAAGAATTCCCATTTCGTCGCACAGTTCATAAAAATCGTCGCGCTCGTAAATGCCCCCGCCCCAAACTCGCAGCATGTTCATGTTGCTGTCGCGCGCCGACTCAAGTAATTGGCGGTACTTCGCTTTGGTGATGCGTGTCGGAAAACTGTCCGCCGGAATCCAATTGGCGCCTTTGGCGAAAACGGGCGCGCCATTGATCACAAAGGTGAAGCTCTTGCCTGACTCATCACGCTGTTGCCTGAGTTCCAATGACCGCAGACCCGTGCGTGTCGTAGTTGAGTCAAACAACTTGCCATTGATTAGCAGCCTTGCCTTGAAAGTATAGAGTGGATGAACGCCGAGTCCGTTGGGCCACCAAAGCGCCGGGCGCGCAATAACGAAGTCGAGGGCCACGCGGTTGGACCCCGGTGCAAGATTCACTTCACGTTTCCCGACAATGCTTTTGTCAGTCAGATTGTCCACGACGATAGTTGCAATCGTTTGGCTGTTAGCAACAACTTCTACTTCGGCTCTCAAGTTTGCGGCTGCAGCCGTTACCTGCTTTGGCAGAATATGCAGATCTTCCACGCGCGCTTTGTCCCACGATTCTAAATACACGGGACGCCAAATCCCGCTCGTGACAAAGCGCGGCCCCCAATCCCAGCCAAATTGATAGGGCGCCTTGCGCGTGTGCGGACTTGTTTTTTCCCCCTGATCGTTGCCGGCGGGCAACTGATAGTCGAGCTTGGCCATGAGGGGCAGGATTTCGTTGATGGGCGAACGAAAGCGAATGCGTAACAGGTTGGCGCCTGGTCTAAGCAACCGTTTACAGTCTACTCGCCAGGTGCGAAACATGTTGTCCGCATCGAGCAGGGATTCATCATTGAGAAAGACATTGGCGTACGTATCAAGACCCTCGAAGACCAGGTCGATGTTTTCGTGCGCGAGAATTTCCGGAGTGACGTTGAAGGTGGACTGATATTCCCAGTCAGTCTTGCCGATCCATTGCAGCTTCTGTTCGTTGTCGCGATAAAAAGGATCGTCAATCAGTTTATTGTTCAGCAGGTCCGTATGGACAACGCCGGGCACAATAGCTGGGTGCCATCGATCTTTGCCGACCTCATGAAACTGCCAGCCTTCATTGATCGAAATCCTTTGCATACGGCTCGCGCTTACCACTCTTGTTTGAGATTGAGAAGTCGCGGCCGTCATAGACAGTAGCGCGAGAATCGGCATGAGCAATTTTGCGCTGTTCATCTATAGCTCACTTTCGAGAGGGCTTTTACTTTGCTTTCTTTTCGTGTGCCTGCTAAAAGACCCGGCATGCTGAAACGATGGATTTCGCCGCTGATTATTGCCGTATCTATCTCTATTTGGGCGCCGCTGTCAACGGCAACGACGACCCGATCAGCTGATGGTAAAGCCGGCGAAATTGCTTACCCGATAATGCAGTCGCAGGTTCCGGCCTCCAGACTTGCCCGACTGCGCCACGGAATCAATTTGAGTCACTGGTTCGCGCAGTCCGCGGACTATTCAAAGGCTCACCTCGAATCACACACCACGGCCGAGGATTTTGCGCTAATTAGAAGCCTCGGGTTTGATCATGTGCGCCTTACTATCGAGCCGGCACCACTCTTCAATGGAGACGATCCAGGCAGACTAAAAGCCGAGCATCTGAAGTATCTCGACAATGCGCTTGACTTGATCCTGACGCAGCACCTTGCTGTTATCGTTGATATTCATCCGTCTGATGACTTCAAAGTAAGACTCAATAGCAACGATCGTCACCTTGAGGCTTTCGGCAAATTCTGGCGGACCCTGGCCCTGCATCTTTCAACGCGTGATCCCGAGCGCGTCTTTCTCGAAGTTATCAATGAGCCTATGGTGGAAGATGGCTATCGGTGGTTCGGCATGCAGGGGAAACTTATTTCCGCCGTTCGCGCAGGCGCACCGCAGCACACAATCATCGCGTCAGGCCACCGATGGTCGGGCATTCCTGAGTTGCTGTTTCTGCAGCCTTATGCTGATCGGAACATCGTTTACAACTTCCACTTCTATGAGCCGTTTGCGTTCACGCATCAGGGCGCATCGTGGGCCGGGCCGCATCTGTCCTTCTATAAAAACATCCCCTACCCGTCGAATCCCGAAAGCGTGAGCAAGGTACTCGACACGATTGAGGATGATCCCGCGCGTTTCAATCTGCTCCGCTATGGTGAAGACGGTTGGGACGCAAGGCGCATTGAGCGAGAGATTGGTGAAGCTGCCGCGTGGGCCGCAAAGTATCAGGTCCCTCTTACTTGTAATGAATTCGGAACCTTTCGCAAGTTTGCGCCTCCGGCTGATCGCGTCCGGTGGATTAGGGATATGCGCATCGCATTCGAAAAGTACGGCATCGGCTGGACCATGTGGGATTACGCGGGCGGCTTTGCCGTGGTCAATAAGCAAAACGGACACGCGACGCCTGATGTCGAGGTCGTGAAGGCTTTGGGATTAGCTGTTAACAAGTAATTTGATTTCGTGTATCGAATTCTTCTCTGTGCGGAGAAAAACTAATTCGGCCTCAATCGTAACGCTTTCAAATAACCCTGGTTGACGCGACAGTTCGCGAACTTTATCCGTTCAAGATAGTCGTTCAGCGCTTTGCGCACTTTCTCTTCTGGAGGCCGGTTTTTTCTGACATCCTCGAACGTGAGGCGCGGTCCCTCCGCGTAGTTGACCATCGTATCCCAGTCGGCGGGAGAGGTTATTGATACTGGACACGAGGTCGCTTCCAATTTCTTATACGGCCAGAAGCACCAGCCAATGTTGTTTGTCTCCAGCAACGCCCGGAAGGAACTGATCCACTCGTCGGTGTTTTCGCCGGATTCGCCCATCCAGATAGGCACATTGTATTTGTCGCGGAAATCAAGAAAATCCTGAATGGCCCCCTGGTTCACTTCCATCCAGTACTTATGAAAAGTGTAGACAAGCTTCGCGTCAAAGGGCGGTCCAAAGACTTTGAAGTTGGTATCCCACTGCGCCCCGCCAAGAAAGATGATTTGGTTTCTGTTGACTTGTCTTATGCCGGCCACGATCTTTCGATAAAGCGGCTCCAGCTTAGGGTTGAGATCGGCCACTTTAAAATAGTGGGCAATCGGTTCATTGAGCAAATCGAAGCCGATGACTGTTGGCTCATTTCGATACCGCGCCGCAAGTTTGCGCCAGATGTTGACAGTCAAATCCTGGCTCTCTGGGCTTTCAAATAGAAACGGATAACCCCAACTGTCGTCGATGTTGTCTCCCGTCTGTCCGCCGGGCGCGGCGTGCATGTCAAGGATTACATAGAGTTCTTCCTGCTTGCACCAGCCCACCACATCATCTAAAAGCCGGTAGCCGTCGCCTTCCAAACTCGGAGGAGCTGTGTCTGATACAAACAAGCGATAGCTGAAAGGAACGCGAACCGAGTTGAACCCGGACTGCTTGATGAACTTGATGTCTTGCTGCGTGATGTAATTCTGATGATAAGCTTTCCAAAATCGGCGGGCCTCGTCTTCACCAACCAGTTCATTGATTACCCTTTCTATACGCCGCGGCGAGTTGGTGGCCTTGAATTTGAACATGTAACCTTCAGGCAGCAACCAGTTGCCAAGATTGATGCCTTTTAGCAGGAGCCGTTTACCATCCGCCGAGACTAGATCTTTCCCGCGAGTCGTAACGAATCGAGACTGACCCTGGCTCAAGATCGGAGCTGCCAGAAGGAGAATGATCCACAACGCTCGTCTCTTCCCACATAACGTCATCGCCAGTGATTCGTCCTTTGCATGGAAGGTGTCGACGGGAAGTCGATTTGCGGCGCATAGTATTTGACTTCGCCGCTTAGGCGCAATCGTTTAGTTAGCGCACTTTTGCGCCTGACGCGCCATTACCGAACCGAGCGCGGTAGCGCCGGATCCTAAAGTCAACTTGGATTTGGAAATGCTCAATATCGAATTTAGGATCCGGCGCTACCGCGCTCGGT
>DASZDU010000349.1:0-16773 GCA_035941655.1 Pyrinomonadaceae bacterium | reverse complement strand
TGAGCGGGCCAATCCAAATTCATTGACTTCCATCGAGCGTCCGTCAGTTCCTGATCGAGCTCGGTTACTTCCTCGGGACTCCAGCTAGCGGTTGCGAACTTTATTGTCTCCTTAATCAAATCGTTCGCGTCGCCACAGCCGCAGAGACATCGCGCAGCTCTCAGCGATACCGTTATCGATTGACTTGTTCCTCTGACCCGATGATCCCGCCACTCTTCGATCTCGTCGGTTTTGTCTTTCGCAGACAGTGCAACGTTTTCTCTTATGTGTCTGGTTCTCATCGGAAATTCCTGGAGCATCGAGTTCAGTTCATTCATCGCGCGGAACACGTCCGACTGACGGTCGGCATCCTTGGAGCAGGTCGGTCGCTTCTTCCCCAGCAAGGTCGGAACTCCGCCGCTAACCAATGTCGTCCTGGGGGTCTGAACGGTTCTGAACCGAGTGTGTTCTGCTTCGTGAACCAGAACTTCGAGCGTGTGTGATCGCCATTCGTCGGCTGACTGACCGCCGATGGTGCGGGGCCCGGAGGTAGTGTTGAACTGCTTGGACTGCTCTTCTATTTCCAGCGGCACCCTAATGCAGAAACCGCCACTGAAGAGCGGAGGCGTAAATGAAGCACAATCTGTTGTCAGCGCTGAGAAGTCCTTTTCGAGGTCCCGGTCGATGAAAATGCCGTTGGCGAAGGCCAGCCGCGACCGGTCCCAGGCAAGTAGCATCTTTTCGGTTTCAACCGCGCGGTCGCCATGCCGGTCGGCCCGACATCCAGGATCAGGAGGAGTCTTTCCACAAAGCTTGGTACGTTCGTCGCGCCGCTTTTGGCTTTCCGTTTTGGCCTCTTGCACAAGAGTTGATGGCAACTTGACGTCCTTGCAAACGTCGTTTGCCAGACACGCCGCACGCGCGATTACCGGTCGTTGTTGCGCAGTGTGCGCTAACTCATGAGCCAGCAAGCGCAGACCCAGAGAGGAGTGCGGCGAATACGAACCGCTGCCAAAAACCACGTGGTGCCCGACGGTATAAGCCCTGGCGTTGACTGCGCGCGCCGACTCGGATGCTTGAGCGTCGGTGTGCACTCTTACCCCGCTAAGGTCATAGCGCCGCTCGGAAGATTTTCCTCCGCGCGCAGATCCTGAAACGTCGTTGGAGCTCGTAACTCGTTCGGCAATTTGATCCGCCTCTCTTTCATGGAACTCATCCGGCTGACTGATCGCCATGTGCTGAGGAGCGGCCGGCGCGGGCGTCACCCCGGATCGACCCAGGACCTGCCCGAACTTCGGCTCCAGAAGAGAGCGAGTGGCTTCGTCGAGGGGCCGGCCTGGAGAACGGAGTACCTCGTGGACGATTGGCGGCACTTCGGGAGATTCGAATCCTCCCCTGAACTGTCGTTGCAGCGGGCTCTTTTTCTTTGCGCAGCCGTCACACTCGCCGCCCATGGTGTGGTTGCCACAGTCACACTTGCGCTGCAACAAGAGCGCGGGCGAACTACCAGAGCTTTTGCCGTTAATCTGCCCGCGATTATGTGTTGCGTAGCTCATATCACTCCGCGCTTGCTCGAACGCACTTTTTAACGGACTCGTTGGCTCGCAGGCTCGACACCGATGCCTCTATGCACTCCATGCGCAATTTGATTGCCCAATTGCGCGCCCGTTGTTTGGGGCGTCACTCTAATCTCTGCCCCGGCGACAGAGCGCATCGCACCGCCCGATAAAAACTCCGAGCGCAGACCGCCGGTGGCCAGCAACCGTGTCAGCTCCGCTTCCACCGCCTCTCGCAGTTGCGAACGATCTTGCGGCGCCACCTGCAGGCCGTCCAATACAAGGCGCTCGATGTGAAGCTCTATATTCACGCTGCTGCTCCGGCGCGCGCCTGCGCTGCGGTGACTGGTTCCAGCCATTGAAAGTCGGCTTCGCTTAGCGGTCGCTTGAGCTTCAGGAACTCGGTGCGCGCAGCCTCAAGTACTAACGGCATGGTCACCGGCGTGTCAGCCTGGGCCGCAAGGAACGCGGCGTTGATGGCGACGTTGTTGATGCTGCCGCCATTCAAGTTGAGTTTCGCGAGTCGCTCGTAATCCAGGCCCAACGTCTCAGTCTGTCGTGGAAAAACCTTGCGCCAGATGAGTGCCCGTTCAGTCTGGCTGTGGGCGCGGAATTCGAGAATGAAGCGGATGCGCCGCAGAAATGCAGTGTCCAGCGCGCCTTTCATATTCGTGGCCATAATCGCCAGCCCGGTATACGCCTCGAGACGCTGCAGCAGATAGTTGATCTCGATGTTCGCGTAGCGGTCGTGACTGTCCTTGACTTCACTGCGTTTGCCGAACAGCGCGTCAGCTTCGTCGAAGAACAAAATCGCGCCACCCTCTTCCGCGGCGTCAAACAGACGCCGCAGGTTCTTCTCAGTTTCTCCGATGTACTTGTTGACCACTGAAGACAGATCGATTCGATATAGTCCCAGCTGCAGGTCGTTAGCCAACACTTCGGCAGCCATTGTCTTGCCAGTGCCGCTCTCGCCCGCGAACAACGCGTTTAGGCTCAGGCCGCGCGAACGAGTCGCCGCAAAACCTCCCGCTTCGTAAACCTTCCCACGATTGCGAACTTGAGCGGCGATCTGTGTCAGCAGTTTGATTTCAGACTCTGGCAATACGATGTCATCCCACGAAGCCTTAGGTTCGATTCGCTCTGCTAATCCATCGAGCGCCGGACGCGTCGCAGCCAGGCACGCTTTCCACAACTGCGCTCCGCGGGCGGTCGGGTCTTTTCCTACTTCCAGCAGCGCGCTGGAGGCAACTTGTTGGATCGTCGTGAGACTCAGATTGAATTGCGAAGCGAGCATACCTGCCAGACCATTCGACTCTGGTTCCAGCGCGGTTGCCCAGGCAATCCTTTGTTCGGCGGGCGTCGGTCTGGCTACGTCGATAGTGATGGTCTCGCAACTCAACTCGCGCCGCAGTTCGCGTCCGTCAAGAAAGACCACTCCGTGGTTGCGAGCAAGGAAACGATCGATGTGCGCAAATGAATCCGCAGGTTTCTCACGGTCGGCCGGGTGCGCTTCGAGATAGATCGCCAGCGGCCACAGCGCCGTCTCTCGTTCGGCCAGCCGCGCGAGCATTTCAAGTTCGCCCGCGTGAGCCGGCATCAACTCGGCAGGCAAGCGATACAGCTGCAGGCCGAGCGCTGCTACGACCTTTTGAGCAATAAGCTGCTTACTCGCGACGTCGGATCCTATGAGTTGAATCACCGGTATGGAGCTCGCCTGACCTTGCTGCAAACGATCGAGAATTGCCTGGACCACGCGCTGTTGTGATGAAGGTAATCCCGCTTCCGAAAGGCCCATAGGCGGTCGCATCGGCAATAACAGCGTCGAGAGACGATCGTCCAGGTAGTTCAGACCTTTCAAGAAATTGACTATTCGCTCGTCGGCGCGCAAGGCGCTGGTGGTGAGCAGTTGCGCGCCAGGTTGATTTATTTCAATCAGGCGCCAGTGTCGCAGCGGGCTCTCAGGCGAAAGCGCGTTCCATGCCGGGTCGTCGAACAAAAGCATTGCCAGGGCAAAAGTAGGATAGGGCTGTTGGTTGTTGCTTTGCGCATTCGCGCACAGCGCCGCGATGCCCGTGTCCATCTCCATCGCGGCACACAAGAGAAGTATCTCTCTCTCAAATTTGGAGAGATTGAAACTCTGGCTAAGCAAGATCATCGCCGGCGCAGGCGGCGCCGCCTCAGCTGCCTCCAACTCTTTAGTTGCTTGCGCCAATTGTTCGGCAGTCACCACCGAGCCGTCAGGCGCGGGTGGCAACAAGGCGCGAGGCTGATTGGCACTTGGTTCGGGCTTGTCCCAGAAACGCCACTTACTTCCTTCAATGGGTTCCGGTTGATCCGGCTCAGGGCTAAACAACACTGCGTGTTCGGCGGGCTGTTGGGCCAACCTCCTCAATCGCAGACGAAGCCACGCCACCGCGGCCGACAGATAGCGCTGGTTGTTCTGTTGCCAATTGTTAAGATCGTTGTTCATCGGTTATTCAGTGATCGTAATCCTTTTCGTCTCATCAAATTCGAGCGGCGTCGTCTCGGGCTCGCCCGGCCCGAGTGGCGCAATGATTTCGCTGTCCACACCATCGACTCGTAATCGCGCCAGCAGCGCTACACCTGTGGGGACGGGAAACTGCCCTCCGGGTGGCGTTTCGATAACGAACTCAAAAGCATTCGTCACAGCTGGTAGCGGTGGCGGCGGAACCGGAAGATTTCGCCGCACTTCAAAGTCGCCAAGTAATAACGACACGCGCTGTTCCAACAATGCATTCACACTGGTGGTCAGATTGATCGTCGCGGTGTCCGAGACCAGCGCCACCTCGAGGGGCAATACCGTGGTGATGACTGGCGCCACTGCCAGCGACAGCTCGTTGCTGCTAATCGTTCCGCGTGGGGTGGCGATTTCTACGGCGATTGTGTAGAAGCCGGCGGCAAGATCGTTCGGGAGCGTCACGTTCAATTGTCCGTCAGTTACAGTCGCCGTTACTGGTTGCGGCGGGTTTTCTATACGAGTCGAATGCAACCGAGCCATGCCATTTGCGAGTCCGCTTCCAAGGATGGAGACAACATCACCCGGTTGCGCACTTAACTGTCGCTTTGGCACTTCGAGCGAAGTCAGCACGGGGAAGGGCGGCGTAACATCTGGCTGGGAGATTACCCCGCGATCGTCTTCACCGCGTTTCAAGACCGGCAGGGGAGTTCTGGGTGGGAGCGTGCTCTCAATCAACACCACCGAAACCTGATAAGCCGCCGACACGCGATAATGAGTTTGAAACGTCGTCCACAGCTTCGACATGCCCTCGAAGGCCATTGGTTCGAGACTTATTCGTACGCGCTCGATCTGCTGGTGCAGATCGCTGCCGGAGAGATCAGCAATTGGTGAGGTGGCGTTTTGGATCTCAGCTGCACCCAGCAGCGGATGGTCGTGCAGCACGCTCATCGCTCTGCCTAGCAAGCGATGAGCATTGGTGTCATCTTCGTCGTCGCTGTAGGCCGTGAGCAGGTAATAGAGCATCAACGGTAGCGCCGGGTAGCCAGTCTCGCCTGGCTTGGTTTGACGAGGCATGTCCTGGTTGCGAAAAGCAGCGTCGGGAAGCACTTGATACAAGAACAGGTTCAGCTGATGGCCGGTGGTGCTGCGCCGCGCGTTATCGAGCGGGCGCGCGGTCACTTCCGGTATACCGACGCCGCGCACCAAAAGGCTGCGCAGCGTGGCCGTGACCGCGGCGATGGCCAGTTGATTGCTCATTGCCTCCCCCCTTGACTGCGACGCCTGAGGTAGTCGTCCAGGTTCATCACCGGCGTTGCCGCGCGCGACCTGGAGGCAGGCTGCGATGATTGAACGGCGCGCACTTCGATGCGGCCTATAGTGACGTGAACCGTAGGTTGAGGCTGGATGGCGGGCCGATCGAGGTGCAGATGCTCCGGCCCAGTATCAATCAGCGGCGCGATTCTGGATTGAAGAACGACCGGTGGCGCTTTCGAGCCTTCGCCTTCCATCCCGTCTGACACCGCGGCAACCGGGCTCATCGGTGGTTTTGCGCGCGCTTGATCTGGCGACGATTCATAAACTACTGGCTTTTCACGGATGATGATCGTTTCGAGCTCGCGTTCCACAAGAGGCTTCTGGCGCACGGTTGGAGGCTCGCCAATAGGTTCTTCTTCGCCGTCGCCGCTTGAGGAAGTCGTCCGGGATGCACGTCGACTGGGGGTGGGGACTACTTCTTCCTGCGCCTGGTGATGACGAGGGACAGACTTAGATGGAAGTTCTGCAAAACTCGCTTCCGACCAGGTTTTCCTGCGGGACTCCGGTGGTGTCTTGCTCGACAAACCAGTGCTCTCTGAAACCTCAATGAGCTTTGCAACCGGCCGTACTAAAGGTGGAGCATGTGACGTCGTCGTCGGCTCGGAATTTATCTCCGGATGGGGCGACGCGGAGCGGCCCAAGTGCGGCGCGAGACTGAAGGATTTTCCTGGCTGACCGTCGGAGTCGCGTGACTCAGTTGTTTCAATGGCCCGCGGCTGATCTCTGTTTGGATCGGTCTGCCTCGAGTCGGTCGCACGAAAGGAATCCGCTCTGTTGATTGAAGGTTCTTGTGAAGCAGAGACAGGCTCGAAGCGGCCGCCCAAACGTGGGCGCACTTCTGGGGCGGGGTTGAGAGTTCGAGCTGCGATACTTGTCAGATAGTTTTTCACAATCGAGTTGCACCACACGCATCAGGTCGCATCGCCAATCATCTGCAGGTAGAGTCGCCGCCGTTGCGCACTCATCGCCAGAATGTCAGACTCGCGCCAACCGAACTCCGAGGCCAGCGCGCACACCTCGCGTAGCAGGCGCTTGGCCCAGTTGTCGATTTCGCTCCAGAGGAAAGAGACGATGTCAAAAGCCGATAGCCATTGATTACCGCAGTCAGCGCAGTCCAGAGGGATTTGCACATTCGCTTGCGGATCTGCCCTTTCCATCTCTGCTGCGATTGCTTCAATCAAGGCCGGCGGCAGTGCACGCGATGACTCGAGTCTCTGCCTGCGACCATTTCGCCGTAGCTCAACCAGGCATCTCGAAAGAAGTTGACGGATTAGCGCCGCTTCTTCGGGTTGACGATCATCGCTTACAGCGATTGCGCTCAGGTCCTCGCTATTTGGCAATCTGAAGCGCGCTACATAACCGCCGCTTGTCACGCTGAGCAACCCACGATCAGTTTGATCGCCATCGACGTGAATGTCCGCGGATTCAATGCCGATCTCAAGCTGCTGTCTGCATCGGGGGCAAGAGGTCAGGCCGGTCAGTCGCGAGCCAAACAGGACCTCCCGCAGCGCGAGCAAACGCGCGTCGCGCCGGCCTACGCTCAGTTTGGCGAGGTCTTCGCCTGACGCGCCGGGGGAAGCGGCTTCGAGCAAGATCAGTGCCTGCGTCGTTATTGGCTGGGCTCGCGCGCGCTCCCAAACCTCCAACAATTCTGCAGCTGAGAGGGCTTGCATCACTGAGGCTCAGTGAAAGTAGGTTCCGAGGGTTCAGGCACTTCCGCGTCACGCTCCCAGCCTTCGTTTTCGAGCTTGATGTGCTGAATCAGCACCGCGTTTGCGTTTGCGTCGAGATCGGCTTGCGCCTGAAACTCCGAAACCCAGCAGCGGAAGACCTTATAGGCAAGAGCGAGTTGGCCGGCTTCGTTGTAGACCTCAATGATGATGTCTTTGCGGAAGTCCTTGAGAGACACTTCGGCGCCCAGTCCCGAACCGAAATTCCAAACCTTGTTGGCCCACTGCTCGAATTCCTTGTCGTGGGTGACGCCGCGGTCGAGGGTGATGGCGTCATACTCGGTTCGACCAGGCGACTTGCGGCTGCTTGAGGGGTCGCCGCCATCGCGATGTTTGACAACTTCAGTGGTGCGCTTCAACGTGCTGACTTTACTGATGCCGGCCACGTACTTGCCGTCCCACTTCACGCGGAATTTGAAGTTCTTGTACGGATCGAAACGTTGTGCATTGACGGTAAACTGAGCCATGCATTTTCCTCCCGGCTATTACACTTCTATTTGACCGGCCATTTGCTGGATCTTTACGATCACAAACTCGGCGGGCTTGAGCGGCGCGAACCCGACCACAATGTTCACGATCCCGCGATTAATGTCGCTTTGGGTTGTGGTTTCTTTATCGCACTTGACGAAGTAGGCGTCGCGCGGTGTCTTCCCCTGAAATGCGCCCTGTCTGAACAGGTCGTTCATAAAGGCGCCGACATTCAGGCGAATCTGGGCCCAGAGCGGTTCGTCATTTGGCTCGAAGACCACCCACTTCAAAGCACGATAGAGAGTCTCCTCGATAAACAGTGCCGTGCGGCGGACGGGAATGTACTTCCATTCAGAACCGGCCTCGTCGTTTCCCTGCAGAGTTCGCGCGCCCCAGACAATCGTCCCGAAAACCGGGAAGTTGCGAATGCAGTTAATTGCCTGCGGATTCAAGACACCGTTTTCATCATCGGTCAGCATCCTCTTGGGCCCCAGCACGCCGCTCAAGCTAGCTTCGGTGCCGGCAGGCGCTTTCCACACTCCACGGTTCGCATCGGTGCGCGCGTACAGGCCGGCGACGAAACCGCATGGCGGGAACTCGCCGGGACGATTCTCCTGAAGGGGGTCGGGCGCATTCAACCACGGGAAGTAAAACGCGGCGTTGATTGAGTCGGCCCCGGTCAGACCGCCGTCGGGGCCGTCGTCGAGCGTATCGAACGAATCACTCTGCTTACAATCCGCTATGAGAAACGCTCGGCGCTCGTGACAAAACTGTTCCAGAGACGAAAGGGTGGCTGGATTGCTTTCTCCAGGAACACATAAGAGGTTGAACAGATTGATGCGATCCAGATAAAACACACCACCAACGCCGTTTACAGGCAGGATCGCAGTCTCAAACTTCCCGTCGTTCACTGCGAGCGGCTTTCCGGCCTTGCCACCCTTTAGTATCGCTGTATCGGGAATTTCGCCGGCCTTCGGATCGGGCGGGTCCGTGATCACAGTGGGCGTGGGAGGGTCGGTCGCATTGTTCACGACCTCGCCTAAAACAAATGCTGACTCGGTCTTCAGGACACTCCCGACGAATCTCGGGTCTTGTTTGTCCATCGAGAGGTTCTCGAAAGTCTCAACCGGGATTCCTTTTTTGTCCTGCTTTATGTTCGTGACCACCAGTCTAAAGCGTTTCTCATTCGGGGCTGCGCGGTTGCTAGTCACTACGGCGTAATCGTTAGCCCAGGCACCCGGGCTGCTGGCTGTTATCTTCAGCTTGTCGTTCAGAGTGATCGTGGCCGAAGCAGCATTGTCAACCTCATTGGGCGCTGCCACGCCTGTGGTCACCACCCGCACGATATACGCGCGCTGTCCGCCATTGTTGAAGAAATGATAGACGGAATAGCTCATCGGGCTGTTGGGATCGAGTCCGCCGAATTTCCGCTCGTATTCAGGCCAACTGAGCACGAGTTCGGCCCGGTCGGTTGGACCCTTCGCTGCCCATCCGACAAACGCCGTGATCGAAGTCGCCACTCCTGTAATCGTGCGAACTCCGCTCGGTATCTCCTCAATGTAAACGCCAGGGTAGGTTGGTGTGATAGGCATTAACTATCCTCCATTTCAAATCATTGCTCTGCCCGGAACTTCGAATGTCGGATTAAGCGGCTCAGCATGCCGCCCAAAGTCATCATGCTTACTGATCCAGCATCGTTTCAATCTGGGCCCATTTGCGATCATTAATGCGATAGTGGCATTGCGCATCTTTGCCCTTCACCTCCAGAATCAACTCGTCTGCTATCAGCAACGCGAGCGCTTCCCTAACCGTCGTTGCCTGTGTTGTGATTTGTTTCGGTAACCACCATTCGGCAATTCCGGCGAGTGTGTCTTGGGCATCAGGATTCTTGTGCAGATACTGCAGTATCGCGCGCGCAACGCGCGATGTACTCACGTTATTCATTGATTCGAACTCTGTCCGGCGAATCAAGCAATCAGGAGACCACTCAATTGCCTCAGATTTTTCGAGGGTTACGCTGGTGTGGATAGGATCTTTTTGTCCAGGCAGATTGGACCAAATTCAAAAACACTGTGAAATCATTGCGACGTAGCGTAGGACTGTTTTGTCCTGCAAGCTTGCCCAATCAGCTGTCAGACATTGGATCTGAAACTCTCGACGTCGATCTGATGCTTCTGAATTAACTGCCAGAAGGCGCGCCGGTTCTTTTGGGCGAGGCGAGCGGCCTTAGAAATGTTTCCGCGGCAGCCTCTAAGCAATCCCTGGATATAACTCTTCTCAAAGCGCGCGATCTGAGTTGCCTTCGCCTCCTGTAACGACTGCCCGGCAGTACCCGATGGCAAAACGAGAATCAAGTCAGACCCGCGAATCACAGGCCCATCGCAGAGTACGGTGACTCGTTCGATTGCATGCTCCAACTCTCGAATGTTTCCTGGCCATCCGTGGGCCATCATTATCTGCAGGGCGTCTGCTTGAAGATCCGGAACTTCTTTGTTCATTTCTCTTGAATATTTCTCCAGAAAATGACGGGCCAGCAGAGGGATGTCTTCGAGGCGCTCTCGCAGCGGAGGCAAGGTGAGCGCGATTACATTCAAGCGGTAGAAGAGATCCTGCCTCACCTTGCCGTTTCCGACGGCTTCTTCAAGATTCACATTGCTGGCGGCAATCACCCGAACATTCGCCTGGCGCATTCGGCTTGCACCCAAAGGCCGATACTCCTTTTCCTGAAGAAACCTCAGTAGCTTCACTTGAGCAAACGTCGGCAAACAATCGACCTCGTCCAGGAAAAGCGTGCCACCGTTGGCCTCTTCCACCAATCCCGTTTGCAACGTTACCGCACTTGTAAACGCGCCGCGCTCGTGACCGAATAACTCGTTTTCAACCAACTCTCCCGGAATAGCGCCACAGTTGACAGGCATGAAGGGCCGGCCTGCTCGCGAGCTACAATAATGGATAGCTCGCGCGTACAGCTCCTTTCCGGTTCCCGTCTCGCCAGTGATAAGCACATTTGCGTCGCAGCGTGCTATCTGTGGAATCTTCTCGATCTGATTCAAAAAAACAGAGCTTTCTCCTATCAGCCGGCTCATTGCAGGCTTAGTCCTGATTCGCGCTCGTGTCCGCGTGCCCGGCTTACGCCCGAACTTCCACGCGCGCGGAAGAACATTACCGGCTTGCAACGGCAAAGTAATGAAGTCATCAGCGCCGGCTTTCAACAATTCAATAATGTCGTTTGGTTGGGCCGATTCAACCACCATCACAACAGGAAGATCCTGTATCTGTTGAATCGTCTTGAGCAACGTTCTCGTTTGATTTAATGACTTCGGGAAGAGCGTGAGGAACAGCAGGGCCGCGTCGATTTGCTGAAGTGATTTCTTGAGGACATCCACAGACTCCACCAACGGAGGAACCAGAACTTCGAGCCTGAAATCGGGTTCGAGAATGGCCTGAAGCGCAGCTCTGACGCTGTTCCCATTGGCCCCGCTCTCAACCAGTAAAGCCGTTCGAGGTCTCATTTCGTCACATTTTTAACTTTCGACTGAAGCAGCGGTAGCAAATGGGGGTGCTAACCGGAAGCAGGACAGGCTTCTCGCATAACCCAGCGAAAGAACGGCGACTGAATATTGGTCACTCCAAGGCTGGCTCGTCAGGAAGCAAAACGCGAGGAGGTTTGCCGTGACGCGGAATGTACTCCGGTGATAACGGGCTGTCAATGCTAAATCTGACATCTGCTGGCCACGGCTTTCACAACTAATCGTTGTCGTGGGCCCGAAGGACGTCTACTCTCTGAGGCCCGTCTGGTTGTAATGCCGGCTGAACCTTCCGTCCATCATTATGTTTCGCCAGGCGCCAGGCGTATTCTTAAGTCAAACGGATTAGCCAGTTCGGTCTGGTCGCTAACCGCTGGTGCTTACGTGGGAGGAATCATGAACAAAACAAGTTTCAGGCAAGTAGTCGTGCTCTGTTGTGCCCTGGTTTTTATTCTTGCTCAAACAACTTTCGAGGTGCGAGGCCAGGGTGATAGATGGGCTGGCCGAACCATCACAGGGACGGCCTATTTCGTAGGTGGAGCCCGAGCGGCGCAGTCGCGTGAGTTTAATCTCAGAATCAACCGCTTGACTACAGCGGCTGAAGTGCAGGAACTAAATCAGACGTTGCAATCCGGCGGGCAGGATGAGCTGCTGCGTGTACTCTCGAAAATGGATGCGGGAAGGATAACGATCGGAAACGGCGTAGGTATTACGGCGAACGCGATCATCGCAACGCAACAGGATGCCGGTACGAAGCTGATCGTTTTGTACGAGCGCTATGTGCGGTTTGCCGAACTTCGTTATGGCGCGCGCTCCCAGGATTACAGGTTTGGCTATGCGGAACTCTTCATTGGCAGCGGCGGCAATCAGGGCATGCTGATTCCGGCCGCCAAGGTACGGTTGCGGGACGGCAACACCTGGGAAGTCGAAGACTTCGGGACCTTTCCGGCACGACTGATGGGACTGCAAGTGCGTGGTGGTCGCGGACCGCGTTAACGTCCTATTCATCTCTTCAACTTCGCCGCCTTAATAATTTCCTGCGCCGCCCGCAGGCCTGTTGCGATCGCGCCGTGAACTGTTCCTATGTGGCCATCGGTATTTGTCGCCTCGCCGGCAAAGAATAAAGTCTCATCCACCGGCTGGGCGAGTTGAGCTTCCGCTTCCAAGCCGCCGACCGGGATGTAGCTATAACTGCCGCGGCAAAAAGGATCGCCGTGCCAATCATGTGTATACGATTCCTCCAGCAGTTCTTCAATTTCTTTGCGCGCTCTCAAAAAAATACGCGCCAGCGTATCCAGTCCGCGATCAATCAGAGTTTGTTTGCTTTCGCGCGAAAGTTTTTCAGCCCGAGGGCCGCCCGCCCAGCCGACTAACAGCGGCGCGCGTGCAGGTGACTGCGTCCACCAACTTGGTATAGCTTCCTGAGGCGCATGGATGAAAGCCATTTGAGCAAGATCTTTCGTCGATCCATCTTTTGCCGGCAGCTTCAGACGTTCCCAGAACGGCGCACGAAATCGGAGCATCAATCTAACCGCGTCGCCCATAGCTAACTTTCGCGCGGCCTGATCTTTTTCTGGCAGCGTTGGAACAAACCGCACGCTCCCCAGCTGGTTCAAGTCCGCCTGCAGCACACCCAGAGGCAATGTCACTAACACGCGTTCAGCCTGGCTACGATGGCTGGCGCCGTTTGCACTACTCGTCACCTCTACTCGGCCTCGACTCCATCTCACTTCTTCCACAACTGTAGTGAGTCGCACTTGCGCGCCTTGCGAAACGGCTTCGTCGTAAAGCGATTGCACTAATAGATCGTAGCCGTTCGTTATGCGAAATCCTTTGTCGCCGTCAATACTATCGGCGGCTTCGTTAACCTTGTTTAGTCCAAGCACGCTGATCCGATCCATGCGCGCGGCGTGGAATCCTTCCACATACATGCTCGCAATCGTTTTGGCTTCGCCCAAATCACGACTGCGGCAATATGTTTCGAGAAATTCGTGAAACGACTGATCTTCCGGCCCGACCCGTTTCATCTGATCCATCACGTCCTCGAGCTGCCGCCAGAACTCGCCTGAGTCCGTGAGCCCTTGTCTATCAAGGTACCAGTGACGGGTCGGCACCTCCACAAGTTTCAGTCGCGCGCGCGCAACGATATCGAACGTCTCGGACGAACGGCCGTGTATGAACTCTGCGCCTAACTCAATCGGCAGAGACGAGCGGCTGTCATGTAAAGTATGGACTCTGCCACCAATGCGATTGCGAGCCTCGAGGATGGTGACTGAGAAACGTTCCGCGGTCAGTGTGCGCGCAGCAGCTAAGCCAGCCGCTCCGGCTCCGATGATTAGAACATCGGCGTCGTCATCCATCGCGCTAGACTCAGTCATCTCTTCTCCCCTGACCGCAAACGGGGAGTGGGGGTTTTCTGCGTCTGCCGCTTCTCCCCCCTTTAGCCTCTCCCTCATGGAGAGGGGGTTCGACACTTTACGCATTTGCAGCCCTTGGGCTTGATGATGTCCTCGAAATACTCATCTCCGTAGTCGTACGTGATCTCCTCACCCGCCTTAATGTTTCTCCTGGACCAAATCCAAACCCGGCGGCCTGAGATAATAGCTTCGGCATTGGGCGCGCAAGAGTGGTTGATGTAGCGCGCGATATTGCTTCGCGGGCTGCCGTCGATTGACCACCTGCTGTTTACTCCAAAAAAATACTTTCCAGACCTTTTTTCCACTTCTTCATTGGCGATGTATGGACCGGTGTATTCAATAATTCTTGTGCCCTTGGGAATTGGTTCCAGAGCAAAAAATCCCAGGCCGGCGTTGGTTCGCTTAATGGCGTAGTTGCCATTGCTTTGTTTCATGAAGACTCCGTTTGATGAATTTTGATCTAGTATCACTTGTTCGCTCATTCAACGCTTTCTCATTCACACCCGTGCTTAGCGCGGTGGATGAAAACCGACATGCGGGACACCGTTTTAAACGGTTTCCATTTGGCCCCAACTCTGATCATCGGGTTAAAGCCACGGTATGAATGAAAAGGCAACTTGTGAGCCTAACGCCTCATGAACTTCTCGAATGAAATCCAATCAACCTACACAGCAGCGTCGAGTGATGCAAGAGGGTAAGCCTGTCGCATAGACGGAAGGGTTGTTAAGGCAGGTATCGCGACTGATGGTGGGGGTGGTTCTTGCAGGCTTTTGCTAGCTGCGCTTAATTGAACATCAAAGCGTTTCGTCGGCTGCAGTTGCGGGCCCGGTTTTATTGACACAGATGCCACTGTCCGGATCGACGTAAAAGAAATTCTTGCCAGTTGCGCCTATGCCTTGCGATTGTTCGGGATTCGCGTTTATGAAGAAGGTTGCTGCTTTGTCGTCAGACTTTGCTGTCAGCGTAATCACAAATACATAACCACGCTCATGAGGCTGATCGTAATTGAACCGCTTGTCTACATAACCTTCTTCAAACAATTGTGGAAACGTGCCGTATTGTCCCTTATGGTCGATTACATATTTGGCTTGCGCGACTCTGAGCGCACTTAAAGTAGAGACGGCTGCAGCTTCATTTGCCTTGCGCACGCTGGCCTTGTAGGCAGGTATACCAACGCCAACCAGAACGCCAATGATCGCGATCACGATCAGAAGCTCGATTAGCGTAAAGCCTTTGCGAGGTGATGTGAGTTCTGTAGTTTGCATCGCTAGTTCTCCTGGCGTATATCACGGACCAGGAAGATTTGCGTTCCATTAAATTATGAGCGATTGACAGCGTTTTTTTGGAGTGCGCTGACCTGTCAGCGCTTTGGTCCAGGGCGGCCTGACGCCCTGCTGTTTCGCTGATGGCATTCAGCGGAGGGCCGCGACAGGTCGCGACCGACTAAAGCGCTGACAGGTCAGCGCACTCCAAATAGGCTGCCACTCCAAACCGTTGTGCTATTGTTTGCAAACAAATATTCAGGAAGGCCACTTCAATGTTAACTGAGAAGAAATCTCTCTTCCTCAATCGCAAAACTCAATGGCTCGCGCTGTTCGCGATTGCGCTTGTCGCTGTGGCATTCGTTGTCGTGCCCGTCTGGATCATACAACCGTTCAAACCTCAGACGGCGCGCGGTCTGGAAGTCTCATACAATTTGCGGCTCTGGTCTCCACTGGTGACGATTCTAAGTTTGGCGTCGGGTTTATTCCTGGTGGCATCGCTCTGGCAGGGTTTGCGACGCTGGTGGAAGAAAGCGATTCTCGTTGTCGTTCTGATCCCGCTGCTCGCCTCAACCTGGTTCGCGAGACAAAACCATTTTGAATGGATGTTTAATCCACTTGCCAACGCGGCTTATGTAAAAACGGACCAAGCTGCATTCGTCAGCGACAATGACATTGTTATGGCTGTTGAAAGCAACGGCGAAGCTGCCGCATATCCCATTCGACAAATGGCTTACCATCATCTGGTGCAGGACACGGTTGGAGGCACGCCCATCGTCGCCACTTATTGAACGCTCTGTCACACCGGTCTGGTGTGGGAAACGACGGTAAACGGACGGCAACTTCACTTCCACCTTGCGGGTATCAATAATCAAAACTTCATCATGCGGGATGAAGAAACCGGATCGTGGTGGCAGCAGGTCACAGGGGAAGCGATTCAGGGACCACTAAAAGGACAACGACTTCGGCCTGTCTATCATGATGAGCTGACCTTCGCCTTATGGAAGCGCGAGAAACCTCAGAGTCGGGTATTGCGGCCCGACGAGCAGGTCGCTCAAGCTGGAAAATATTATCCAGCGAATTGGGAGGAACGAATGACGAAGCTGCCGGTGACTACTTCGGTGGCGCTCGACAAGTCGCTTGAGCCGCGCACGCTGGTCATCGGCGTTACGGTCAACGGGATCCCGAAAGCTTATCCTCTCGCTGCCGTAGTCAAGCAGAGTCTCATTCTCGACGATCTGGGTGGCGTTCCATTTTTCATCGTGCTTGGCGACGACAAGCGATCGGTGCGCGCCTTCGAGCGAACAGTCGACGGTCGTAAGTTGGAATTCTTCGTCAAACCAAACAGCAGCTCGCTCATTATGGTTGATGCTGAAACCGGCACGGAATGGGATTTCACGGGGAAGGGAACAAAGGGCCAGCTTAGCGGTGGACAACTAAAGAAGATCGCCATCCTTAACGATTACTGGTTCGACTGGCAAGCCTATCATCCGAACACGATTGTTTATGACCTCGGTAGTCGTTAGATCAGGTCACGAAAGCAGCTTGGGTTTAGCGCAAAGCTCTTCAGCAATTTTTGCTACCTCTACTTCCAAGGAACAATTAACTGATAGGGGCTTTTCTGAGGGGCGGACCGAAAGAAACGTCTTAAGGGAATTAGCTACATACAGAAACTCCACGTTACTCAATTCTTCCGTGGAAGCCTGCATCCTGTGGGAGAACCCCTATGATCAGATGTGCCACCAAGAACAGGATCGCATTGTCACTATGCCTGGGTTGCATACCTTCGATGATATCTGCAGCCTCTCCTCAACTCGATGCCATTGTTCCAGAGGCGGTAGTCCGACGCCTGGCACGACGAAAAGTAATGCCGGTTTACCCGCAAACATCACAGCAACGCGGCTCGAACTAGACGACAAAGGTAACCTGATTATGTGTTCAGTCTCACCCGCACGCTGTTTGTAAGTTGGTGCACACGAGCATTATCCTGTGCCCTCATGAAATTGGAGGAACGACTTACACTACACACCGTCGCAATCAC
>DASZDU010000348.1:0-13921 GCA_035941655.1 Pyrinomonadaceae bacterium | reverse complement strand
ACCGGACGCATTTCGCGAGTTTCCTTGTCGACCATCACGGCCGTGCCTACTCCGCAGTTGGGATGGCAACCGCAGGAGACTTGTCCCCAGTCGGCATCGGGTCCGTGGACGAGATCCGCGAAATCGGCGAAGGCGCCCATCAACGATAACGGAAACCAATCGCGGGTCGGCTCAGTAATTCCAACCTGGTTCTTCACGTCATGCGCCAGATGCGACAACGTGTAGCGCTGTTGCAGGCGGCGTTGCGGCGTGATCTCTTCGTCGCGGCCTGTAAACGACACTGGCTGGAATGACAGAAATGCGATCTTCTTGGGATTATCAAGCGCGAACCTGACGATCGATCCGACCTGATCGTTGTTGATGCCGTTTACCAGTGTAGTCACCAGCACAATCTCAACGCCCGCTTCATGCAGGTTGTTGATTGCGCGCATCTTTACATCGAATAGATTACCAACCTGTCGATGGCTGTTAGCATCGTTACCAACTCCGTCAAATTGCAGGTAAACGTAACGTAGACCAGCCTCCGCCGCCTGGCGGCAAAAATCTTTGCTCTTGGCGAACTCGATTCCGTTTGTCGCAGCCTGGACACTGTTGTAACCAACCTTGCGCGCATACTTGATCGACTCGATGAAGTAGGGCGAAATCGAAGGCTCACCGCCGGAGAATTGCACCGACATCTGACGACGCGGTTTGATCGAGATGGCGTTGTCCAGAATTTCCCTGATGTCGTCCATGCTCAGCTCGTGAACAAATCCAACCTGGTTGGCGTCCATGAAGCAGGGGTCGCACATCATGTTGCAGCGATTAGTAAGGTCAACCGTCAGAACTGCGCCGCGGCCGTATTTGATAGTGCTGGTGCCGTGGTTGTGGAGCTTCTCGTCGTTGTGCGCATCGATGTCACGTCCTGGAAACATCTTTTCGATGTGCGTCAGGAACTTGACGTCGATCGCCATCATGTCTTCGAAGTGCCCGTGAATCGGGCAATCTTTTACCATCCACACTTCGCCGTCGCGCTCAATGATCTGGGCCTTGATTTCACCCACTTTTTCATTAATTAAGACACTCACGTCCTGCTTGCCGCTGATAATCGACTCGCGCGCTTCGATTACGCAATTAGGGCACAGTGAATCCGTGGTTCGCGGCCAGCCCAGTGTTGGCTTGCTTTTCTGCCATGATTTCAGCAAAGGCTTGTCGGACCACTTCGGCGTAAACGAGGGATTCGGTTTGTATTTGTTCACTGACTGAATAGCATCGTGTAGACCGCCGGCTGCCAACGTAAGGCCCTTCTCCGCACGCTTGATTAATCGCATTCTCTCTCCTCTGAATAACTTTTTCCTTAGAATTGCCGCACGCAAGGCAGGGAAAAACACACGTAGCCTTCGCGAAACTGAAATTCCCAATGGCAATGACCATGCCGCCTGCTCACAATCCAGCCTAAGCGAATAAATAGTTAGACTTAACTAGAGCCATCGACAAGCCACGGCAGGTTACAGGATATCTCCTGGCGTGTCAACGCGACTCAGCTTCTATCCGTCGACAGGGTGCGTAGCATTTTGGCCGGGCTCGCGGAGTTACTGCACGCGGCCTGTGCCACTTCACGTTTCGCGGCGTTGCCGCCTTCCGGTAGGAAAGACCGTGCTTTCCGAAACCCTTACAACATTTGAGGCTGCCGCCTATGATTACTACAGGCGCAGCCTCAAATGGGTATCGGAAAGGCGGAGCCTTTCTCACGGACGACGGCCGAGCCGCCGGTCTGGGAGAAAAGCAGGTGAGGAAGTCTGACCTTACAAAAGTTCTTACCTCTTCGGCGCGTAGTAACCAATTCGAGCGGCCACGCGATGCTGAGGATTGGTCGTCTCCACGCGCACTCGGCGAAATTGGCCGTCGCGTTTGGAGTTCAAAGGCGAATAGTAGAGGGTGTATTGATGTCGCAGTTCGTCGGCGACCTCCGCGTAGGTTCGTTCCAGATCATTGAAGCTAACTGGCTTGTATAGCCGGCCGCCGGTGGCAACGGTAAGTTGTTCTAAATGTCGTTCGCTTTCGTTGAGCGCCTCCAGGCCCAGCCGCAAATCGTCAATGTGAAGTTGATTGAAACGGACGGAAGAATCCGAACCGGAAAGCAGTGTTGACAGCTCCTCCTGTTTCCGCGCCATCTCTATCTGCGTATTACTAACCACGTAAATTGTTGTTTGCGCTTGAAGCGCGCCTCTCAACGCTGCGTCGAAACTGCTTCCTCGTCCACTGTCGATGCCGTCTGTTAGTACGATGATCGCATGGCGTGCATTTGGTCGGGGCAACTGATCGCGCGCGCCGAGCAGAACGGCGTCATGAAAACGAGTAAACATGCCGGGCACAATTCGACGTAAGGCGCGGCGCAACTGAACCAGGCTTCCCGTCCAGTCCTGCAACATCACGACGCGGTCATCGAACTGAATAAGACTGACGCGATCGTCATTTGCCAGATGGGAGGCAAAGCCTTCGGCTGCCCTGCGAAAATCTTCGAGATTTGTCGCAACGGAAGATGAGGCGTCTACGATCAACGCAACGTCGACCGGAACATTTCGCAGGCTTAAATCGCTGAGCGATTGTTCGGCGCCATCTTCGAATATCCGAAAGTCTTTTCTCGTAAGATTACTAACCAGCGCGCCGCCTGAGTCGCGAACAGTCACAGGGAGCAAAATCTCCGTGGTATTGACGGAGATCACATCATCGGGATCGATCTCCTGTTCATCTTGTTTTGGAGAAGGTGTCGGGGTTGGTGTCCTGGACTGCGCCGAAAGGATTGGCGCGAGGAGCATAAACCAACAGCACAACAGCAGCGCGGTGCTGAGCAGTGGCGACCCGCGCATGAGCTGGGAGCGCAGACAAGCGGGGTGCCCATCGGGGCAGCCCCGATGGGGTGCTCGTCCTGTCTGCCTCAATGTTGGTTGCCACGTAGCAGCAGGCAAGATGCCTGCGCTTCCAGCTGGTGCGACGTGGGCCATGAGACTAGTTTCCCCTAATCCTGTTGGGGCTGCTTCGAGGCGTGGATTGGGTGTTACCTGAGTCATCGGCCATTGCCGCGGTCATCGCGACAATAATCGGTTCCGTGACTCGCCGGCGGCGCAGTTCTTCCAACTTTGCCGTCGACAGATCGAACTCGACGGGCGAATCTTCAATGCGCTTGATAATTGTGCCTTCGGAAAATCCTGCCTCTACTAATTTTATTACTTCCTCATTAGTGAGTGTGGCTGTCTTTTCCAGTTTCAGCGAGGCACCACCCGCTTCCGCAGGCGGACGAATAATGCGAACCGTTGCGCTTCCGGTCGTCGTAGTTTCACCCTCATTCCCACCCCTCATCCCGCGGCCGCTAGACTGACTTCGCGACCCTGAGCTGCTCCCAAAAATATCAGAACTCCCCGATTGACTTTTTGGATCAAAACCGCCTGACCGGTTCGCTCGAAACTCGGAGTTGTCTGTCCAATCGTCATCCATGAAAACAAAAGATTCGTTTCGTGCCAGCATGGCAAGAATTATGTTCTCGCTCACACCGTTGCGCTTCAACTCAATTAACCTGTCAGGATCGAGATTGAATCGACTTAAACGATTGTGAATGATCGCAATGATGGTCTTTTCCTTAAATCCGGCGCGAACCAGTTTAACTACCGCCGCATTCGTAAGTGGAGCTTCACCTTGCTGGGAGCGGGCCACACCGGTCATCGCGCAAAGCAATAGTGCGACTATGGCCAGGCGAAGGAGGGCCCTTTTCGTCGATAGTTGATTCATGTCCTCTTAGGTGGTTAACGAAACTCAGAGGCCGTCACCGATGGTGACCTCGCCTTTCGGGGGCGTTGCAGGTTTTGCTTTCCGGTATCGATAGCTGATTCTTTTTACGTAATCACGCGTCTCTCGATAAGGCGGGACTTTGTGTCCATACTTTATGACTGCGCCTTCGCCCGCGTTATAACTCGCCAGCACCAGATCGATCCGGCCGCTAAACTGTCCCATCAGTTGCTTCAAGTAACGTGTGCCACCGGCAATATTTTGCGCCGGATCAGACGGTTTTCGAATGCCGAAACGAGCGGCGGTGCCAGGCATCAACTGCATCAGGCCCTGGGCACCCTTGGGCGACAGTGCACGCGCGTTGAAATGTGACTCCTGTTCCATAACACAAAAGATGAGGAACGGATCGACGCCATACTTCGCGCCATTCTGTTTGATTAAGCTATCGATTCGCCCATTGCCAGTGGTCCAACCGCGCGCTTTTTTAGAAGAAGCGTCGGCCAACGTATTTAGTTCTTCCCGTTCGATGTGATCTATTCGTGCGCGCTCAATGAAAACGGACAGCGGGCCGCGCCGGTACCAGGCGCCGGCTGCCGATTCCGTAACGCCCTCAGCTTCGACCCGCGCGCCACCTACAAGATAAATCCAAACTGGACCAACGTTAGTCTCCGCCGCATCCTCTTGTCCCGAATTATCGGTCTCGTCCGTTACTGCTATTTTGGCGACTTGAGGATTTGCCTTTGTCTTAGCTATCGTGTCGCGCTCAACTCGCTTTATGCGCTCGCGGGTAATCAAGTGACTCATGCCGCCGCGCCGATACCAAATTCCCTGCTCTGTCTCCCAGGCTTCATCAACGGACATGTTGCTGCCGTCGACCAGCTTTAGGCGAACCGACGTTGAAACTTCAGCGGGTGTCAGCAATGCGGCCGGTTTCTTTTGTCCATAGACCGCAGAAGCTGATAGCAACAGCGCTGCAGTTGCAAAAGTTTGAATTGTGGTTCGGGGGATTTTCATCTGCAGGTTCTTTTAAATTGTTCCAACAGCGAGACAAGCGCACACTACAGCTCCAGCGGATCAGCCAGGGTGGGATCATTTAACGACTCCGCGCGCGGCGCGAACCTGTGGGAATTGTCGAAGCTGTGCGATGAGCCGAAGTAGTTGCGCCACGCGACGTCGAGGATTTGCGGTGTCAGTTCCAGCGACTGGCCCTCAAACAAACAAATGTCTGTAGCTCGATCCAACAGATCGCGAGGCTCGCAACCCTTCATTTGACGGTGCTCAAGCTTGTACTTGTTCAGCACATGATCCAACACCGATTCCTTATAACTCATGCCGCGAGTATGCGCCTGTCGCTTAAAGATTTCGGAGTAGGCTCCCGGGGTAGGCGGCTCGACGCGGGCGCGATAACCCATCCTTCTCAGGAACGCCTGGTCCGCCAGATCGTTCTCCTCGAGGTTCGTCGAAAAAACCACTAGCTGCTCAAAAGGAACCTCAATCTTTTTGCCGGTATGCAATGCCAGATAGTCGACGCGGCGTTCGAGTGGCACGATCCAGCGATTGAGTAAATCCTGAGGCGCGACACGTTGACGGCCGAAGTCGTCGATCACCAGTGTGCCGCCGTTTGATTTCATCTGAAACGGAGCTTCGTAAAATTTTGCGGCCTCGCTCCAGGTCAAGTCGGCGTTTTCGAGTGTAAGTTCACCGCCAACCACTACCAGCGGCCGCTTGATCAACACCCAGCGGCGATCGTATTCAAACGGAGTGTCCTCGGTAGATACGGGACGATGACAATGCGAATCAAAGACGCGAATGATCTGCCCGTCGATCTCGACCGCGTAAGGAATCCAGATCGCGCCCGGCAGCGCGTTGTTGATACGCTCAGCCACCGCGGTCTTCCCGGTACCGGGTAGCCCAGTTAGGAAAAGCGAACGCCTGGAATTAATGACGCAGCCGAGAGTCTGCAGAAGTGAATCCGGCAGAATCAGATCATGGAACGCGGCGCGCACTGTATCCAATGAAGCGGGGTGGGAAGGTATCGACTGCAAACGCATCATGTGCGCGTAGTCGTTAAGTGAAACTGGTGCGGCGCCGCTATAGCCGCAAATGGACATCAATCGCAGCAGCCGCTCCCAGCCGCGGTCCAACATGCTGTAACGCGTCGAACCTACCGCTGTTTGCAACCGCACCTCGATCAATTTCTCTCGATATAGTTTCTCCAGGATCTCTTCAGTAAGCGCGCGCGGCAGATGGAGTCGCTCGGCGACGGCAGCGGTCGTCGGCTCCGGCAGCATCGCAACATGCTTAAGCGCCAATTCGCAAAGGAAGCCCTCGCCAATGCCAAGGTCGGCGATTTCCTCGGCCACTGGGGGGCCCATCGATTCCAGCTCAATGCGCGAAAGTATTGTTGTTTGCGTCATGATTATGTAGGACAGACATTCCGGTCTGTCTTCCTTCTCTTTTGAATTAACAAAGGGACAGGCTGCCTGTCTTACTACCTGCCTACGGTGCTCGCCGCGGCAACGGCCGTGGTCCCGTTATCAGCCGCCTGCGACGGGTCGGTCCTGCCAGTGCGTTTGTAAAGGTCGGCGAGACGTTTCACCGCAAGGGTTGAGTTCGGTTCGATACGACGTGCTGCTTCGTAGTATTTGATTGCGTCGTCATCGCGGCCGAACCGTTCCAGCATCCGCGCGGTGTTGAGGTTTCCGGTGTAGGCCCCAGTTGCGCGCGCAAACTGCTTGTAGGCATCGTCAAACTTCCCAAGGCGGCATAGCGCCAGGCCGAGGTTATTCAAAATGCGTGCATCGTTGGGCGCTAATTTGGCAGCTCGTTTAAGGCGATCAACTGCGGCGCGATAATTTCCATTTTGGTAAAGCGAAAATCCCAGGTTGTTAAGTATTTCCGGATCTTCAGGTTGAGCCTTGACAGCGATCTGATACGCGTCTTTAGCTCGATCTGCGAAGCCCTTTTTGTCGTATGCGACGCCGAGCAGGTTGTGAGCTTCGCTTAACTTAGGATCGATAGAAGCGGCAGTTGAGAGTTCGGTGATGGCCTCGTTGAGACGGCCAGCCAATAGAAATTCGCGGCCGGCTGCCAGGTGTTCTTTGGCAGTTACTGAAGTGCTGGTCTTATCAGCTTCAGGATAGCGGCCGTCCTCTGTCCGAGCGATTCCTACCGTGGCAAATTTGTCGCTGTCTTTTTCACTCATGCGTTCAATTCGGTCCTTGTGTCTGAACAGCTTACCGAACGCTTTGAATGGCGCAGCCAAAACGCGTACGACTTTATTGCCGCCCTTTTTGGGTGCATCAACAGTTCCAGTTTCCGATCCGGAATCTTCCAGCACATTTGCGTCGGGATCACCTTCCCGCTCTACGGTGGCTGCACTCCACATGGCAGTTGCAGCAATGGTTAAAATGAACGCTATCAAGATTGCAATCAGTCTGCGCTTTTTCATGGTCCAACTCCTTTACATCTTGCCGAGAGTATCCATTAATTGGAGGAGAGCGGGGCCCAGGATGGCGATGAACAATGTCGGGAACAGGAAACAGGCTAACGGGAATAACAGCTTTACCGCGGCTTTTTGCGCCGCCTGCTCAGCACGTTGCCGCCGTTTTGTGCGAAGCGAATCAGAAAAGACTCTGATAGCTCTCGCGATTGAAGTACCAAATCGGTCGGTCTGAATTAGCATCGCGACTAAACTGCGCAAGTCGTCGACACCAGTGCGCTCCGCCAGGTTGCGTAACGCTTCGTCGCGCTCCCGGCCTACTCGGATTTCCAGGTTTGCAAGCTCAAATTCTTCGCTAATGTCCGGGTGAACGTGCTTCAACTCGCTGCTGACCTTCATCATGGCCGCGTTCAAACCAAGTCCTGCCTCGATAGAAATCACCATCAAGTCGAGCGCGTCAGCCAGGCCCCAGCGCACGCGCAGTTGCCGCGAACGAATCAGGCGACCGAGAATATATCTGGGTGCGAAGAAGCTCACGACGAAGGCCGCGAGAATCCAAAACAGTGCACTGCTCAATGGTCGGGCCAGGATCGCGCAGGTCAGCGCAATCGCCGCCGGCAGAGCAGCCATTGTCACCAGCTGAATCGTTCGGTAGATGATTGGCGCATGGTTGGATCTAAATCCAGCCTGCATCAACTTCTTCTGTAGTTTCTGAACCTCCGCAGCAGAGGCCGGAACTAAACGATTGAGCGGAGTGGCGATTCGTTCCGCAAATTTCTCGCCGGCGTGTTCTTCATCCAGCGACACTGAAACAGACGCGCTGCTGCCGGACACGTTGGCAAGTCTCTTCAAGCGCTCTGTGGACGCGCTCTGCGGTCGCATGAACAACCAATAGACGCCTACCATTCCGAGCGTAATACAAATGAAGGTTGAGATGGCGATGATGAGAAGCATGTCGTTTCAGTCCCGTCGGTTTAGTAGTCAGTGGTCAGTGGTCCGTCATAGGGGGTCGGTCATTTGCTTGATTGGGGGCCCGTAGCCAGCTCGTCTGTGGGAGTGGGTTATCAGGTTGGATTCTGAGACGGACCACTGACCACTAACTGCTAACAGTTTTCAAATTTTAATGTTCAATATCTTCTTAACGATGAGCATGCCGGTTATCTGCATCGTAATCGCGGCAGCTATAAGATAGTGGCCTCGCTGGTCCTTCCAGAGCACAGCCATATATTCCGGGTTCATGAACGTCACCGCCACGGCAACAAATATCGGCAACCCGCAAAGCAGCCATGCGGACAGTCGCGAACTCGTAGTCAACGTTTTCAGGTCTCCCATGATGCGGAAGCGTTCACGTATCGTGTAGGCGACTTTTTCGAGTATCTCACTCAGGTTGCCGCCGGTTTCTTTTTGGATCAAAACGGCTGTGACGCACATTCTCAAATCCAGTAGCGGAATGCGCTCCATGAGGTTTTCCAGGGCCAGTTTCAGAGAAAGTCCGAGGTTCTGCTCTTCATAAGTTTTTCGAAATTCACCAGCGATTGGTTCAGGCATCTCTTCCGCCACCATGTGTAAAGATTCTGAAAACGCGTGGCCCGCGCTCAGCGCTCGGCTCATTAATTCGAGCGCGTCAGGCAGCAGTTCGAGAAATAGTCCAAGACGTTTTTTCCGTTTCCACCAGACGTGGAGAAAAGGCAAGCACGCTGCGACGATGCCGCTCAATATAATCAACGGCAGGGAAATAGAGATTACTGAGACTGCGAGTAAGGCAAGTATGCCGGCCATGACCGAAAACATCACCAGGCGCGACGGAGTAATGTGAAGATCCGCCTGGTCGAGCATGCGCTTTAACTGGAGCGCCGTCTGCACCCGCAGCAACACGCGGTTTAGCGCCGGTATCTCGCTCATGAGTTCGTTACGAGCGAGAACAACTTCTATGTCCTCAGTGTGCGAGGAATAAAGCAAGGCCTCGGAAAGACGCTGGCGAAGGCGGGCCCGCTTGTTGTCGGTTCCAACCGTGGCTGCCAGATAAGCGCCCAGCACCATAAAGAGACCGAATAGAAATACTAAGAAGGAAATCAGCATCGTTTTTACATGTCCTCAAAGAAGACGCGGGGCAGTTGCAGTCCGCAGGATTTCAATTTTTCAGCAAAGCGAGGTCTGATTCCCGTCGGACGGAAACGGCCAATCACCTCACCTTGCGCGGTGATACCTGTTCGTTCGAACTGGAAGACTTCCTGCATTGTTATCGTGTCGCCTTCCATACCTGTGATTTCAGAAATTGAAGTTACTCTGCGAGTACCGTCTGACAGGCGGGCCACCTGCAGCACCAAGTCGATCGCGGAGGCGACCTGCTGCCGCATCGCGCGTTCGGACATTCGCATGCCCGTCATCTGAATCATGGTCTCCAATCGCGACAGTGCATCTCGGGTGGTATTGGCGTGAATGGTTGTCAAACTTCCATCGTGACCTGTATTCATCGCCTGCAACATGTCGATTGCTTCTCCGCCGCGGACCTCGCCGATAACGATGCGATCCGGCCGCATGCGCAACGCGTTTCGCACTAAATCCCGCTGGCTCACTTCGCCCTTGCCTTCAATGTTTGGCGGGCGTGTTTCCAATCGAACCACGTGAGGCTGCTGCAGTTGCAGCTCGGCGGAATCTTCGATGGTGACTATGCGCTCGTATTCGGGGATATAAGCTGACAACGCATTCAGCAAAGTGGTTTTACCGGCGCCAGTACCACCGGAAATCAACGTATTCAACCTCGCAGTGACGCACATTTGAAGCATGTCAGCGATGTCTTTTGTCAGTGCTTTGTGTTCGATCAGCTGCGCCATCCTTAACGGCTCTGCGCCGAACCGGCGGATGGAAAGAATCGGCCCATCAATCGAGAGCGGAGGAATGATTGCGTTAACGCGGGAACCATCCCGCAAACGCGCGTCGACCATGGGTGACGATTCGTCTATCCTGCGACCGACGGTGGATACGATGCGTTCGATGACGCGCATCAAATGCTCGTCGTCTTTGAATGCCACATCCGTCCGTTCCAACTTTCCGCGGCGCTCGATGTAGATGGTGCCGTGAGAATTAACGAGAATGTCGGAGATTGTGGAATCAGCCAACAAAGGCTCAAGCGGCCCCAGACCAAAGAGTTCGTGCTGAACATCGTTAACGAGGCGTTCCCTTTCCGATGTGGACAAGGGCATTGCTTCCTGCGCCAGCACATTTTCAGCCAGCCGAGAGACCTCAGCATGCACCTGCTCGGGCGTAAGCGAGGACAACTTCGTCAGGTCCATCCGGTTAATTAGCGTTCGGTGTAGACGAGACTTGATCTCCTGAAAACTGTGGGGAGCATGTTCAACGCCACTCCCGTTTCCGCTTCCGGTTCCGTTTCCTGGAAACCCGGGTTCTTTGATTAATCGTTCTCGTAGTGCCATGGTGTTTTTATGTGTGCGGTCAGGTTCTGCTAACTAACTCTTTCCATCGACGTTTGCAGCTTGAGGCTTGATTGAGTTTGCCCTCGCTTCATAAACGAATTCCACAAACTCTTGCGCGGTTGCGGTTCATGCTCTTCAACTACGGCGCCATCATTGAGCTTCTGGGCGATACGTTTGATCTCCTGTGCGATCTTCGAACCAGGATCAGACCTGACAATCGGCGTACCAAGGTTGATCGAATTTACTGCTGTTTGATAGTCGCTTGGCACGAATCCAACGACCGGTTCTCCCAGAAATTTCTCAACTTCACGCAGATCAAGATCAATCTGTTTACTCCAACGATTGACTACGATCCGTACTTTCTTTCTGGGGTATCCAAGCCGGTCGAATATCTCGAGAGCTCTTTGCGTGCTGCGAATCGCGGGAATATCCAAAGAAAGCACCAACACAATTTCATCTGATTGATCGAGTGCCGCGAGGGTGATTGAGTCGAACGTGTGCTGCGGATCCAAAATAACGTAATCAAACGATTGCCGAAGCCGCTGCAGCACGGCGAAAACATGCTCCGGTTCAATTTCATCGGCAGAGTCAGCCTGTTTAGGAGCGGCCAACAGCGAAAGATTCGAAGTACACGGAGTGACGAAGCTCATGATGAGGGCTTCATCCAAGCGCGAGTGGTTCTCAACGACTTCGGCGATCGAATACTTCGGATCGACGCCGAGGTAAAGAGGCAGGTCGCCCGCCTGCAAATTGAGATCGACAAGCACGGTTGGCTTGGAGTTGGCCGCGGCAAGGTTAGTGGCGATAAATGAAGTGCCACAGCCACCCTTGCTGGAGAACACCGCTATCATTCTCCCTCTCTTCTTGGGGGCCTCGACTTGTGCTATTGGAGTTTCGGTTATTCGGTCAAAAACTGTTTTCAGTTCTTCAGGCTTGATCGGCAGATGGAGAAACTCGCGGGCGCCGGCGCGCAGGCTTCGCAGAATAAGATCACCAGAAGCGTTTTGAGCTGCCGAGATTAATGAAGTGCCAGGACACTCCGTGTGAAGCTTTTGAATCAGCTTGATCGCATGGTCGGGACTCTCGCCGAGCGCGATGATCGCGGCCGATGGTTTGAGCCGTACAATCTCTTCCTGAACCTGTTCGGCATCATTACCGCCGGCGAGAAGTTGCAATCGATTATCGGTAGTCAGCGCAGTACGGATTTCTTTGAAGTTATCAAGGGCTGTACTGAGAACTACTAATGTTATTGGTTGTGTCATTGTTTTTCTGAGGGCGCGGCTCGCCGTTTTTAAGGAATTAGTCCGACGCTTTCACCAGTAAGAGTTGTGGAGTAACTCGGCATCCGGATAGAGGAGACCAGCAGCGGCAGGATTAGTTGAAAGTCATAATTTTTTATTACAACCCTGGCGGTGCCGCCATCCAACTTGAAGTTGTCGTAGAAGACATCCACGTTATCAGTGGAGAAATTCTCGAGCAGTGGCGTGGTTTCGGTTAGATCCCCATAAACCACGATTTTTTTCACGTCCTCTATGTCAGTCGCTTTATGCAACACTGCGTATCGGGCACCCCGGCGGGCGGCATCGCTCAACGCGTTATGCACCCACAACGCGCGGCCAAACTCGACTATCGCAAACAGCACTGTCAGAAACACGGTCGCGGCGATCGCGAACTCCATTAACGATGCCCCTGCTTCTCCGTTTTTTTTCTGTTTGCGGTTTTGAATCATTCCAATTTCCTAGACGAGAGGGGTCGTCAACATATAGCGCATCGATACGCTCGGCTTTACGTCGATGTCCATCGATATGGTGCTGCTTTTCAATAGCCCGCCGATGTTGAATAACGACTGGTGCTGAAAACCCGAGATCGAAATCGTTATAGCCGTGGGAACTCCCTGAGGTGTTCCTGAACAATCAAGGTCGTTTGGCGTAACGGTGACGTGGCTGGTCAACAGACCTGGAAGTATTGGCGATCCGGTTCCGGCTGTATTGCCATAAACCACCAGATTCCGGGCTATGTCGGCGTGATCGCAGTCAACCTTCTCGGTAACCAGGTACCGAACCCCAACGCGTGCCGCTTTTGAAAGCGTTGTGTATTCGTAGAAGTACCGACCAAATTCTGCTGTGGCCGCAAACAGAATCATGAACAGCGGTAAGACAATCGCGAGCTCTACCAACTGAACACCGCGTTCGTTATGAGCCAGACCAGCTAATCTGCGACGGGCTCTTCGGAACAAGCGGATTTTTCGAATTCGCGGACTCATAAAGACAACCTCTCAGTTGTTCACCGGTAGAGAACGGGGACAGCCAACGACGGATCGCCGACGCCGCCATTCGGGTCGTACGTGCCTTTGCCCGTAGCTTGTTTATTTGCAATGAACTCCGCCTTCATTTCACCACCACTGCCATTCGCCGGCTTTGTCTTCAGGAAAAAATTGCCGAAGCGGGTAAACTTGACTTCACAGCGGCCCTGTTCAAACTCGCTGATTTTGACGAGCGGGATTAGAACTTCGCGACGTCTGTCGACTCCAGGATGCGATGGCGGGGTGACGACCGCCGTATTGCAAGCGGGGTGGCCTGGCCGACCACAGCCCACGTAGTTGTTGTAAGTTGTCCAACTGATGTCTTCCTTAATATTTGTGTCAGGTGGCTGAGCAGTCGGATCGAGCTGGCTGCCCTGGTAATCGTCAAAACGGGAGTTGAGACCGGTACGAACCTTTCCTGCTGTGAGACCCGGCTTACAATCGACTGTATAGACATCGCCAGGTTTAGCGCACGCGTCCACACCTGATCCAATCCCAAATCCAACGTCAACGCCGCCAGGACCCATTACGGACAGAATCTGGTAGTCACCGGGGGAAACACCGTTACCGGCGGGAGCGCGAATTGTGTACTCCTCAAACGGTTCTAATTCGTCATCGTCGTCAGCGATCAACACGGCGAGGGGAATAAACCCGCAATAGGTATTGATTGGCACCGATAGCCCGGCGGTTGCGGTGGCCGACATGTTTTTGTTGCTGCCCAGAACCACCGATGCAAAAGAAATCGAGACCGGACTTTGCTCAGTAGTAACTTTGACGAAGCGGATCGTTTTGGCAACTTCCTCGCTGGCAGACGCTGCGCTTGTCCTTAGATACGGTCCATCGAGATTCGCTGACCATAGAATCGCATCGCTGCTCGTAAATTGGACCGTGTCCTTATTGAACTCATATTTGTTCACCACCTGAGTTGCTCGCCAGGCACCGTCGATGATCCCGGTTTGAGTCGAGTTTAGAGTCGAGGGG
>DASZDU010000347.1:0-3043 GCA_035941655.1 Pyrinomonadaceae bacterium | reverse complement strand
CCTCGTCCTTAACCAGCGCCTTTTCGCCGGTGTGGGCTGCGGCTCTCGACTCGTCCGAGGCTGCGGCCTTGAGTACTTCGGCGCATGCTGTGCCCTCGGGATACTTCAAGTAACCATGCTGGGCCACAATCAACGCTCGCCGCAGGGGAATCATCATCAGAATCCCCAGCAGCCCGCCAAGAACGGCGACAAGCATTACTCGAGTAAACTCGAGATCAAAACCAAGGATTAAGATCGCCGGCATAGTCACGCCGAGACCAAAGGCAATGGACTCACCGGCAGAACCTGCCGTCTGTACAATGTTGTGTTCCAGTATCGTCGCGTCGCGCAGTCCAAGCTTCGAAAGCACGCGAAACAAAGTGATCGAAATGACCGCCACCGGGATCGAGGCACTTACCGTCAGCCCAACCTTCAGCACCAGATAAAGCGACGAAGCTCCAAAGACGACGCCTAGCAGGGTTCCAACAAGGAGCGGGATCGGGGTCAACTCACGCAGAGTAACGTTCGCCGGGATATACGGAGTAAAAATCTTAAGGTAAGGATTATCCGGCTTGAATCCAACTTTGTCCGGGTACTCGACTGCAGGGATGCTTTCAGAAGACATCTGATGACCTCCGACAGAATGTGTTAAAGCAGGGAGCGCGCGGGGGTTAACTTAATCTTCGCTACTTTACACGGGCGGGCCGAGCAAGAGCAAGCGGATTGTATGATGAGGTTAGACCACCCGTGGGTTGGCACGAGCCGGCGAGATACAGTTGTTTAAAGTTCATCTTTAGAGCCTCTTATGAAAATACTGCCGTTAGAATGCTAGGCAGCATTTGCGAGAGCTTGGAGATCAACTTTAAAGCCTAGTTTCTCCAAGCGCTTAACGCAGCGTTTTTGCACGGCAGTGCGATCGCGTTGGTCAAAGTAATTAGCACCGAGGTCGCTGTAGCTCTGCCGCCGTGTGAGCAGATGGTAGCTGATGATCAGAATGGAGTGACCAACCGCCACTAGAGCTTTCTTCTTGCCGCGATGAGCAGCCACCCGATGATAGTGGGCCTTCAGATATTTGTTTTTGGTGCGCGCCGCACCATGGGCTGCTTCAATCAACGCTTGCCGCAACCAGCGACTGCCTTTGCGCGTTTTGCCATTGCGTCGCTTCCCGGCCGATTCGTTGTTGCCGGGGCACATGCCAGCCCACGAGGCCAAGTGTTTGTCGCTGGCAAAACGACTCATATCCCAACCAATTTCCGCCAACAGCACTTCCGCTATCTGCCGGCCGATGCCAGGAATCGAATCGAGAAACTTGATATCGTCCTCAAAAGGGCGGAGGCGTTCCTCCAATTCCTGACTGAGGCGTTGGATGGCTTCTTCCAAATGTTCTATCTGGGTCAGGTGTTCAGCAATCAAAAAGCGATGGTGGGGTTTGATTTGTCCAGTCAGCGCCTCGATCAGTTGGGGACGCTTCTTCTTGAGCAGCCCCTTGGCCAGATCCGCCAAGCCTTCCGGATTGTTCGTGCCCTCGGCAATGGCCTTCAGCATGGCCCAGGCAGACAATCCTTGAATATCGGTAACCACGCTGGCCAATTTGATGTTGGCATCCTCCAGCACTTTCTGCAGCCGACTGGCGGTGCGGGCACGCTCCCGAATCAGCGTCGTGCGGTAACGCGTCAAGTCTCGCACTTCGCGCACCGGGGCCGGCGGAATAAAGCTCGCCTTCAACAACCCCAGTTGAAAGCATTCCGCCAACCACTCCGCATCCAACACATCGGTCTTGCGCCCAGGCACGCCTTTCAAATGTTGCGCGTTGACTACCACTACCTCCACATGGCCTTCGAGAATGTTATACACCGGTTTCCAGTAGACCCCAGTACTCTCCATGGCTACCTGACTACATCGATTTTGTTGCAGCCAATCAAGCAACCCCAACAGATCTTTCGTCATGGTGCCGAACTTTCTAATTTCTTTGTACAGTTCGCCATCAGCCTGGACTATCAAAAGACAGGCGACGATCACTTTCTTATGGACATCCAGCCCGCAACAACGCTGATGAATAATACGCATGGTCCACCTCCACAAATTTCTGTCACGGGAACCGAAGGAGTGCCTGGATGATGAAGAGTCTCTTATGCGTGCTTACCACAAAAGGCGTAGCGACAGACGGTGGTTCCTGGCGGCACTCGGATCCTACTCTTGGCAGGCTCGAAGCCCTACTCTCAAATTCGATCTCCTGTCATCGGTTCACGCGATACTATTATTTTCATTTCCGGTGGCGAATCAAGATTCATGAATACTCTTGCAAAACTCGTCTCATTCACACCCGGTTTCAACCGGGTGTGCAAGGCCCGAAAAAACTTTCTAACCGTTTCAACGGTTTCGGCCACAAGCAAGAACAGAAACCGTTGAAACGGTTAAGAGCATCCTCGTGATCTTGCCACCCGGTCGAAACCGGGTGTGAATGAGAGGAGTTTTGCAAGAGGCTCTAAAGCCTGTACTTATACGCCTGTCGCGATAAGTACGCGTTATCCGCGGCGAGTATCTTCGCGCGCGGCCTACCAGCTCGCGCCGCAAGAATCCCTGAACATTAGTGATTATTCCCCCAGAGTTGTGAAATAATGCGCCCCCGCCCAGCAGCGGACCCTACCGATTACTACCAAGGGGTATGGGATGATGTTCAGACATGTGATGGATAACCTGATTTCGAAGTGTTCGATCAGGAAAGGCCCGCGTTCTTTTTCCCTCCTTTTCCTGCTCCTCTTCGGATTTCAGTTCGCTCGCTCTCAGGACCCGCAACAAAACGCGGCAGCACGAATTGCGCCGGAAGTCACCACCCTTGAATTAGACAAACCGGTCGAACGCGAACTGGCCGGCGGACAGCAGCACACTTATCGAATTGCTGTAACGCAAGGGCATTACGTGATCGTGGCAGTTGACCAGCGGGGCGTTGACGTGTCCGTCAAATTATCCGGCGTCGATGGAAAGCTGATCGCCGAGTTCGATAGAGAAAGCAGAAATCAGGGGCAAGAGAAACTTGAATTTGTCGCTGAATCGACCGGCGATT
>DASZDU010000346.1:0-13335 GCA_035941655.1 Pyrinomonadaceae bacterium | reverse complement strand
ATGCGGTTGCGATCGGCTGGCGTTTCATCCGCATCGAGCGTAACCACGCGCATGTCGGCATGGTCAGACAATAAAGAGGGTTGGTCTGGTTCAGTCATTTTCAATACTCCATTTGCGCAAACTAAGGTTCAGTTTTTTCTCTGTGCAACCTTCGTGTTCTCAGTGTCTCTGTGGTGGAATAAAATGCCGGGAAGACTCACCACTGAGACACAGAGAACACAAAGGTTTCACAGAGAAGATCCAAAGCAAAAAAGGAACCGGCCACCGTCTCACGCTGGAGAAAGTGGCCGGTTCAGTAATCCTGTTCTTGGTCGCTTTAGTCTACCTCACGCGGAACAGTCCTCTCCTGCCTCTCCTCCTGCGGAGAGCACCAATAATAGTAAGCGTATCGGTTATTTTTGTTCATCGCGATTAACTCGCAAACGACGATTCCGCCAGCACGTTAGCGCTGGTGGCCGAACTTGTCAACTTTTGCGATTGCACGGGGAAATCGCCCTTGAATCAAAGGCGTGACAACCTTAATAGAGTCCAGGCGAGATACGATCCGGTCTCACGACCCTGGCTGGATTTTATACCTGCCCGCTTCGCTGCCTCATGGGCAAGTGCTTCAGCGTTGGCTTTTACCTGTAGGGTGTTACGTAAATAACCGGTCAAAGTTAGTATTAGTTCTCGATCAATCGGTAAGCCTCGATAGGCGCAATCTTCAATGTGTTCCACGTCCTTGATTGTCATCGAATTCCCCCTGTTCCAAGGTAGGGTTTTATAAACAGCTTGGGCGGGGCGGTCTGTGCGCTAGCACGCTTAGCGACGAGAATTTCGGAGACGTTAAATCGAAGCGCGACAAGGTGAAGCTGAGGCTTGCAGTTGAGAGTTCAGCCTTTAGGCTGCTGTTTTGGTTATCGACACAATGCAAGCTAAAGCTTGAACTCTAAACTGCTTGAGTTCCTGCGATAGGCGGCACGTTCGTTGCTGAGATTAGCGTCGTTCCTGAGTTCCCTTCGTAACGATGGATTTGCGGTCCGTAGATGCTCCGTTAAGGGACATCGCGGCCGTGCTGCGTACCTAAAGACTACATTTCGAGAGGAGACCCGGTGGCACAACACAGCGCAAAAGTGAGTCGACCGAAGAAGAGTTTCGAGCAAAGCAGATCGGTCTGGATGGAAACGGCTGAACTGCCGTTGGAGCCGCCGTTGACTGAAAGAATTACTGCGGACGTTTGCATCGTTGGCGCAGGTATCGCCGGCATGAGCACCGCTTACCTGCTGGCGCGAGAAGGAAAATCAGTCGTCGTATTGGACGACGGCCCGATTGGCGGTGGGATGACCCAACGAACAACAGCGCATCTCGTGAACGCCCTGGACGATCGTTATTTCGAGCTCGAACGCCTTCACGGCGAGGACGGCTCTCGATTAGCTGCGGAGAGTCACACGGCAGCAATAGACCAGATTGAATCCATCGTCGCCGACGAGAAAATCGATTGCGAGTTTGAACGGCTTGATGGTTACTTGTTCGTTCCTCCACGCGAATCCAAACAAGTTCTCGCTGATGAATTGGCAGCGGTGCACAGAGCGGGGCTCCGGGACATTGAGATGGTCGAACGTGTTCCCTGGGACTCGTTTGACACCGGACCGGCGCTGCGGTTTCCGCGTCAGGCGCAGTTTCACCCATTAAAGTATTTAGCCGGGCTGGCTAAAGCCATCAAGGAGAAGCGCGGACGGATCTACAACGGGACGCACGCAAACGAGATCGAGGGCGGCAAGCAAGCGCGCATTGAAACCGCTGGCGGCGGCGTGGTAACTGCAAGCGCCGTCGTAGTTGCAACCAACACTCCGGTAAATGATCGTATCGCGATACATACCAAGCAAGCTGCCTATATAACTTACGTTATCGGCGCGCGCATTCCGAAAGGATCTGTGACTCGCGGGCTCTATTGGGACACACCTGATCCGTATCACTACTTGCGTCTGGAAACTATTGGCAAAGGAGCTGCGGCTTACGACGTTTTGATTGTAGGCGGCGAGGATCACAAGACGGGACAGCGGGACGACGGCAATAAACGTTTCGGTGCGCTTGAACGTTGGACACGTCATCGTTTCCCGATGGTTGAAAGTATCGAGTATCGCTGGTCGGGAGAAGTAATGGAACCGATCGACGGCCTCGCGTATATCGGCAAAAACCCGATGGATGAGAACAATGTTTTCATTGCGACCGGCGACTCAGGCAATGGTATGACGCATGGAACCATCGCCGGCATGCTGCTGACGGATTTGATCATGGGCCGCAAGAACGCCTGGGAGTCGATCTACGATCCGTCGCGCATCACGCTGAAGGCCTTGCCGGAGTTCGCCAAAGAAAACCTCAACGTCGCGGTGCAGTATACGGATCTGGTTGTCGCCGGTGATGTGGACTCAGTTGATGAAATAAAACGTGGCGGCGGCGCGATCCTGTCGCGCGGTTTACACAAAATTGCGGTGTACAAGGATCCGGAAGGGACGATTCATGAGCGATCCGCAGTGTGTCCACATTTGGGCTGCATTGTTAATTGGAACTCGCTGGAGAACACCTGGGATTGTCCTTGTCATGGGTCGCGTTACGATTCCTACGGCAAAGTGTTTCAGGGTCCAGCAAACCGCGATTTGGCAGAGGTTGAAGGGGAGCAAACAGCAGACAGTAAACAGCAGACAGCCTGAAAATAAGTCCGGCTCTGCTGTTTGCTGTTTGCTGTTTGCTTTCATCTAATCGCGAGGAGAGTCTTATGTCAGACAAGGATCGACAAAAGAAGGACGGCGAAAGTAAGGATAAGAAGAACAAGCGAATGCGCGAAGATGTTGCCGCGCGTCACCAGAAACCAACCAGCGAAAGAGAATGGCAAAAGCACGAAGCCAAGTTGACGGATACTATTCCTGAGGGGGAAGCGCGAATGAGGAAGAAACGTTAGCGGCAAGTCGGAGGTTGCCGCACACGAGCAGTCAAAGACATTACCCCGCGGCGGCCATATCGGCTTCGCTGATGTCGAAGTTCGCGGAAACTTTCTGAACGTCGTCGTGATCTTCGAGGGCCTCCATTAGCTTTAGCATCTGTTTGGCCTCGGCGCCTTCGAGTTTCTTATACTCCTTCGGCACCATCTCCACTTCCGCCACTTGCGGTTCAACGCCGGCTTTCTTCACCGCTTCAAGCACAGTATCGAAATCTGTGGGCGAAGTGATGATCTCGAAGTTGTCCTCGTCATCGCGCAAGTCTTCAGCGCCGGCATCGGTAACAATCTCAAATAGCTCGTCCTCAGATTTCGCAGCCTTCGCGACGACGATGTAACCCTTCTTCTCAAACATCCAGGCCACCGCGCCGGCAGCAGCGAGGTTGCCGCCATTCTTGGAAAATGCGTGCCTGATTTCCGCGACCGTGCGATTGCGATTGTCCGTCATCGACTCAATCAGCAGCGCCACACCGCCCGGTCCGTATCCTTCATAAGTAATCTCTTCGTAGTTGACACCTTCCTCTTCACCGGTGCCGCGGCGAATCGCGCGCTCGATGGTGTCGTTGGGCATATTCCCCGCTTTGGCGTCGAGGATTGCTTTACGCAGGCGAGCATTGCCTTCAGGATCACCACCGCCGGAACGCGCGGCGACCGTAATTTCTTTGATGAATTTGGTAAACAGCTTGCCGCGCTTGGCGTCGAGTGCGCCCTTTTTATGTTTGATACTATGCCACTTCGAGTGTCCAGACATCTGCTTCGATCCTTATGGAATTAACTTTGTAGGTTTGCAGGTTGGGAAATATATCATAGGAGTCAGCCGCGGCTTAACATCGAGGGGCGCGGACACAAAATATAGGCGGGTTGTTTTTCTGATCCGTGCAATCCGCGTAATCTGTGGTCCATTCGTTCTTTGCAGGCGCTACTTCAGTTGCTCGTATTCTTTCTTAGCTTCCAGAAGAACCGGCAAATCCGCGTCCGCATTCTTCCACAACGCAAAAAAATCCTGATAAGCCTTACGGCTCGTGGCAGCGTCGCCGCTCATCGCTGCAGCTCGCGCCAACCCGAGACGGGCAAGCGAGTGGACTGGGGACCAGGCATCTATAGCTGGATGATCGATGACCTTTTGAAATTCGGCGGCAGCTTCCTTGCCGGACTTTTGCTGTAGATAAGCCACGCCACGAACATAATTGTTTTGCGGCCCCACGATGAGCCCGAGATCGTACGCACGCACGGATTCCATCAGTTTGATAGCTTCGGCTGCATTGCCTTGGTTCATTTCGAGAACGGCATTTATTACGGGGATAGTCATAGAAACTATGACGGTGTCCCTCGGATACAACTTTATAGCTTCGTCAACCAGGGGCTTGGCCTTGCTTGCATCGTTGCACGAAGCAAAGACTAAGGCTGCGCTCACGATCGTGGTTCGACCACGCACCAGGGCCAATCCACTAGCAGCGTTTTCTTTGGCTTGTTCACACTTTCCAAACAGCGCCTCATTCGAGGCGAGACCTATCAGTGTTTGCGCTGCATTCTCTTTGCGATCCTGGTTCTTAAAAAGCTCGATCGAACGCTTTTTAATCTCTTCGCCTTTTTTGAACTGGCCTGAGTGGAAGGAGAGTGACCCAAGCAGGCTTATCATATCCGGCTCAAACGATTTACCCCGGGCCCATTGCGCTTCCGCATCGATTCCGACCTGATCGCCGTGCAAGAAAGCAAGATATAGCTTGTTGAAATGCGAGGCGGGGGCGTCCGGATGTTGGGCAACCATCTCTTTTACGACTTGCTCCGCCTCGTCGAGACGATTCAAGCCCAGGAAGCTGCCGATCAAATTATCTCGGGCGCTGATGGCACTGGGACTTAGTCTGACGGCTTCGAGTGCCTCCTTCACACCTTCATCGTAGCGACCCAAAAGATCGTAATTGAGTGCCAGATTATTATGCGGAATGTAATCGTTGGGATATAGGCGAGCCCAGGTCTGAAGGATCTCGACGCGCTTATCGAGTTCACCAGTGTAGTAATTAAAGTATTTCTCAGAGATATAAAGACGCTCGCGCTCGCTCACACGATCGCGTAACTCGTATGCCTTTAGCACGTACTGCTGGGCCGACTCAAATTGTTCCTGATTGCCGTAATGTACTGCCAATCTCGCATAAGCCATAGCAAAATTCGGATCCAGCTCGATGGCCCTTTTATAAAATGTCGCCGACTGCTCCGTGTTTCCCTTGGCTCGTTCATCATTACCAGTTGCAAATGCCTTCAAGGCTTCCAATGAAGAAGTAGTTGCCTGCTCTAACGGCACTTCAAACTTCTTGATGGAGCTTAGCGACTCGCCCAGCTTTCCGCGTAACGCCGAAGCAGCGTTGCCAAGCGCAGAGAGTACCTGCTCTTTGCTGTTCGCCTCCACTTGCTCCCGTGCTATGGATTCGCCGGAATGTGCGTTCACTGCTTCGAGCGTGATTACGTAGTGACTGCCCAAGCTCGAAATAGAGCCGGTAAGCATCGCCTTCAGCCCCTGGCGTTCGCAGATCTCTCGAGCCACATCTCGCGTCAGCCGATCGTCAGGTGATCGGCCCATGAAGCGAAGCGCTTCACGCACGCGCTCCTCCGGGAAAATATTCAGAAAGGGTGACTGGCCCAGTTGCACAGCCAGCGCTTGCTTTAGAGTGCCGTCGAAAACCGGCTCGCCAGTGCTGTTCGCAAAATCCGCCAGCAGCACAGTGTCCTTATCTGTCAGCGCCTGGGCGCGGTTGAAATAGAAGAAAACCGCCGCACCGATAGCCAGCACGAAGAGCGCAGCAATCAGACCAGCGCCGGTTTTGTGACGCTTAATCTCACTAACAATGTATTCGGCACTTGAAACAGGGTGCGCCGCGGTGTCTTCCGCGGTGGGAGTTACTCGGCCGGAAACTGTCGCCACCGCCGGAGCTGCGGTTATCGCGGATCTCGTGGCGCTATCGGGCGCAACCGAACGCTCCAGCTCAGCCTCAAACTCGAGCTTCTGCTTCAACCTACGCAGGTCAGTCAGCAATTCCTTAATCGTTTGGTGCCGTTCATCTCGATCTTTGCGGAGAGCCTTCGAAATGATCCAGTCGAGCTCTGCGGGAACGTTGGGAGCAAAGCGCGCCAGCGGTGGTGCATCCTTTTGTGTTATGGCCACGATGACGTCGGTAGACGTTTCGCCCTCAAACGGGATTCTTCCGGCGACCATTTCATACATCACTACGCCCAGACTCCAAATGTCGCTGCGAACGTCGACTGGTTTAGCACGGGCCTGTTCGGGCGACATGTAATGCGATGTGCCCATCACTACGCCCGCATCCGTTTGCACCAGCACGCGGGTTGACGCTTCGCCGTCCGAGGAACTTCGGTCGACGGAGGTTTCCGTCAGCTTGGCAAGGCCAAAGTCGAGCACCTTAACGTAGCCATTACGCCGCATCATGATGTTGTCGGGCTTGATGTCGCGATGGACGATCCCGGCTGCATGCGCTTCCTCGAGGGCGCTACCCACCTGGACTGCGATGTCGAGAATCTGCTGCACTTCGAGAGGCGAACCGGCCATTTTCCGGCGTAGAGTCTTGCCATCGATGTACTCGGTGGCGATGAAGTGTTTTCCTGCCTCAGTTCCAACTTCATATATCGTGAGTATGTTTGGATGATTCAGTGCGGACGCCGCGCAGGCTTCCTGTTCGAAGCGGTTCAGTCGGTCTCGGTTCGTTGTGTATTCCTCGCTTAGGATTTTCAGCGCTACCTTACGGCCAAGCTTCATGTCCTCCGCTAAATACACTTCGCCCATGCCGCCCGCACCGAGCTTTTCTAAAATGCGGTAGTGGGAGATTTTGGAAGCTTGCATTGTGTCGACGCTAGTTCAATGTTCAATCGTTTGCGCAGCCGACAAAAGAGGATGGCTCTGCCTGATAGACGTGGAAGTCATTAAGTCAGGGCAATATTCCACCGCCTTGATACTGCTGTCAAACGATTTTCCGGCAATACGTTTTAGCTACCATCGCCGGTGACGAGGGCAGCCAGGGCTTCCGGAGATACACCCTCTCCGCAGATGACTTTGAGTTTCGAGCTATGGCCGCCCGTTATCGTAATCGCGCCGCGCGCAACTCCAAGCGCACGGGCCAGGAGTCGCACAAGTTCCTCATTCGCCACGCCAGCCACTGGAGGCGCTGCAATCCTGACACGCAGGGCGCCGCCGTGCTCGCCTGCAATCTCGCTGCGCGAAGCTCGAGGCACAACCTGCACTTTGAACGTCACGCTTCCGGCTTTTTCGGTGTAGTCGATCATGTCCGTCGGATGTCCAATGTCCAATGTCTAACGTCTAACGTCAAGACTCAAGTGGTTTAGAGTTCAACCTTTAGGTTGCTTCTCTTGAAAGGCATACAACCTGAAGGTTGAACTCTGAACTGCTTGATTCCGTCCGACGTTGGACGTTGGACGTTAGACATTGGACGTTGGACGTTGAACATTGGACGTGCCTAGAAGAAGATGATTCGAAACCCGCGCAGCAATGTTCCTGCCACTGCAGCTTGCAGCATCCAGACTACGAAGAAAGCAATGATTGGCGAGAGGTCGAAGCCTCCAAGCAATGGCAGACTGCGGCGCAACGGTCCGAGCAGAGGTTCTGTGGCGTTGACCAGGAAACGCATGAGTCGATTCGAGTAGCTTACCGTTACCCACGAAAAGATCACTCGCACGAAGATCAACAAACTGTAAAGACTAAGCAGGCCGTAAAGCACATAGCCTATCATCGGAGTAACTGCACGCTCATTCAGACTCACCAAAATCCCTGCGAGCGTGTTGGCAATGCCCGCCAATAGCTGCAGTGAAAGCCACCCCAAAACGATTGTGATTAGTATGGTCACCAGCGGCGCATACTTCGGGTCAACGCGAAAACCCAACAGCGCCCGGCGAACGGGTCCAATGAGCGGATCGGTGAGACGTCTAATCGTGATAGCCGTCCAGCCAAAGGGGTTTGGATTCACCTGGTTGGCGATGAGACGAAGCAGCACCACCGTGATGATGCCGACAATCAGCGCGATCACCAGCCAATCAAGAAACCAGTAAATTCGACCGAGTATGAGCATGATGTTCAAGTCAAAGCCGTTAACTGCGCTCGCCGAATATAGCGGTGCCCACCCGCACCATCGTCGCTCCTTCTTCAATCGCAATCTCAAAGTCGTGACTCATGCCCATCGAGAGCTCCCCGCCATGTTCAGCAAAATGTCCTTGTTTTCGCAAATCATCGCGCAACTCGCGGAGCGTTTTGAAATAAGGACGCGCGCAATCCGGGTTTTCAAAGTAAGGAGGCAAAGTCATGAGCCCGATAAGTCGCAGCCGTTGACAACTTTTTACTGTCGCCAACAATTCCGGCAGGTCATGCGGGTCGATGCCCGTTTTAGTTTCTTCACCACCAAGGTTTACTTGAATAAGCGCCGGCAGCTCTGCGCGGCTCTCCGTTTGACACATATCCTCGAGCCGCTGGGCCAGATCAACCGAGTCCAGCGAATGAACATAGTCGAAAAGGTTAACTGCCCGACGCGCCTTGTTCGTTTGCAAATGTCCGACGAGGTGCCAGCGCGCGCTGTCACGGCCGAGTGCTGTTATCTTAGCTTCGGCTTCCTGAACGCGATTCTCGCCAAAATCAGTTACACCCAAATCCATCGCGGCCTTGATGGTTTCCGCAGGGTGGGTCTTGCTGATGGCCAGCAACCTGACGTCGTCAGGAGAGCGGTGAGAGCGGTGCGCGGCTGTATCAACTCTGACGCGAACGTCTGCGAATCGGTCGCGCAATGCCGTCAATGCTTTCTCGTCCATGATGGGAAACGCCATTGAAATAGAATCAGAATATCCTCGGGCCAAACGCTCCGCGGACGAATTACCTTAACAGATAGGATTCTTCCTTGCATTGTCGGTTTCCGCAGTCGCGCGATCTAAGCGGCAGTCGTCAAATGAAGAGCATTTATGCGTACGCTGGCACGATTATTGTTGCAGAAACGGCAATGTTATCCACGACACCACTCTCTCTCCATTCAGATATGAGGATTGACCAGACTTAAACAGGAGGAGCTAATGAGAAATTCTAATGGCATAAAATGCCTTTTCACTACAATCATGCTGACGGTGATGCTGGCCGTAATGATTCCAGCAACCGCATTGGGCCAAGGTAAAGGTCACGGACGTAGCCATCGTAGGGGCGGAATATTTGGCAGCAGCCACAACAAATGCGGCAAGTTTGTCAATTGCCATGATGCTCGGGATGGTCGTGTTGACGGCCGCGGACCACGGCGGGATAGCCTCGGCAATCTGATTTTCCGAAATCGACGCCATCGAAGCCGCAATAGAAACTTGAGCGACACCTGGGTGCGCAACCGTCGTTATCGTCGCAATCACAATTAGGCGCGCTGAGAATTTGCCGCGGATTTACGCGTACACACACGGATCAGAAATCGACAAGAAGACCCGCAGTTCTGGTCTTGTCTGATCCGCGCCTATGACGCGTAAATCCGCGGCCCAGTTAACACTGCATTCTTGACACTCCGTCGACCGCTTCGCATAATGAATTCACCCCAGGCGGATGTGGCGGAACTGGCAGACGCGCAGGTCTCAGAAGCCTGTGATGGTGACATCGTGGAGGTTCAAGTCCTCTCATCCGCACCAATTTGGTTATAACGAAAAGCGAGCATCTAGTCTCCGAATCTCATATTTGGGATCGCAGACTAACGCTCGCTTTTTATTTTTTATTTTGGAACTGAGTCTGCTCAGGCGCGTATAACAGAAAACGCTATGCGGTTCTTTTTTACAGAGCGCTGAGCGTCTTCAATAACAAGCAGATCCGCGGAAGGTCTAAGGGGGGTGCTCCAAATGAGAACTGAACGAGTAGGTTCCGTCCCGACGGCCATCGAAGCCGGTGGAGAATATCGCGATCACCAGGCGCCCGAACCATACGCAGCCGCGTCTCACCTTCAACTGAGGATAGCTCGCCGAAGGGAACCCAATAGAGTCCAGCGCCTGCGTGAACTCGCTGATACGCTGCTGCGAGAAACTGAAAAGCTGGCTCGGGACAAGGCATTTAACGATGAAACCAATCGCTTCGAGGCCATGAACTTTTCCGAGGGCGTGGATTTCTATGACGAAGTTCAACGCTTTGAGACCGGGCTAATCAGGCTGGCGCTTGACCAGACGGGCGGGCATCAAGCGCGGGCGGCAAGGTTACTGAATATCAGACCGACTACCCTTAACTCGAAGATCAAACTTTACGGAATTGAATATTAGGTTGGCGCACGCACTCGCAGCGAAGAGTGTTGCACGGTTCGTTGCTACTCAAGAAGTTTAGAGTTCAACCTTCAGGTGGTGTTGCCTGTGAACACAAGCTCTGAACTGCTCCCGCATTCTTAGTTAACCGCCTGTGATGAAGTGTCTGCGACTGGCTCACGCCCGTCCGAAACCGTCAACTGCTGTTCGTCGAATAAACTCGAGTCGACCAGTGTTTGCACCCAATACTGGCCCGCGGCCGGGAAAGTTACATTCACAAAAAAACTGATATTGTCTGCAAACCCTCCCGGAGCGATCTCCAGACTTGTCGGCTGAGAGGCAACAATATGATGCTGGCGATCCGGCGTCAGGATTCTAACCTCAGAAAGATGAGTGCCTTCACCACGCCAGTGATTGACAACCGCAAACTTAATTAAAGACACGGGCATCTGCTGCACCATGATGTTTTGAAATACTCCCATGAAAGAGAGTTTATTGCCGACTTCAAGGCGAACGTCATCGCAGAAAAGCGTATAGAGCAATTCGAGTTTCTGCGCATCAGCTTGCATGTTTTTGTCTTGCGTATTTGCCATACAATCTCCCGGTCAAAATAATTTCAGCTCTAATATCTCACATCCAACTCACAGCTGGGAGCCCAGACGCTCGGAGCGCGGGCATCCTGCCTGCAATAAGCTCGAAGCGCGATAGTATTCCTATTAAGACCCTTCGCGCCTGGCGGTGCTCAATGCAGGCAGGATCCCTGCTCCCGGCACGCGACCGTCCTTTCCGCATTGACTACGTTCAAGCCAGCAGAGCCCTGAAAGCGTCTTCGTCAATTACTGTCACGCCCAACTCCTGGGCTTTATCAAGTTTTGAGCCTGCTTCGTCACCCGCCACGACATAGTCAGTCTTCTTGCTGACTGAAGAAGTCACGCGGCCGCCACGAGCTTCGATTGCCTGCCGTGCTTCGTCGCGCGTATACCCAGCCAGCGTCCCGGTTAGGACAAACAGTTTGCCGGAGAGCGTGTCGTCAGTTGGCGCACTTTTTTCAATTGTCGTGGTCACGCCACCGGCTTCCAGACGTTTGCACAGTTCAATGTTCCCCGGATCGTCAAACCAATCGCGCACGCTCTGCGCCACGGTCAGCCCAATCTCGGGCACATCATCAAGCTCCTCGACAGTCGCTTTGCTCAACGCCTCGAGCGAACCAAACTGCCTGGCGAGCGTCGATGCCGTGCGGTCTCCGACGTGTCGTAGTCCCAGCGCGTAGATCAGATTCGAAAGGTCGCGCTTCTTACTTTCTTCAATTTGCGCCAACAGATTTGAGGCGGATTTTTTTGCCATCCGATCCAGAGCAGCAATATCGTCGAGCGTCAAATTATAAAGATCACCTGCGTCACGCACTCGGCCGCTGGCCACCAACTGATCGACCAGCGCTTCACCGAGACCTTCAATGCGCATCGCTCGCCGCGAAGCAAAGTGCAACAGGCGCCCCATCAATTGCGCGGGACAATCGGCCGCCACGCAACGCGAAACTACTTCACCCTCCGGCCTGGAGATTTCGCCACCACACACCGGACACTGCTTCGGCATCCGAAACGCCTTCTCTGCTCCCGTTCGCTTCGATTCGATAACTTTGAGCACCTTGGGAATGACGTCTCCGCCCTTTTCGATCAGTACCCAATCGCCGATGCGAATTCCCAAGCGCTTGACCTCGTCCGGGTTGTGCAAAGTAGCGCGCGAAACCGTGGTCCCGGCAAGGCTGACTGGCTCAAGATTCGCAACCGGTGTCAACGCTCCAGTCCGTCCCACCTGCACGACGATTGAAACCACCCTGGTTTCCGCCTGCCGTGCGGCGTATTTGTAGGCGATTGCCCAGCGCGGCGCTTTGTTGGTCGTGCCGAATTCGTCCTGGAGCGCGGTCGAATTTACCTTCACGACCAGTCCATCGATCTCGTAGTCGAGATCATCGCGTTGTGCTTCAATCCTGGCCGCAAAGTCGATGACTTCTTCGATTGAACTGCACAGCATTCGCTCAGCACTGACTTTGAAGCCGGCCGCTTCCAACCAATCAAGCGCTTGCCAGTGCGTGGCAAAGGGCTTGCGCTCTCCTGCCAGCAGATCGTAAGCAAACATTTCCAGCTTACGGTTTGCTGTGATTTGCGGGTCGAGCTGCCGAATAGTTCCGGCCGCGGCGTTTCGTGGATTCGCGAAGCGAGGTTCGCTCAGTTCCTCCCGTTCAGCATTGATTCGCTCAAACACTTTTCGAGGAATAAAGACTTCGCCGCGCACTTCCAGGTTCGCAGTGTCGGAATTTGAGATTTGAGATTTGAGATTTGAGATCTTAGGCCGCAATTTAAGCGGAATGCTGCGAATCGTTCGCGCGTTTTGAGTAACGTCTTCACCGATGCGTCCATCGCCACGTGTGACGCCGCGTAAAAGCAGTTGGTTCTCGTAATGGAGCGCGAGCGACAGGCCGTCAATCTTCAACTCCGCCACGTACTCGAGCTTCCTGCCTTCAGCCAACCGCTGACACCGCACGTCGAACGCACGCAACTCTTCGATGTTGTAGCTGTTGTCGAGTGAGAGCATTGGGCGGCGATGCTCGACCTTGGGGAAACCCTCAGCCGGCCGGCCGCCAACGCGTTGTGTAGGACTGTCAGCAGTGATTTGATCGGGATGTTTCTGCTCTAGTTTTTGCAGCTTTTCGAGCAGTACGTCATATTCCGCGTCGGAGATCTGGGGATTATCGAGAACGTAGTAGAGCTCTTCGTGATGCCGAATCTCTTCCCGTAGTTTCTCGATCTGCTGTCCGACGGACGCTGTCTTAGCCAAGCCAAATCTCCTGGATCTCACGCAGAACGCAGAAGGCAGTAGGCGGTAGGCAGAAACCACGAACTGCTTCGCTATTTTCTGCCTACTGCTTGTGCCTTCTGCCTTCTAGCTAATGCTCACGAAAGCTTGCTCCCGCTCTTTTTGTTATCCCGCTCGTCTTGCTCTTAGTCTCGCCCAGCTTATGAATGACCCGCCCGATAAACTTTATGCTCTGCAGAAAATCGTCGACGCGAATATTTTCGTCCGGCCCGTGTGGATTTGAGCCTGAA
>DASZDU010000345.1:0-3375 GCA_035941655.1 Pyrinomonadaceae bacterium | reverse complement strand
GCTCCTTGTGGAACAGGTTGCGGCAGAGGCTGGTCAGGCGAGGAATCAACGGCAACGATTGCTTCTCCTCAGGTAGCCTTTAGGGCGCTGGTGATCGCGAGCGAAATCCGCTGCCAGTCCTGCGTCTCCGTGTCGAGCTGGCGCCGACCGGCTGCGGTAAGGCGATAATATTTTGCGCGGCGATTGTTCTCTGACTCACTCCACGACGATTTGAGCCAGCCGGCCTCTTCCATTCGGTATAACGCAGGGAAAAGTGAGCCGGGTTTGACCTGGAAGGTTCCCTTCGTGATCTGTTCGATTCGATGTGAAACGCCTAGTCCGTGCAGCGGACCCAGAGCCAGCGATTTCAGCACCAGAAGATCCAGCGTACCTTGCAACAGGTCAACTTGCCTTCGCGCCATCTCCTTCTCCTATAGACATTCTGTAGATGGTAGATAAACGCTTTCATAAAGAATGTCAATACCAGCCGTTTCTGCTCTTGCATTCCTTAACTGTTCAGTGATCGCGAAGTCGAAGCACGGGTGGCGCACAGCGATGCACCTGGAAGGTCGAACGAAGTGGAGAACCGGAATGGAGCCTGCGTAATGGAGGTTGCGTCGGTGGGCTCCCGTGCGAAGATGGGAACGAAGGAAGGGGGGAATCAGGAAATTCTCATGCAGGGGAAAGTTGGGCGAAGTGGAGCAGATCCATCTCCGTGGTATAAGCCTGAATCTCCTGATCGTTGGGAATCATACGCATGCTTTCTCGAGGAGGTCGGAAGGCAAGGTGAAGCGCAGGCCGCGTACAAGAAGGCCCGGTTATATCGCGGTAATTGATCTTATCGCCGCGCTGCCGTACAAACGCTTGCAGCTGATGGCGCGATAGCATGGTTCTCAAGTAATCCTTTTTCTTCGTGGCTTGAATGCCGATCGCGCGCCGCAGCTGAAGGCCTTTGCCGGCGATAATTTCGGCTCAATCATCAGCTTGCTTTTCATTCTGATTCTCAAACCCAAAACGGATTGCCGCTTCAAGCACATCAGTGTTTATATCTTTTAGAGTTTTGAACCTAATGCAATACCCGGTCACGTTCGCCTTGCCGAGTTCTTTTCCATAAACTTCGGCTAAGTATTTCTTATCTTCGATACCGAGGATATAGACAGAGATACCAGTTTTGTTGGCGCTCAAACCAATTTGATAAAACTCTCTGGTTCTTCCATCAGCATATTTCATGGTGTCAAGTCCATATCCAATATTAGGATTAGAAACAGTTTTACCTTCGCTGTTCTTACCATTCAGGAACCATAACTTGCATGCTGGCATTACTTGCAGAATGATGTCGTGCAACGCTTGCATCTCACCGCGTTTTGGTTCAGGTTGGCTCGCAAGATACTCTTTGATTTGTTCTTGTACGTTCATATAAATATAAAATTTAGGGTTGCTTACTTATGGCTTGGCATCGAGAAAGTCGTTAATCATCGGAACGATCGTTGTCATGCGGTTCATCAGCGTGACGTGTGTTGTGTCAGGCAATATGGCCAATCTCGATGCTGAGCGCTTCCCCAGGTCGCCAGAGATCCCGCCGCCCTTCAGGCTGAACATTTCCGAAATGTGATCGAGCCGCACGCCGTCGGCATCGCCGTGGATGAAGAACATGGGCGCTTTGGTGGCCTTGAGTTTGTCGGCGCCGAAGTCGAACGGTCTCGAAGCCATCGCTTTGATGTGATTTACAAGATCGGCGAATTTGTCGGGCGTCGGGCTCAGCTTCTTGTATTCGATTTCGATGGGCGAGCCTTTGAACGCTTCGGGCGTCAGCTTCGGGAACGCGTCGAGCCCTTCCTTGACCAAGCCGTCCTGGCGGAACCGGGCTGAAATGCTGACAACCTTGCGAACCTTCTCCGGATGGCGGATCGCACACTGCATCGCGACGCCGCCGCCCAAGCTGTAACCGATGATGTCCGCGCTTGGGATCTTAAGGTAATCGAGCAGCGCAGCCACATCGTCGGCGAGGTTTTCATAGCTGGAATCGCGTTTGATGTCGGCCGTGCGCCCGTGGCCCTGCATTTCGACGGCGATCACTTTCCGCGTTTTGGAAAGCTCGCCGATCCAGTCCGTCGCTCCGTTACCCCATGGAGTTGTCCAGTTGTTGGTGATGGTCATGAACGCCCCGTGCAGCAACACTACGGGCTCGCCGCTCCCGTGAATTTCGTAATACATCTTGAGCCCATTAACCGGCGCGTAGCCCGTCGTCGGTTTCTGCTGCCCCGACACGATCCCCGACGGGAGCATTGTCATAAGCATCGAAACGAAAAAAGCTGTCGTCTTCATGTTTGGATTCCAATTCATTATTTTTCTCATTGTTTTGTCTCCTTTGCCCGCAATAACTTCGCCAGCAGTTCTTCCAAATTTTTCAACTGCATCTTCGTTCCTTCAACGAAGCCCATTTCGACCATCCTCTCTAAGCGTTCCAGCGACTCGTTGTAAATAGAGATGCTGACCCTCGTCGTTCCGTCTTGCTCGCTGAAATTCAGGTCCCAATCGGAACCCGGCAATTCAGGATTCTCATCTTTGTCGGCAAAGGCGTTAAAGAGCTTGAAATTGGTTTTTGGCGTAATGGAGGTATATTTCTGAACGGCCCAGCGCTCGTCACCTTCGGGGCTTACCATTGCATAAAATCTCCGTCCTCCGACCTTGAAGTCCATAACCTTTGTTCGTGACGTCCAGGGTTTAGGTGCCCACCACTGGTCAAGAAGTTCCGGTTTGGTATATGCGTCCCAAACCAATGAAAGGTTGTACGCAAATTCTTTGGTTATGGAGACCGTCTTCGTCTGTTTGTCGACAATAAAATCCATTTGCATGTTTATTTTTCGTCTTTCTGTTTTTTGATCGTCGCCAGTACGTCGTCAAGTTGACTGAATCGGGTCTCCCAGATCTTTCTGTACTGCTCTAACCATTTGTCGATCTCTTTCATTTTTTCGATCTCCAGTTGATAGTAAATTTCTCTGCCTTGATGTTCTTGTTTTACGAGTTCGCATTCGGTCAGTATTCTCAGATGTTTGGATACTGCCTGCCGCGTCGTGTCAAAATGCTCGGCAAGTGCGTTTGGCGTCATTGCCTGCAAGGCAAGCAGAGCTATGATTGCTCGTCTTGTCGGGTCGGCGATGGCTTGGAAAACATCTCTTCTCATTTTTTGCCAGTCAGTTTATGAAACCGATTGGTTGCAATTATATGCGCAACTGTTTGGTTTCGCAAGTTCTTTTTTTAGTTTTTGAAAAGTCAAAAATTACGTAGGAATTTTCAGGCTTGGCGGGCAGATCTCGTCATGGAAGTTTGACCGACGTCGCCGGTCGACTGTGTAAAAAAACTCACCACGCGTCTACTGGTGATTAATAACTACTT
>DASZDU010000344.1:0-4133 GCA_035941655.1 Pyrinomonadaceae bacterium | reverse complement strand
GTACTGACCTCATCCCCAGTCCTGACCAGTCGGGACTCGGCTATTTTCATTTAGTCCGCTTCGCGGACCGAAGCCAAGAACATTTTTAAGGCAAAGCCCGTCCCGACGTCCCAACGTCCCAACGGCTTTGCCTCATAAATGGTGATAACCGTTCTTTTGCTGCGATGGAGTTTTTGAGAGAGCTACGCACTTGCTCGCCAAGCCTACCACTAACGGCCGGGCGAGTGACTTCGAAAACACGCGCCACATAAAAATCGCTTTTTGGGACAGGCGCGAGCTTATTGAGGCAGATCGCCTTATTAAGGCAAAGCCTCTGACAACGGCCTTGATCCAATAAGAGCGTTATGAGCCGATTTATGAGGCAAACGACGTTTCTGCCTCAAAAGCCCTACCAGACTTCAGCCGTATCAGAATCTTGCCTGTGCAGGCGTCACACAGCGTTGTTGACTTACCGGGCTCGGAATGCAAGTCGGCTTCCGGGACAACGTAAAACTCCGCCGAACGACTTTGACAGGTCCGCAGTTTTGAAAATACACGGCAACGCGGGGTAGATGTCCTAATATATTAAGGCACTACCGAATATAGCTGGATTGGATGTTTTCTTCTTTAGTTGCGAGGCTTTCACATATCAGCAAACGGGAGTGGTTGACTGAGCTTGTTGTGTTCCGTCCAATTTGTTCAATGCTCTTGTTTCGCTGGAACCTCGTTAGAGGTTTTCGCATCAAATAACGCGACGAGTTCGTCTCGCATTTCCCTCTCTCGACCGGGATCGGCACCAATCCAAACGCTCTTCACTATTCCCTCCTTGTCCACAAACAAAACTGACGGAGTGCCAGGTATCTTGTAAGAGGACAAGGAACCGGTTTGCACGTTTTCGATCGGAAGTTCAAGTGACTGAACATACTTACTTCCTTCTTCAACTGAACTGGGAAGGATCGCCAGCCATTTCACGTTTCGTTTCGAGGCGTCCTCAATCAACTGGCGATAGAACGGCGCGCTGGATTTGCAATATTTACAGTCCTTCATCAGAAAAAAGACGATACTTTTTTTATTCTGTTCCCAGTCAACGTTAGGAACATTCAGTCGTTCCCCGACGGTGATTCGCGGCAAGCTTGCGGGACTTACTTGTCGCGGAAAAAGAGATCGCTTTACTACCACGCCCGCCACGACAACAATAGCGATGGCGATGACGATTTGCGCTCCCAATTCGAGGTTAGCCCTGACATTGTTTGGCATGACGGTACTCTTGAGGAATTACCTCAACGTCCTTAGGTGTCCACGCAAAACCCTACTTCTCCAGCACTGCACTGGCGATCGCCAATGTAGCAACTGCTCGCGGCGCGTCGTTTTTGAAGCTCTTCGCCAAGTCGACCGAGCGATATAAATCTACTTTAGTAAGCGACCGAAGCATCTGAGAAAGGCCAAAATCCTTGCCGCCGATTCTGGTGAATTTGACTCCGCTTTTGGTCGCCATCATTAGAATTGTAAGCTCCGCCTTTTCCCCGGTAAACTTTTCAGTCGCGTTCGCCGCCTTGACCACTTCGCTGATAATCTCCCATGCGCGAACCCCGTCGGCGGTAATAAACTGCGTGGCCACGCCGATCAGCAAGACAGTGCGATCCGGGTCGTCGCCGTCAACATGTCGCGCCTCATCTGCGGCCTCTTCCAGAAACCCAATAGCGCGCTGCCGCTGTGAATTCATTAACAGCCGCGCCGCCTGCGTGTAAGCCCAGGCGCGTTGGGTGTGCGTCAACTGTCCGCCTTTAGCGAGGCGAGCTACTTCCAACGCCTCTTTTTTTCTGATCGCGCGTTGGACGAACTCAAAATCTACGTATTGACGCACCTGAGTCCGGCGATCTGAGTCGTCGATTCTGTCCGCCACATCTTGCGCATGGGGGTCGCCTTGATTCGCCAACGTGACCGCCGCATCAGCGTAGATTGAATCCCGCTCCCGAGAAGTCTTCGCATGATCAAGCCGATCCAGCATTTTCTCTAACACATTCCCGCCGGTCTCTTCTGGCCGGAGGCCGTTGACTAATAAGGAACTGTCATCGCCTTGCGCTCTTGTCAACGGGTCGGCCGTCAAAGCCGACAGTTGTGCGCGGAGCGCCGACGCGGTGTCAGGCGCGTACTGATCGAAAAGGGGAAGTAGTCGCTTGATTACCATATATTTTCCGGCGCGTCCCGAAGAAGTGGAGTCTTGATCGGGCGGTGGCAATGGCCGCAGCAGAATAACGCCGCCTACCTGGAAGAATCTATTACGGAGGGCCTGAGGCAGATTAGGAGGAGATGTACTTACGGAGTCTCCCTGCGTCCAGCTGGCGCCGCCATCAGGAGAGAAAGCCACGTAAAAACCCGGGGTAAAAGCGTAGGATGACAAACCCGAGACCGTATTTGCGTCGGACGAAGGATCGAACTCGGCGCGGGCCATTAGAAACGCAAACCTCTGGTCCGCAGCCTCCGGATTCTTTCTGCGCACCGCGGAAAGAAAACCGATCGAATTCGCGTTCACTTGATCCAAAGCCGGCGTTGCAAACTCCAGCGCAAGTTCGATCTGGCCATCTTCAAGGAGCTTGCCTGCGAGTTGAAGTCTTTTGGACGCAGCTTCCGAGCTCTTGGAGTCTTTTGCCTCCCGCTCGGTTTCGTCTTTCAGTTTTGCTAGAAACTCTTCACCAAGTATGCGGTTCCGCCGCGCGGCTATGCCTAGGACTTCCGAGCGGAGGTCATGACCGCTCCTGCGCCTCAAAGCAATTACCATTGACGGAGGGTTATCCTTGGTTTTGACGGTTACTTCTTCAGCGTCCCCTTTCTCCGCAGCTTCCCACGCTCGACGGAAAAGGGTTCGGGCTGTGTCGCTGTCGGCATCCCACAGCGTGTCAGCAGCGCGTGCCAACACCCGAGGACGAAGAGCCAAGTCATGATAGCTCCGCGCTTCCTCGGCGAGCGACGTAACAAGCGAGAGTGCAAAAGCGCGTCGTTCAGCATCAAGCGAATCAGCCTCGCTGACTTTACTTGTTTCTTTTTCACTGGACTTTGCTTGAAGCTTACTCTCCGCAGGGGTCTGCGCCGGAGTTGAAACTGGAGGCACTGATAAACATACCAGTGATATGAGAATGAACGCGACGGATTTGCCCTGATGGAAGTTCACGCTCCTCGGTCCTCTCATATTGTTCCCACTCCTCTCTTCGGCCTGACCACCGAACGGGCCTCTCCCAATTGACGGAAAAGGAGATATTGCCTCGCTGAGTCAAGGCAGATTCTTTGACTCTTTCACGGCACGCCCACGCAGTCTGCACTGTCCGCAACAGGCGCGCAGGCGCAGCAAGTATCAAGTTCAAGCCTCAGCAACTCCGCAGGCTTCCCCGCCTAAGCAGGCAGCACGAGCCTTAGGAGTCATAGCATACGTAGCCGCCTCGACCGTCCACGCAGCAAATCCGCTTACTGTAACAGTAGTTATCTACCCAGCGAACACAACCCATGTGTTCACAACGCCACTCTCCTCCTCCTTCCTCTTCCATGGCCACCTCGTCCCCGGCAGTCGCTGGCGTATAAGGAAGAGCGCCCAGCGCGAGCGCAAGTGCCAAAACGCTTGTTAGTAGACGGTAGCGAGCAAGAACCGAGCGTATCTTGTTCATAAGAGTTTCTCCTTGGAAAAGTTGAAGGGGCGCGATAAGCCTTAAATCAAAGAGAGGGTGAATCGCAGTGAAACGACGAACGTCAAAAACTGCGACCGGACTCTATACTGAAATAAGCGGTTAAGTCAATAAAAAGTTCTTTGGGTAGTGCCACGAGGGCACTGTTGAGATCTCGTTAGCAAAGGGAGCGAAGGTATGTGTCAGGGCCGATGGTGGTATCGCATTGGATGGAGCGCGCAAGCAAGGTTACAAGAAGATCGTGGACTTGCTCCTATCGCCGGTACCGACAAACGCAAGTGATTGCCCCATGATGCTGACCCACAGCCTCTGACAACGGCTTCGATCCAAATTCCTCATTCGATCCATAAGTCGGAGTTTTGATCCATAAACGTTTTCGTGTGACTAGACATCGCGCGATCTACTCCCAGCTCTTCTTAGTTTCAATCCCACTCCTTGAACTTTATAGAACCTAATGAGTTGTGCGTGACGCGTGTGTGC
>DASZDU010000343.1:0-8860 GCA_035941655.1 Pyrinomonadaceae bacterium | reverse complement strand
CAGTCTTCCGTTCGAAAGATTTGCCGCGGTCGCTCATCATCCGCGTCTTAATACGCCCATGCGTTTGGTAGACATGTTGTTTTTTCAGGCGGAACATGACGATTTTCACATGGCACGGATCAGTGAGCTGATCAGGCTGTTCCACAGTTGATGCGGAAGTAGTCAGCAAGCAGTAGTCAGTAGTCAAATCAGACGGATGGGAGACCTAATGCGAAATAAGATCTGCTGCTGCTTAATGATTTTTCTTTGTTGTGTCTTGGCGACCGCAACTGCCAATGTATCAGCTCAGCAATCCCTCGACGCGCTGATTGATCGCGACCTTGCCGCGCTGGTCACGACTTACAAGACGCTACATGCCGCGCCGGAACTCTCGCATCACGAGGAAAAGACTGCCGCCTTTTTTGCTACGCAGTTGCGAGCGATGGGTTACACCGTTACCGAGCGCGTGGGGAAATATGAGCAGGCTGAGTGGACCAGTTACGGCGTGGTTGCGGTAATGAAAAACGGTGCCGGCCCGACTGTACTGTTGCGTACCGAGCTTGATGCTCTGCCTGTCAATGAAAACACCGGCCTGGCTTATGCAAGCAAAGTAAAAATGATGAACGACGCCGGCCAGGAAGTCAGTGTTATGCATGCCTGCGGACACGATATACATATAACAAACATGCTTGGCACCGCGAAGCTGCTTTCCGAATTGAAAGATCAATGGCGGGGAACGCTGGTATTGATCGGGCAGCCGGCCGAGGAAGTGGTGGACGGGGCGCGCGCGGTTTTGCGCGACGGGCTCTACGAAAGATTTCCCAAGCCTGACTACGTAATCGCGCTGCACGACAGCGCTGATCTGGAAGCCGGTAAGGTGGGTTACACACCCGGCTTTGCGATGGCAAGTTCAACTTCGGTAGATATAAAAATTCGCGGACTTGGCGGTCATGGCGCCAGACCGGAAGCTACCAGGGATCCAATTGTAGTTGCGGCGCAGGTGATAATGGCGCTGCAAACAATCGTCAGCCGCGAAGACTGGCCGCTCGACCCGGTGGTCGTCACCGTCGGTTCGATCCACGGGGGCACGAAACACAACATCATCCCCGACGAAGTCGATTTGCAGCTTACTGTGCGCGCCTACAAAGAAGAGGTCCGGAAGCGAGTGCTCGCCTCGATCGAGAGGATAACGAAAGGAATTGCGCAGGCGGCGGGAATCCCCGAAGACCGCGCGCCGATTGTTAAGTTCAGTGAGACACAGATGACCAGTGCCACCTACAACGATCCGCAATTGACGGAGCGGCTGGCGGCGGTATTTGTAAAGGCGCTCGGCCAGGAAAACGTGGTGAAGTTGGAACCGGTGATGATGAGTGAGGACTTTGGTGTTCTTAGTTTGAATCAGAAAATCCCAGCCACACTATTCACGCTGGGAGCTGTTGATCCGGTGAAAGTAAAAGTGAGCAGAGAAAGCCGCACGTCGTTACCGTCACTGCATTCTCCCCTCTTTCAACCTTTGCCTGAACCCACCTTGCGTACCGGCATCAAAGCGATGACTTCCGCAGTCCTGGACTTGATGAAAAAGTGAAGGCCGAAGAACGGGAGAAGAGGGGGTAAAGGGTAAAGAGGAAGGGTAACCCGCACGTCACAATTTTCATTCTTTCCTGTTTACCAGTTCCCCTTTTCCCCTCTTCCCCATTGTTGGTTCCCATGCTTCACATCCACAACGGTGACTGCTCCGCAAATATCGCGCGAAGATCTTCGCTTCCGGGCGAACACTTCGCGTGGCGGGAATCGCTCATCACCGGCCCAACACCTGCCGGCTTGTCAGCCGACGATTGGCGAAAACTGCGTGCGCAACACTTGTCTGAAACCTACGGCGTCGACTTACAAGAATGTGAGCGTGGCTTACTGAGCCAGGAAGAAAAGTTAAAGACCATTTCAGATCACGAGGAGGTCGTTCTATGGTTTGAGCACGATCTTTTTTGCCAGGTGCACCTGCTATACCTGCTTGACTGGTTTGCCGTTCAGACTCCAGGGACCACAAAGTTGAGCCTAACTTGCATTAACCAGTTTCCCGGAAAACAAAATTTCCATGGCCTGGGTGAGTTGACTTCCGATGAGTTCGCTTCATTGTTTCCCACGCGAGCGGAAGTGACCGCCCAACAGTTACAGCTGGCCCAGGTAGCATGGCAGGCTTACGGCTCTCCGGCCCCGACTGATCTTGAAAAAGTTTTGCAAACCGATACGTCCGCGCTTCCTTTCCTCGACGCCGCACTCAGTGCTCATCTCCAACGCTTCCCCAATTCAAACAATGGCCTGGGTTGCATTGAAAATCGATCCTTACAACTGATCGCAGTCGGTGCGAATGGCTTTAGTGATCTGTTTCTGAAGTTCAGGGAAGCTGAACCTGTCTACGGCCTGGGGGACGCGCAGTTCTGGCTCGCTCTGTGGCAAATGATTAACGCCCGGGAACCATTACTTGAGATTGAGGACATTCCGAAAGACACTCTAATCGAACGGATGTTAACGCCTGCCATAGTGCAGAAAGCTAAATTCCGCCTGACAGCAGCTGGTGAATCCGTGTTAAGAAACGAAGCTGATTTTGTCACCCTGAACGGTATCGACTTATGGCTTGGCGGCGTACATCTTTCGGGAAAGACCAACATCTGGCGCTGGGATCACGAGACTACGAGTTTGAACGTTAAGTAGTTTGCGGACCTGCGTATTTACTATTCACTATTCACCATTTACTATTCACTGCACCTATGGACATCGAATCGGTTCGCAGCTTCTGCCTCTCGCTTCCCCACACGGATGAAAAAGTTCAGTGGGGCAACGACCTTCTTTTTCGCATCGGTGAAAAAATGTTCGCAGTCGCAGCCCTGGAGCCGAGTCATGGAGTGGCGCTATCATTTAAGTGCACGCCGGAGAAGTTTGCGGAGTTGGTAGAACAAGAGGGCATAATTCCCGCGCCTTACATGGCCCGCCATCACTGGGTGGGACTCGAGCGGTTTGACGCTTTGCCTGATCGTGAGCTGAAACCGCTGTTAACGAACGCGTATCAACTAACCCTCGAAAAGCTTCCTAAAAAGCTCCGTGCGCAACTGGAATCAACCACGTCAACCAAGAGCTCGCAAAAGAAGCGTTCAGCAGGGAAATGAGGTCAGTACCAGCTCGCGGTAGCGGGTGGGTCCTGTAAGAATCAGTCGCATCTGGGATAATGCGGAAGCTGCCGCACGTTATACCCACCACGCGTTACCGCGAGGTGGTACTAACTTCACACCATGTTGTTGATGATCCATCGTCGTTCGCAAACTAACAATGCACTAGATATCCATGCCTTTCCTGGAAGCCATTAAACTCGCCGTTTCCGCAATACTCGGTCACAAACTGAGATCGTTTCTCACGCTGCTCGGCGTGATCTTCGGCGTGGCGACAGTGATCGTCGTGGTGTCCTTGATCGAAGGCTTTAACTCTTACGTCGACGAGAAGATCGCAAACATTGGTACCAACGCTTTCTCAGTTACAAAGTTTTCAATAGACGATTTTTCCAGTGTCGAGGCGCTGAACGCCGCGCGCAGACGAAATAAAGATGTCACTCTTGACGACGCGGCTGCGCTTCGCGCTCGTGGCGGAGCAATTCAGGATGTTGGCGGCAAGGAAGACACCGTTGGAGCCGTCAAATTTGGAGCGACAAGTCTTTTTCGCGTTCACATCAGCGCCACTACACCCAACATCGCAGAGATTGAACGCATCGAGGCCGGTGAGGGACGCTACTTCAGCAAGACCGAAGAAGAGAGCCGGCGCAACGTAACCTTCATCGGCGCCGACGTTGCCGATAAATTGTTTCCGACCTCGAACCCGCTGGGCCAGACGATCCGCATTGACGGCAGGCCATTTGAAATTATCGGCGTCGGCAAAGCGAAAGGCTCGGTGTTTGGACAACCGCAGGACATGTACGTGTCAATTCCGCTATCAAGCTTTCTTGCGATTTATGGTTCGCGGCGTTCAATTAACCTGAGTGTCACGTCGTCCAGCCCGGCAACTTACCAGCAGGCGGTGGATGAAGCGCGCTCGATAATGAGAACGCGGCGGAAGCTTTCGTTCAACGAGAAGGATAATTTTGGGATTATCACTCCCAGCGCGATCAATGAGCTGCGCGATAAGATCTTCGGCACCATTCAGGTCGCCGCAATCGGCATTACTTCGATATCGCTGGTAGTCGGCGGCATCGTGATCATGAATATCATGCTGGTTTCGGTTTCCGAACGCACGAAAGAGATCGGCATACGCAAGAGCATCGGCGCGAGGCGGAGTGACATTCTGAAACAGTTTCTGGCAGAGTCGACGATGCTCTCGCTGTTAGGCGGCAGCATCGGTATCGCCATCGCCTATGCGCTCGCCAAGATGGTTGCCGCGCTGACTCCAGTGCCGACAGTATTGCCGTTGTTTGCAGTAACGGCAGCGCTGGCGGTGTCCGCCAGCGTGGGCTTGATTTCGGGAGTGTACCCTGCGTGGCGTGCGGCGGGCTTGGATCCGATTGAAGCGCTAAGAGCGGAATAAAGAAGTCCCTTGGCGAATTAATCAAATGAAATTTTTTCGCAGCAACTTATTCGAGAATTTGCGAATGGGGCTGGACACGCTCTGGCAACACAAACTTCGTTCGCTGTTGACTATTCTCGGCGTCGTCATCGGCACTATGACGGTCATCGTCATCGCTGCGTTCGTCTCTGGAATCGACGATCGCGTCTCAAAAGAGATCGAGTCGTTTGGTACTAACTCCATCTACATTTACCGGTTCGATCCTAGTTTCAATATTAATCCCACGCAGGAAGAGCGCATGCGCAAGCCGATCAGCTACGAAGACCTACTGGCCTTGCAGTCTGAATGCCCGTCGATAAGTTACGCAGCGGCGTTTATGTCTCCCGTAGACTTCTTCGGCGGGCCTTTCACAGAGCGTATTAACGTACGGCATCGCGACATTGAAATGACAAACGCGGCCGTGCAGGGTGCTTCTCCCTCATACTTCAAAATGGGAGTAACGAATATTGCTGAAGGCCGCTACTTTAATGACGACGAAGACGCGCGCCATGCCAAGGTGCTGGTGATTGGTCGCGATGTAGCCAACACCCTGTTTCCTTTCGCTAACGCCGTGGATCAGCAGGTGACCATAAACGGGCGCAGCTACACGGTGGTGGGCGTGCTGGCCGAGCGCGACGTTTTTCTGATCGGAGCGGAAGATCCAAACAACGAGAACAAGGCTGTCTACATGCCTTACCTCACGCTGCGAAAGTTGTATCCGGACGTGGATGATAACTTCGTGTTGGCCCAGGCGCGTCCGGGTTTGATGTCTGAAGCTGTCGAGGAGGTTCGCGATCTTTTGCGCCGCAGAAGGAAAGTGGCCTTTGACGCTGCGGACAATTTCGGTATTTCGACTTCGGAGCAAATCCTCTCGCAGTTTGGCGCGATTACCGGCGGCGTGTTCGCTTTAATGGTCGCCATCTCCAGCGTCGGACTTTTGATCGGCGGCATTGGAGTGATGAATATCATGCTGGTGTCCGTGACGGAACGTACGCGCGAGATTGGCGTGAGGAAGGCCATCGGCGCTCGCCGCCGCGACATCGTCATCCAGTTCCTCATCGAGGCCGCTACGCTCACCGGACTCGGCGGAGCGTTGGGCATCATCGCCGGCTCAGGTATCGCGCTGCTGATACAAATGATCATGCCCACTCACATTCCCCTGTGGGCGCCGGTGGTGGGCTTTGTGGTGTCAGTGGGTCTTGGTCTTACGTTCGGATTGTGGCCAGCCTGGAAAGCTGCACGCCTGAATCCAATTGAAGCGCTTCGTTATGAGTAGACTTTTGGAGTGCGCTGACAGGCCAGCGCTTTGACTCGGCGGTGGCTTGACGCCGCGTCGTTCAGCTAAATTCAGCTTACCCAGGCTGCGACAGGTAGCAGCCGAACAAAGCGCTGACAGGCCAGCGCACTCCAAAGAGATATCAATGCCAACAAACTGGTGGGAAAACTTTTTTCACGGCGTCGCGCTGGATTTCTGGCGCGCTGCGATCAGCGACGAACAGACGCACGCGGAAGCTGACTTCATCAATAACCAGCTACACCTTCCGATAGGCGCGAAAGTGTTAGACGTTCCTTGCGGCAACGGCCGGTTGTCGATCGAGTTGGCAGCTTTTGGTTTTGAGTTAACCGCAGTTGATATCGCGACGGAATTTCTCGCAGAAGCAAAAGAAAAATCACATGAACGCGGCGTGACGATTGATTGGCACAACAACGAGATGCGAGTGTTGCCGTGGTCGAATGAATTTGACGGCGCCTTCTGTTTCGGGAACAGCTTTGGTTACCTGGATGATGCGGGCAATGCAGAATTCCTTCACGCAGTTGCACGAACACTAAAGCCGGGCGCGCGCTTCATTCTTGATGCCCCGGCAATCGCTGAATGCGTGCTGGCTCACCTGCTGGAGCAGCGGACCATCCAGCTCGGCGACATAACGGCGACCATCGACACCCGTTACGATCACGAACAAGGCCGAATGTTCAACGACTTCACCTTCACACGCGACGGCATCGACGACAAACGGCCCTCGTCGCAAAGGATCTACACCTATCGTGAACTCGCGGAGTTGTTGCGCGCAGCCGGACTCGAACCAGTGGCGGCGTATGGGTCGTTAGCTGGTGAAGAATTCAAACTTGGCGCGCAGCGATTGCTGCTTGTCTCGGAAGAGACAAGTAACTAAGAGCGGGGGCAAGCCCCCTCCCGACCCTGAGATTTTCCCAGTCGACTCGGTTGCTCCTTTGCTTGAAAGCCTTCAACGCTTTTTGAAGCCAGTCGAGACTGGAGAGGCTCGAGGTCAGGAAGGGGGGCTTGCCCCGCTCTTTCCATCTCTAAAGCCACCCAAACAAGACAACCCGCCCTAGTTTTTCCGATTCCAAACGTCACTCCCCATTCCTGTTCACGCTAGCTCGCCTGGAGGTTCTCATGAGGCCCAAGTTCTCAGGTCTGTTCCTTCTGTTGTTATCGCTTATCCTTGTCCCCAACATCTTCGCTCAGACTGATCCGAAGCTACTGGCCCTCAAAGCAGTATCAGAAAACTCCGCAGAATCCACCGCCGCTGTCGCCGAATTGCGTGCGCATGGTCCCGCCGGTTTAGAGGCGTTGTTTCAAACTCATGCGATTGAGATAAATGAGCAAATCTCAAATCCGTTGCTCGCAACTACTCCGGAGTGGCAACGGCTGAGTGCAGCGCTCGATGCGGTCAGCCAGCAGAAGGATAGCTATCTATCGGGCCTGTATTGGTATACCGACTTTTCTCAGGCTAAAAAGGCGGCGCGCGCTGAAGGCAAACCGATTTTGTCCTTGCGCTTGCTGGGGAAGTTGAGCGAAGAGTACAGCTGCGCAAACAGCCGCTTCTTCCGCACGATTCTTTACTCGAACGCAGAAGTCTCGAGCATGTTACGTGAGAAATTCATTCTCTACTGGGAGTCGGAGCGGCCGGTGCCGCGCGTGACTGTTGACTTTGGGGATGGGCGAAAACTAGAGCGCACCTTAACCGGCAATAGCATCCACTACATTCTGGGTTCCGACGGCCGGTTCATTGACGCGCTGCCCGGTCTGTATGGGCCAGGAGCATTCCTGCGTTCGCTTATACAGATGGAAAGATCATTTAAGGATTCAGCTCAGTCTCAAAATAGTAAGCCCGAGGTTTCTTATGCACGTGCTCGATTAAATGCGATTGACGTCGACTGGTATACCGATATTCAAAAGACAGGTGGGAAGATTCCTGTTGGTCTGGTCGTCGTGGAACAAAACGTTGAAGGAACACCGACAGCGATCGCGGCCGGGCGATATGCGCTGACGAAAAGAACGACTGAAGCAAATCTACTGAAGGCCGTAATAGAAGCGCCGGTGGAGCTGGAGACAATTACCGACCCGGACACTTGGAACAAAATTGCACAGCTGCATATCGCCGACGCACAGTTGGACGCGCGCAGCATCGGCCTTATCCGGCGACAAACCCGCAAAGCGTTATCAGCAGACGGCTCAAGCAAGAATGATGACAAGACTTTCGCGGTGCTGATACAGAAACTGCAACAGAGTGTTGCCCTCGATACGGTGCGCAACGAATACCTGCTGCACACGAAAATCTATGGCTGGCAGCTCGCTGACAAAGAAAGCGATGTGCATAAGCTGAACAAGAGAGTCTATGCGGAATTGTTTCTGACACCGGCGAGCGATCCGTGGCTCGGATTGCTTGCGCCAGAGGTTTACACGGCGCTTGAGGGCGGTGGGATCAGTCGCTAAGTCTTGTGCGCGAAACCTCTGCCAACGCGAGTGAGAAAAAATTGGCTTTCGGGCATTGCATTGCGAGCGGTGACGAGCGCGGCGGTAGCGGTTTGTCCAAGAAAATAGCGGGCGGCTGATGGTTCAATCGCGACAAATTGTCCATCATGAGAGGGTTCGAGCGCTGTTTTTAGGTGAGTTTCATAGAAAGCCTGACCGTCCTCCACCAAAGTGGAGCGAGGTGTCGCAAGATTGTCGTTGAGTGATGTACTCATAAGTAAAACTGAATTCTACCATCTTTGCGGCTCTGCTGCAGAAGGCAATCAGATTGAAGACAAGAGCGGGAGCAAGCCCGCCTTCCTGACCTCGAGACTCTCGACTTGTACTAGTGCTTCCACGTTGAAAGCCTTTCCGGCGACGATCACAAACTGAACTCTGATCAGCTCGCGGTTGGGAAGGTGGGCTTGCCCCCGCTCTTTTTGCGCAACACTCTTGTGTCATGTGACTTCATTACACCATCTTCTGAATGATTGCGTCGGCAAACTCCGCAGTCTTCGCCGTGCCGCCGATGTCCCTGGTGCGCAC
>DASZDU010000342.1:0-1576 GCA_035941655.1 Pyrinomonadaceae bacterium | reverse complement strand
TCGACGGCTGGAAGCCAACGAATTACAAAGTGTCACTCACCTTCAACGACGCGTTAACTGAAATTACAAGCGCCAAAACCGAGATAACCATTGTTGCTCTAAAAGACTCGCTCGGAAAAATTGATTTGGATTTCGGTGACTTAGCCGTGGACTCCGTGACCGTCAACAATCAAAGTGCGCCGTACCAACGCTCAGCTGGTCTGCTCAATATCGAACTCGATAATCGTTTGCCGCGCGGAAGCAGGCTGGTCGTGGTCGTTTCGTACCATGGTAAGCCGAAAGATGGATTGATTTTGTCAGCCGACAAAGCGGGCAAGCCATCGGCCGTTGGCGACAACTGGCCCAACCGCGTGCATCATTGGATTCCCTCTCTCGACCATCCCTCCGCAAAAGCTACCGTAACTTTTTCGGTCACTGTGCCGGCACGCGACCTCGTGGTGGCTAACGGAAAACTCGATCGCGTCGAGAACGCTTCCGGTATGAGTCGCACGTGGACCTACACAGAGTCAGTTCCCATTCCACCGTATTGCATGATCATCGCTGTAGGAGATTTCGCGAGGATTGAGTCCGGCGCGCAGGAAGTCACACCACTTTCATATTACGTTCCGCAGCCTGACAAACGTTTTGCAATGCAGGGGTTTGTGGCTGCTAATCCATCACTGAAGTTTTTTAGTCAAACCGTAGCGCCCTACCCATATGAGAAACTGGCATTGATAGTTGGCGCAACGCGTTTCGGCGGCATGGAGAATTCCAGCGCGATTGTTTTCGCGAGCACGCTATTCGCCACGCGACCGGATGCACCTGCAAGCGGTGTCTTCAAAATTCGACCCGGGTTAAGGAACGTGGTGGCGCACGAGATTGCGCACCAGTGGTTTGGTGATTCAGTTACCGAGGCGACCTGGGCCGATCTCTGGTTGAGCGAAGGCTTTGCTGACTATTTCGCCGGGCTTTTTATCCAGCGCTATGAAGGCGAGGCGACGTTTCGGCAATACATGAAGCAGGAGGCGGACTCATATTTTAATTACGAGAAACAGACGCGCACGCCCATCCACGATACCGAAACTGAAGACCTATTCAAACTTCTCAATGCCAACAATTATCAGAAGGGCGCCTGGGTGTTGCACATGCTGCGAGCGGAACTGGGTGACGCCGCCTTCTTCCGCGGCATTCGCACTTACTACCAAGCGCACAAGCATGCGACGGCAACCTCCGAGGATTTACGTGCGGCTCTGGAGAGCGCATCGGGAAAAGATTTGAAGGATTTTTTTGCGAGTTGGATCTATGGCGCCGGCCATCCTGTCTACCAGCTTTCCTGGGACTGGAACCGCCAGACCAACAACCTGAGACTCAGGCTAGAGCAGCTTCAGCACGAGCCGGCTTTTCCGAATGGGTTGCCGATCGACATCCTAACGTCTCGCGGCAAACGCCGGATCGTTCTTAGACCGACCAACAAACAAATGACAGAAGAAATGAAACTCGACGGCCAGCCCACTGCGGTCAGCATGGATCCTGCTAACACGATCCTGAAAGAAGCGGCGTAAGTCAAACCGTTAAGGGCGAAAACGGAAAGTTGAAG
>DASZDU010000341.1:0-3767 GCA_035941655.1 Pyrinomonadaceae bacterium | reverse complement strand
GCTGACACACCATAATTTGGCGTTCTTCCTTGACACCATGAGGCACGTCAGGCAAGCTATCCGTTCTGGTCAATTCGCGAAATTTCGGCGAGAGTTCACTGAGCAACTCAGCTCTGGTTGGGAATAACGCGCGCGTCGAACTGGGACGGTAGCGGCCGGATCTGAGGAGACACTCGCAGCAAAAATATGTTCGCTCTAATTATCCTTCAAGGCGCCGGCGGTTTTGGATTTTTGGTTCCAATGCTGCTGGTTTTTGGCGTGTTTTATCTGCTTCTCATTCGACCCCAGCAAAAGAAGCAGCGCCAACTCCAGTCCCAGATCGCCGATTTGAAAGCGGGCGATAAGATCGTCACCACAGGCGGGATTATCGGCACCATCACGGCGGTGAAGGACACCAGTTTCTTCGTTCGCAGTGCGGACAAAACGATTTTGGAAATTGCCCGATCTGCCGTGGCGGGAATTGACTCAGAAGAAACGAAGTAGCGTTTTCAGTTCGACAAACTCAGTTTGTCGCAAGATGCAGGAACGACAAACCGAAGTTTGTCGGACAGGTTAGATGAAAAAGAAGAATCTGCTGCAGCGATCGATCGTCATTGCCATCGTTACGATCGTGGCACTCTACATCGTTATTGGCCCTCATGGCCGCCGTCCTCACTGGAAAGACTTAACCTACTCAGGCATCAAGGCGAACCTTGGGCAAAATATTCATCTCGGACTTGATCTCAAGGGTGGAACGCACCTGGTGATGCGGGTTAAGACCGAGGATTTTCTGAAACGTCTCACCGAAGACAGCGCCACCGCCGCACAAAACGCCGCGAAGGAAGCCGGCATTGAAGTGAAGGATGCCCGCTCTGACACATCCCCGGGGAATTATCGCGTTTTTCTCGAGGTTGCCGATGCTTCTAAGGCACAAGCAGCTCGCGAAGCGGTTGAGAAGAAGGTAGATCTCGGCGACCGCACCGGCTGGGGTGCGTCGATTGCCGGAGGGACCATAACCTGGAGCTTGAGCGGCGCTCAACAATCCGCGCTGGCGCAGCAAGCAACCGAGCAAGCCTACCGAATTATCGACAGCCGCATTAACGCGATCGGCGTGGCCGAACCAACGCTGCAGTATCACGGAGGTCAGAACTCTCACCAGATTCTTTTGCAGATGCCGGGCATTCAGGATCCGGAACGTGTAAAGCAATTGCTGGCGGGCCAGTCCCATCTGGAATTGGTGCACGTAATTGGTCCTGCCAGTCCCGCGCCCCACCAGACTTTTGACACTAAGGAAGCAGCCATCGCATCGCTGAACAGCGGCGGCAATATTCCTGCCAACCGGCGCGTGCTGCAATACACCGAACGGAGCGAATTGGCGGCAGGCACGAATCCGAACGCGCCGCAGCCGAAGAAGTGGGTGGTAGTCGAATCACCCGCGATTATCGATGGCAGTGAGCTACGCAACGCAAATGCGATTCAGGCGAGCGCCGGAGCCGATGATTACCAGATTCAGTTTTCATTAAAGAAAAATGGCGCCGATAAGTTTGGCGCCTGGACCGGCAGCAACATCAACGAATACATGGGCGTGTCGCTTAATGATGAAATCAAATCGATCGCCTACATCAAGTCGCAGATCTATGACACGGGCGAGATAACTGGACGATTCTCCAAGCAGTCCGCAGACGATCTCGCGTTAACCCTTCGTTCGGGCGCGCTGCCGGCGCCAATTGAATATCAGGAAGAACGCACGGTCGGGCCGAGTCTAGGTGCCGATTCAATTCGATCGGGCGTGCGCGCCTCGGTGCTTGGTCTCGCGCTGGTCGTCTTGTTCATGCTCATCTACTACCGCGGGTCTGGTATCAACGCCGTCGTGGCTTTGCTTCTGAACATGTTGCTGATGATTGCCGGCCTCATAATGTTCGGCGCGACGTTAACCCTGCCCGGAATCGCCGGAATCATTTTGACAATTGGCATGGCAGTGGATTCAAACGTTCTGATCTTTGAACGTATCCGGGAAGAACTTCGCTCGGGCAAGACAATTCCGTCTGCTGTCGAGCAGGGATTTGCTCGCGCGTTTGTGACCATTATCGACACGCACGTCACCACCATTGTTTCGTCTCTGTTTTTGTACGTTTTTGGCGCCGGCCCAATTCGCGGATTCGCGGTGACTCTGGTTTTAGGCTTGTTGGTTAACTTGTTCTCGGCGGTTTATGTTTCGCGCACGATCTTCATCTGGCTCTTGGGAAGAAAGCAGCGGCGCGCCGAATCGCTCAGCATTTAGCTCTAATGATTCAACTATTTCATGAAGTAAACGTTGACTGGCTCGGCAAGCGTAGATTCTTTATCGGCCTTTCTATTATGCTGATGCTGGCCGGGATGGGCACTGCGCTCTACCGGCACCGGTTTCATCCCGGCGGCACAGAAGCGTTCAATCTCGGCGTCGATTTCAAAGGCGGCACGGTTGTCACGGTTCGATTCAAACAAGCCCCTTCGGTTGAAGACATTCGCAGAGAGGTCCACAGCGCCGGAATTAGCGATGCCGTGATTCAGCAGGCCCTGGATAAGCCGGGCGAGTTTCTTATCAAGGTCCCCCAGCAAGGTACCGATGAAGAGGCAGCCGAGACGCAAGCAGGTGTCGACGCCGCGCGGGCTAAAGTCCGACAGGCCCTCAACACTTTTGGGCCTGAAGCGCAGCCGACTAAAAGTCTCGCCGACGATCCCAACGCTGCTTACAAAATCGAGGGCACGGATGCCGTCGGTCGCATAGCAAGCAAACAACTCCGCACGCAGGCGGTTGCGGTTACCATCGCCGCGCTGATTGGGATGCTGCTATTCATCGCGTTCCGCTTTGAATGGACCTATGGCGCGGCCGCTGTGGTGGCAGTCTTCCACACGGTGCTGGTGACGCTCGGCCTGTTTTCAATCTTTCAAATCGAAATAAATCTGACAGTCATTGCAGCGCTGCTGACTCTGGTCGGCTTTGACGTTAACGATTCCATCGTCATCTTTGATCGCATCCGCGAGAATCGTAAACTTTATCGCCGCATGAGTCTTTACGACGTGACCAATCTGTCAATCAACCAGACGCTCTCGCGAACGGTGATCACATCGGGACTTGTCTTTCTTTCGGTCGTCTCTCTGGTTTTGCTTGGCGGCGAAACCCTGCGGCCATTTTCGCTCGCCTTGCTGATGGGTATTATGTTCGGCACATACGACACGATTGCGGTTGCCGGTCCCATCATGGTCTGGTGGGAGCGAAAAGTAGAAGCAGCGAACAAAGTAACAGCGACTCCGCGTGACAGCGGCCTTCAGTCGTCCCCCCTCAACCAGGGCAAGCGCAAAGGCGTCGGCAAACCATCGCGCGCGGCCTAACCGAAGGCGGGAACTTACGCGTTCGATGCGGGTTCTAATTCGGGTGTTGTTGGCCGGTGTAAAGCGCACTGACGTCGCGAAAACGCACGATTAAGCTTTTGGTTTACTCTTGACTTTGGCTGTAAATGCGGCATAGACTGCACTCGTTGCTGGCCAATTAAATACGTTTTGCGATCGTGCCCTTTGACCTTGGGAAGTGTTGGGAACGCACGGTGTTTCGTACGTTGAAGTGGCCAGTTTCTTTGTGCCCCGCAAAATAACTGACCCGTGCGGGTTCCTTTCTTTCCGAAGTGTCGAAAAGATTCGATTGCTGTTGCATTTCGCAATCATACTTTTGACGAAGCGTACGAATAAATTTTTGTTCTGACCCTTTTGGCGCCGAATAGGGAGGATAGAAGGATGTTCGAAAATCTAGT
>DASZDU010000340.1:0-5292 GCA_035941655.1 Pyrinomonadaceae bacterium | reverse complement strand
GGCTTCAAAAGCGTGGCATTCAGCAGGCTCACCATCAAGATGATTAGGCCTAAATGGAATAATAACGTTCCATCCGGTACCAACTGAATCGCACTACCTGCGAACGCTAAGGCAATCACACCAACCCCTCCAACAAAGTCGCTCGAACTCAAAAGCGTCGGAGCATAGCACCCGTCTAAAGTGGGGTCAAGCGACCCATTGTTAGTTCTCGGCGCAAATCCGAACTCATGGCCGCCAGCAACCACAGCCTTCAGAAAGCAGTCAGCCGTTCAACCTTCAACGCACCTTAAACCAGCCCGTCCGCCGCGGTTGTACAAGTTACCATGCGCTGCAAAGAACCCGGCAGTACATACTACAGCTGGTCAGCTTGCTGGCATTAGCAAGTCGAAAAGGCGCGCGAGGTCGGCGTCATTGTAAAATTCGATTTCTATCTTGCCGGGAGAGTTCCGGTGTGCTTGCAGGATCCTCACTTTTGTTCCAAACTGTCGCCGTAATTTGGTTTCGGCCGCTCTGGTATTGGCATCCTCAGCACCTACTGAGGGCGCAGCTCGCCGGCCGCTGACGGCCTTCCCGGCCGACCTCACTAGCTGCTCCGTGCTTCTCACTGAAAGATCTTGGTCGATTATCTTTCGAGCGATTCGGCGTTGAGTGGCGAGGTCCTCTGCCGCCAGGAGCGTTCTTGCGTGTCCAGTCGAGATTTTTCCGCGTTGGAGCAGTTCTTGTATATCCTGTGGCAATTTAAGCAGCCGCAAATAGTTTGTGACGTAAGAACGATCACGGCCCACTCGTTCGGCCACTATTTCCTGTGTCAAGCCCAAAGTATCTATTAATTTCTTATAGGCGTTGGCCTCTTCAATTGGATTCAGATCTTCTCGCTGAATGTTTTCGATGAGGGCGATTTCCAGTACCTTATCGTCAGTGACTTCGCGAACTACCGCTGGAATTCTTGTTAGTCCGGCTCGCTCTGCCGCCCGCCAACGGCGCTCGCCGGCAATCAGTTCAAAGCGCTCCCCCTTTGGTCGCAGGAGGATCGGCTGGACAACACCATTGGCGGTAATCGATTTCGCGAGCTCGTTCAAGCTGGACTCGTCGAAGACAGTCCGAGGCTGCGAGACGCCCGGATCAATCAAATCTATCCTCACGTCGTTTGTCTGTTCGGGAGCAGTAGCCGTACCTTCAGCTGAGAGTAGCGCTGACAGCCCCCGACCCAGCGGCTTTCGTGTCATGGGCGATTATCTCCTTCGCCAAAAGAAAATAGGCTTCGGCGCCTTTGGAATGTGGATCGTACAGAGTTATTGGCTTGCCATAACTTGGCGCTTCCGCAAGGCGAACGTTTCGAGGAATCATGACCTCGAACACCTGTTGGCCATAAAAGTCCCGCAGGTCGTTGGCTACGGCCGCTGAGAGATTTGTGCGCTCGTCATACATGGTCAGAAGGAGCCCTTCGATTGTCAGCCCAGGGTTATGCAACCGACGTATGCGTGCCAAAGTATCGAACAACTCGGTTACACCTTCCAGCGCGTAGTATTCACACTGAATTGGCACGAGCAACGACTTGGCCGCCGTCAGCGCGTTAAGGGTTAGGAGCCCCAAAGATGGAGGACAGTCGATGATCACGTATTCGAACTTTCCGCCGAGCGTCTCAAGAGCTTGCCGGAGCCCAAATTCGCGACGCTCGACACCCACGAGCTCTATTTCGGCACCGGCGAGATCCTTGTTAGCAGGCAAAATCTTTAAATAGGGCAGTTCCGTGTTCAGCAACGTTCCTTCGACGCCCTCGCCTAATACCAGGCAATGGTAGATGCTCTTACGGAAGCTTCCCCGCTGAACGCCGACCCCCGATGTTGCATTGCCCTGAGGGTCAGCGTCGACCAGCAACACGGATATCTGCATACTCGCGAGTACGGCTGCGAGGTTTACGGCGGTTGTGGTTTTACCTACCCCGCCTTTTTGATTCGCGATAGCAATAACCTTCGACATTTAAGGTAAGAAAGGGCTAGATCAGCGGCTTGGATTGTGAGGGCTAACTTAACATAACGTAGGGGAAATTTTCTAGCTTGGCACAGGAAAGTCTGTTTTAGCGGTCCGATCCGTCAGGTGTTTCACGTGTCCCGTTACGTGTGAGTACTTTCTGATTAGTATGGGACACGTGAAACATCAAGTCCGCGAACTCGCGGCCACATAAAGCGTAGACAGGGCGGCAGCGGTAAGACCCGACACTCTACGCGCGTCTCCCATCGTCATCGGACGCGCTCGCTCCAAACGCTCAACCATCTCGTGCGACAGTCCATTTACATTTCTAAAGTCCAAATTCCGTGGGATGGGAGTTTGGTCGTGATGTCCTAGACGCTCAATTACGGCTTGCTGCATGCGGATGTACCCGGCATAAAGGTTGTCAGCCAATGCGGTTTCCAGCGTCGCGATCGCCATACTCGAGCCAGTTTCCGTACTAAGCAACCGGTGAATCAACTCCGTTGTCACGCCAGGCCGGCGTGCCAGCTCTTCCAAACTAATTGAATCACCGAGATCACGATCCAGGCTCGCCGCTACTGCCGAATACGCCGCGTCAGTTCTCCGCAGGCGCGTTGACCGTAATGCGGCCTTAGTACTTGCAATGCTGTCTCGCCGTTGGTTGAAACGCTCCCAGTCATTGTCCCCGCTGAGTCCCAAGTCTCGGCCATATCTACACAACCTCTCATCGGCGTTGTCATATCTCAGGGCCAGTCGATGCTCGGCCCTCGAGGTGAAGATGCGATACGGTTCGTCCACGCCATGCGTTATGAGGTCGTCCACCAAGACGCCGATGTACGATTCTTCCCTTCTCAAACGAAACATCGATCTTCCCATTACCAGGCGTGCGGCATTAATTCCGGCCAGCAGCCCCTGACAGGCAGCCTCTTCATAGCCAGTCGTACCGTTTACCTGTCCTGCATGAAAGAGCCCGGCGACCCGCCCGCACTGTAAATCGGGCCCAAGTTCTCTGGGATCCACATAGTCGTACTCGATGGCGTACCCTGGACGGATGATCCGTGTCTCTTCGAGACCTGGAATCATTCGTACTAGCTCCTGTTGGAGAGCCGCCGGTAAAGACGTAGAGAATCCGTTCAGGTATACCTCGTTCGTATCGTGGCCTTCAGGCTCCAGAAACAGTTGATGGCGATCCTTCTCAGCGAACTTAACCACCTTATCCTCAATGGACGGGCAGTAGCGCGGGCCAACTCCTTTAATCTGTCCCGAATACAGTGGCGACTCACTTAGATTCTCCCGAATCTTTTCGTGCAGAACGTTTGTGGTGTAGCCGACATAACACCTGATCTGCGGCTGCGTTATGTTTTCGGTTGAAAAGGAAAACGGCACGGGCCGATCGTCCGCTTCTTGAGGTTTGAAGGCAGACCAGTCAACCGTCCTTCCATCGATCCGCGGCGGCGTTCCTGTCTTAAGCCGCCCCACCGGGAATCCCAATCGCTTCAAGGTTTCTGCCAGTTCAATCGAGGCTGGTTCACCGGCTCTACCGGCGGTGTAGGTTCGTCTACCCGTGTGAACCAGGCCATTCAGAAATGTGCCGGCCGCGATAACTACCGCCGAAGCGGCAACTCGACGACCGTCCTGCATTTCGATCCCCCGAATTTTCGCCTTTTCAACTAATAGATCCACAACCATCCCTTGACGGAGGTGCAAATTCGGTGTGTGCTCCAAGGTCTTTCGCATCTCCGTGCGGTAGAGAGCGCGGTCTGCTTGGGTACGCGGAGACTGGACGGCTGGTCCCCTGGAACGATTCAAGAGTCGAAACTGAATGCCGGTGCGATCGGCGACCTTACCCATGATCCCGCCCAGCGCATCTATCTCGCGTACCAGATGTCCTTTGGCTATTCCACCAATGGCAGGGTTACAAGACATCTGACCGATCAAATCAAGGTTCAACGTCACGAGCGCGGTTTGCGCACCAAGTCGCGCTGCGGCAGAGGCGGCTTCGCAGCCCGCGTGTCCACCGCCTATTACGATCACATCAAAAGTCTCGTCGAATACGATCATCACTTGCCAATGCAAAAGCTGCTAAAGATTTCTGCCAGTATATCGTCTGCTGTTGTCTCGCCGGTTATCTCTCCAAGAAATCGCAGCGCACTGTGTAGGCCGACCAACACCAGCTCCTCACTGGCGGACTGGTCCAACAACTCGTCTGAGTTCTCCAGCGAACTCTGCGCGCGCCGCAACAGATCATAGTGGCGGCTGTCCGTAATCAGTAGTCCCGCTGTTTCCGAATCTACAGTCCCGAAGGGCTCGATTATAGCAGCCGAGAGCTGGTCCAGTCCTTCCCCCGTCACCGCCGAGACATGGACCACCTTCGATAGCGCCAACACGCCATCTAGATTGGCGCGAAAAGGTAGGTCGCATTTATTAACAGCTATGATATGTTTTGTTTCTTTGGCCTCAGCAATGATCGCGAGATCCTCTGCTGTTGTTTCCTTCGATCCGTCTGTCATAACCAAAAGCAAATCTGAGTCGGCCGCAGCTCGATGCGTGCGCTCCACTCCCAGCTCTTCAATCTCGCCTGCGGCGGAGCGAATCCCTGCAGTGTCTGTCAGCGAAACCGGTATTCCGCTAAGGACAATTAATTCGGAAATCGTGTCTCGGGTAGTGCCCGCAATGTCCGTTACGATCGCGCGGTCCCTACCGACTAACCTATTGAATACACTAGACTTACCGACATTGGGGGCACCCACAATTGTCACCTTAATTCCATCCCGCAAGGCACGGCCGGAAGCGAACGTGGCTGCCAGTCGGGAAATAATTTCTATTACCTCCACCAGGTCCCTTTTGATCTGGCTTGCTTCGATTGGAGGCAAGTCGTCTTCAACAAATTCGAGTGCTGACTCCAATCTGACGATGATCTGAATTAACTTATGCTGCGCTGGCTGAAGAGCGCCTGACAGCTCGCCATTCAACTGACGCAAGGCTTGAACTGCAGCTGCGTCAGTTTGTGCATTGATCAGATCGCGGACAGCTTCAGCCTGAGTAAGATTCATCTTGCCATTCTTGCAAGCGCGGAGTGTGAACTCGCCGGGCTCAGCGAGACGAGCTCCCAAATTCTGCCCGAGATCGAGGAGTCGCCTTAGAATCAGTGGTGACCCATGACAACTTATCTCGACCATGTCCTCACCCGTGAATGAGTGAGGAGCTTCGAAATAAGACACAAGCACAGAATCGAGCAGCTCTCCCGACTCCCTTCGTATCTGTTTTAGAAAAAGTTTCCTGAGTTCGGGGACGAACAGCGGATCCTGGATGAGACCGCGG
>DASZDU010000339.1:0-22745 GCA_035941655.1 Pyrinomonadaceae bacterium | reverse complement strand
GTACTGGGCTGGGCTGTGGTGGCTTTAAACGTCCACGGGGAATCAGGCTCGACGGCGTCAACCCTTGTGATTGGATCATATCTCACGTCAAGCGACTCCGCTTACTCTCCTGGAAAGCCATTACCCGAGGTAATAGTTGTGCGACCACAGCCATGACCTCGCTTTTATTAATCGCTCCACATCTGTTCTTAGCAATTAATGTTTGGCAAGCGTTTGCTAAGCCCGCTGGGCTAAAGAGAAAGAAACGAATGTCATCAAGATTCCTTTCGCTTTTGCTTCTCGAATTTTTCATCAGTCTTGCGCCTTATGCCACGGGTCCTCAAGCCAAAGTACCACAGCCGACACGGCCTCAAACTGTAGTCGATTACTATATGCTGCTGCCCAACAAATATTTTGAAGCTAACCGTGAGCAGCGTCTCCGACTGGATGCTCGATCCGAAGCGCGGGGCGATTGTAGATCTAAAGAACGGTTATCTATTTGCACCGGGTGATGGTGCGCAGACTGACATTTACGTTTGTCTCTTCAGGCGATCCGACGGTAATTACTTGATCGCTGTTAACTATAATGACAAGAACGGGGTCTTTGATTCGTTCCTGGATTTTTACAGCCTACATCAAGGAAAATTGCAAGAGGTTCGAAGCGGCGTGTTGCCCGTGCCCTTCGACAAACGTCTGTATTACATTTTGCCGCGTTTTGGTACAACAATCGTAGCCACCGATAGATCCGGCAAAAAACTCTACGATCTCGTTTGGCTGCGTAACGCGTTTAGACTAAAGAAACCGCAAATTTAGAACTGCATCTCTGCTCGGAATGAGCTATCAGGCCCTTCAAGAGAACTCAATAGGCTATCCGGGCGCTAGTCGAGCACAAGCTTTGGTTTTCCAAATCGATGCCTCAGCTTGTTGATGGTACCAAGCACCTTTGGCCGGCTCACTATCCGATGTTCGAGTTTCTGCTTTCCCGGAAAATCCAGCAGCATTATTCCAAGCAGGATCGTCAGGATACCCTGGCCCGGCACTCCTGGCACCGACATCAGAATTCCCAGCACTACCAGGACCACGCCAAGAAGATTCTTTCCGAAGATACCGAGGTATCGCACTGCTTTGGGTTTGTCAGCCCACAGCTTCCGCGGCCGATCCTTCTGAAAATAATCTGGCGGAATCTTGACCATGATGACGGAGACGATGGCCAGGCTTATCGAAAACGTGATCAGAAAAATTAATGCACCGAGTAACACGCTCTTCCAGGCAATAAATCCGAAAAGAATACTTTGCATGTCGTTTGTCTGTTCGACCGACTTTGCACGAAAAATGCTCAAATTCAGAACCGGGAGCGATAGCGACCGGCCAGCCACTCCCGTTTGGTGAAATACGTTTTGGCAAACTTATAGTTTTTCAAAGTTAACTCTTCGACCGCTCGCTACCGCTCCCGGTTCTGATATCGCTCTGCTCATGACCATTAATTTCGTGCAAGCCGGGTTCGACTGAGCCATCAATCGATCTTGTCGCGAGCCGCCAGCAGTAACCGCAAAACTTCGTTCACAACCTCGTTAGCGATCGGCGGAAGCTGGAAGTCAGCGTTATCGATTACTTCCCAGAACTCTTCGAGTCCCCTCGCTCCCGATCTCTCGAGAGCGTAAGCCTGCACCAACAAATCTACGACATCCGCGGCCTTGACGAGTCGCGCTTCCAAACTGCGTCGCTCTTCGTAGTCGGCAAAGATTTCTTTGTAGTCTGCCTCGCTGGAAGCTGTGCCGTTGACAATGTCTGCGAAAGCGAGTTGCTCGGCGGCCCTTCTCGCTTCGGCGCCAAAATAACTGGAAGCCGTGCGCGGCATATCGCCTACGCGAGTCTCTGCCCAATCGTGAAGCAGCGCCATTCGCAGCACGCGTTCGCAGTTCACTGCCAGACCGCGCGCGTTGACTTCATCCGCGAGCAGCATAGCGGTGACGCAAACGCCAAACGAATGCGCGGCTACCGATTCGGTACCGTTAGGCAGGCCTCGAAGCGCCCAACCGGTTCGCTCCAGCCGTTTCAGTCGTTGAAGCTCTATCAGCGTCGCCAGCATCGCAATACTGTAACGCGCCTGCTCGCGCAACGAAACCCGCCGAACAAACAACAGAAACGGCGACACGATCACTCGCGCCGCCGTACTTCCTATGAACTCTGGATTTCGTTACTGGCTACCTTGCAAATTCATTGCGATTACCAATTACAGAACGAGGGCATCGCTTTGAGGGATCAAGCGGATAATCGGGGAGGGTTCCACTCGTCAAGTGGTCTAACAGCCTGGGTGCTGGCAATTGCAACCAATTTCCATCACGTGCGACTTCTCGGCCTCTTCGCAATACTCGCCACAGTACTTACTGTCTTTCTCTGGCGGGCAATCGCAGGCAGGATGGGCGCATTTGGTTTCGTTATTCTCTGCCATAAGACGTTCCCTGCTTTCTCGTTAGTTCGTGCTTGAAGTTGATCGTAAAACTCATAACTCCCGTGGGTCAAGGCGGGAAATGGGTCGCGACTAAGGAGCCTCTCGCAAAACAATTGTGCGCTGTGTATCCCCTAACTTAACCACCATCGGTTTATCGAGTTGAATTGGGTGCTCCTCTCCATCTACGCTAATAACCAAATTCAAGTTCGTTCGGCCCAGTTTGGCGCCGGCGGAACTCATCCCATTCATGGTCACACGCGGAAGAAGATTGTTCGCCACTATGCGCCAGGTTGACGGTGAACAACGGATGCGAATTCCCGGCGTATCAGTTTCAAAAGACTCATCGACACTTAACGCGTCAGCTTTGAATAGGCCTTCGCCGCAACGCACGCCGGAGCCGTCATAAAAAGTTACCAACCCCGAAACGAAAGCGAAGGCCACAGTCCCGGAATTCCTTACCACCATACGAATGTTCGTTACGGGCGAATCCTCGGCGCCATTGAGAGCTGTGGTTTTTAAGGTTGCTTCCAGTGCGGGTGTGCCGCTGCCGTCAAGAGCAATGGCGCGCTCAGTGAGCGACACGCGCTTTTCCGCCAGGGCGGAAGTCGGTTCTTGTGCGACGGCGCTAAAGCAACTAACTAAACACAGAACAGCAATCAATATCATTCTCATAACCGGTTCTCCTCATTCCGACGCCGAACATCAAGCAAGTGTGCAGGCGCGCAAGATATACACCCCGCTAAAGAAAAAGTAAATCAGACACTGTGTCTATGGGTGACTTGAAGCGCGCGTCTTTCCAGAACCCAGGATCCGACGTCATGGCGGCGTCAGCTGACTTTAGGTTGCGGCAGGAACCGCGCTCCGTGAGGCATTATATATCCCCGCTCTTTCCCGCCGGCTTTACTGAGGGCATCGCTCAACGATCGTGCCGGCACCATTCGCATGCGAACCACATCGTCTTGCGGCAGGCTTGACACAAGATGAACTCGATAGCGCTCGGCCTTCGTCAGCAACGACCATGCGGTTTGTCCGTTTACTTCATAACTATTGCGCAGGCGAGCCTCAAGCGCGCCGGAGTTCCTTTCGTCAAACCACTTTATGAAATCTGGATAACCCAGACCATCGCGACATTCAGCCAACATCACAATGGTGCCACCGTCGATGCAAGCATGCGCGGCCATATCAAGCGCCTTATGTGCCTGAATCAGATTGATGTCGTAAGGTGAACCGCCACAACTGACGATTACAAGCTCACGCTTCTCCTCGATTTGCACACTATGATCAGCGAGATAATCGCTACAACCCACACGATGTGCTTCGCGCCAGTCGCCCGCATAAATCCTGGTTGCGCGTCCACGCTCGTCGACCACGGCATTGATGCCCAGACGTGGCTCGATCAAGGCGGCAACGCGCTCGCATTCTTCGTGTACAGCATTGCCCTGAAGCAGCGCCGTGCCCACGCCCGCGCGTCGGCCACCGCGTTCAAAATCCAGCGCCAGCATGTGAGTGGCTTCGATCGTGCTCGCAGCTGCCAGACCGGGACAGATGGCTTTACGGCCTCCTGTAAAACCCGCGAAGTAATGAAAGCCGATTGCGCCAGTGATGACCACATTTGAAAAATCTTTCAAGGCCCGATTGATTTCTACCGCTGTGCCGCGTTCAGTTTTGCCCAGCATTATCATCTGCGAACGATCGCGAGCATCGTGATCAATTGTTTTCACACGCTGTGCAATAAACGGCGTTAGCAGCTCGATCTTCTCTTCAGGTGTGACCGGACGATGGATTCCGGTGGCAAAGATAATGGCGAGATCAGCAGGGGTTACGCCACTTTGAATGAGCCGGCGCACCAGCAAGTTCAGGACTTGCGCGCTTGCCGTGGCCCGCGTGGCATCGGAAACGACAATCAAAACCGAGTCGCCGGCGGAAAACAAATCTTCAAGTGGAGGTGATCCGATCAGCGCACTGAACGCCTCGCCGATTTGTGCGTCAGTTAACGGTGGATCATTGTTGGAATTTCCGGAAAGAACCTGATAACGATCCTTATCGAAGGAGAACGCAACCGAACCTTTTCCGTAGCCTAATTGCAATTCGGTCATCGATAAAAATTTGCAGGATGAGAAAGTTAAACGCCGAACTCTACCAACGCGCGCTCGATTACATGCAAAGAAGCAAAATCAGTCTCACCTGCAGTACGAGCTTCCGCCAGCCACTTGCGAAGCTGGCGTGCCTCCTCGACTGATGAAATACGGCACGCGCCCGTCAACGCCAGTGTAACCAATGCGTCAGGTGCGCCATGGGTCACAAGTGCGGCTTGCAATGCCGCTTGTTCGCGCAGGTCCAGCGTGAGCAGTAGTTTAATTTCCATTAAAGATTGATTAAGAGCAAATGCGGACGTGAGCTATAAGTAGCCGATGTTTACACTACCTTCTAAAGCCCTCCGAGCGATCCCGTGATGTCGTCGATTATATCTTCGGCAGCCTCGATACCCAGTGCGAAACGGACCGTCGCTGCGGAAACTCCAGCCGCTTTCAATTGCTCAGGAGAAAAACCTGCGTGTGATGAATAGAGCGGATAACTCGCCAAAGTCTCGACCCCGCCCAGAGAGGGAGCTGTTCGCACCAGTCGTAGTGAGCTGAACAGTTTTTCAACTTCGAGTTCACCACCTGCAAGGTCAATCGCGACTACTCCACCAAAGGCCTTCATCTGTCGCTGCGCCAGCTTATGGCCCGGATCATCTTCCAATCCTGGATAGTAAACCTGTGCCACCTTGGGATGTTTGCGAAGCGCCTCCGCCAGCAATAGGGCGTTCTCGCAAGACCTGCGCACGCGAACATCCAGGGTCTTCATGCCTCGCGACAGCAGATAGGCTGCGGCTGGATCCAACGTTGTGCCGATCATCACGGAGACCTGGCGCGCACGATCGATAAACTCTTTGCCGCCGGCAATTGCTCCCGCAGTCAGGTCGGAATGTCCGCCCAGGTACTTCGTGGCACTGTGCATCACTGCATCGATTCCATGAGCGAGAGGCTGTTGCAAAACGGGAGAGGCAAATGTGTTGTCGATGACAGAAAACAGTCCAGCTTTTCGTGAAACTTCAGCGGCCTGTCGCAGGTCGACGATTCGGTTTAGCGGGTTGGCAGGCGACTCGAACCAGAAAACCCTCGATTTGGCCGCAGCGATTTCCGGCAAACGAGGGATTTCATCAAGGGTGATAAAACGCGAACAAATGTCGAAGCGTTGAAAAACTTTGGTTAATACCTTAACGGTGCCGCCATACACGGAGTCGGTTGCAATCACTTCGTCTCCGGCCGCGCAAAGCGCCGCGATTGTGCAGAAAGTTGCGGCTGATCCGGACGACGTGACTACGCATGCTTCCGCGCGCTCGAGTGCAGCAATCTTTCTTTCTGCTTCGGCGACGGTTGGATTTGCATAACGCGAATAGAAGTAGGCGTCAGGTAATTCACCGCGCGCATAGCGCCGCATTTCGTCGAAGTCCTGGAAAGCAAAAGCCGCCGCATGGAAGACCGGAGAAACTACTGCCCCGAATTGTTGCTCATCATTTCTTTCGCCTCCATGGACAGCGATAGTGGCTTGTTTGAGATCTTTAGCTGGATCAGTCGGAGTCATCGAAGACAGAAGCTCCAGGGCGGGATTACGATTAGGGCGGCTAAGCTTAGCAAATTAGCCCGACCGACGATAGAGTTTGGGAGAGCTCAGTCGCTGAAGTTCGTGGTGATTTTAACCCGTTGGTTAGAGCCGCGCGATCGCTTTTGCGGCCAAAGCCTTCGTTTTCTTGATCTTCGTTGCCTGGTCCGCTGGGCCACCAATACTAATGCGCACGTAGGAGTGCCCCTTTAACACATACAAAGCTCCGCCAACGCGGCTGCCCGTCCAATAAGCCTCATCACCAATTCCGGTTACCTTTTGCGGCGGAGATCCTTCTTCTTCCTCTTCTTCTCTGCCTTTCTTCTTCTCGCGCTCTCGCTCTCGCTCTCGTTCTTTTTCACCCTCGCGTTTTTCGTGAAACCTTTCGCGGAAAAATTCTCTCGGATCCTGCGCGCTGCTGCCATCTCCCTTTTGGGCCACCAGCAAACTTATAGAATTGGTAAATGTTGGCAGCGTGAAAAAACATTGAGACATGCTGAATCCGCCGGTCGACTGGCCGCTCAGTTTCGTTTCCTGCAACGCTTCTCCCTGCACCGCCTCAATTTCTTTACTCGTCAGCAAGGCGCAGGCATCAATCTTAGCTTTCGCTGGAGCGGCCGGCGCAGGCGCCGAGTTATTGGCCACGGGTGACGAAGAAGAAACCGAAGGAGACGCTGCTACAGTTTGCGGAGCATTGGCAGACGGCTGAGATGTCGTCTGGCTGCAGCCGGCAATTGCCAACGTCGTACAAAGTAATAGTAAAAATAACTTGAAACGCATCAATACGTTCCTCCAATTAGGCTTCTGAAGAAGGATATGTCGCGGGGATTCTTGCACGTCACTGTTTGAACGAGCAACCAAATACCTCGCGAATACTTGGCATATCCTTAATGCACGGGCCTTGAGAAATTCTTGAGAGGGAGTCTGGCATGAACCACAAGCGGCTTGACTACGCAAAAAACAACAAGGGCCACGGTGACGTGGCCCAAAGGAATCTTCGAACTCAGGGCGAGATACCCGGCCCGCGGTTGAACTTTACAGTGCTGAAATGCCTAAAACCTGGTTGAATTCCTTGTAGAGTTCGTTATAAGCATGCAGCCGGTGTTCAATAACCTTAGGTAAATCCGCGAGCTCATTGACATTGACTATCGCGTTTACATTATTCAAAAACGCCGTGTGATTATCCATCGTGCGTAAGGAGGGCGATAGCAACACGAAAAACAGTCGGCGACGTTGGGTTGGCCGCAGAATGCTAACCTCGCGCGTTATGAAGGCGGGTCCCTGTTCCACGGGATCAAATCTGGGATCCAACAAGACCAGATCCAACAGGTTTTCCCGCATGCGATCGACAGCTTGCCGCGTGTCCATGGCCACAAAAACCTGATAACCCGCTTCTGTAAGGTTGCGGGCAATACTCTCGCGATGCTCTTCAGGTACACAGACTAGCGCCTTGCGCCGGTCCCAAACCGGACGACTATACGGCATATTCCGTCCGGCTGCCGATGGCTGACTAACCAGGCCTGAAAGCAGCTCGGTCAGTTTTTCTATCGGATTCTCCTGACCAATAACGTCCGCCTTCTGATCCACTTGAAACAGCGGCGCTGGGTTCGGCTGTTCAAAACGTGCGTTTTCAGAAGCAGGGATTTCGGCGATAGTACCGGCGGAAGGTTCCTCGGTTGCACTCGTCAGCCCGGAATCGATGCTGCTGTTACATTTGGGACAGCGGACGACGAAAGGGCGCGCCGGAACTTTTGCTTCGTCAACCTGCAAGCGGGAATCGCATTTTTGGCAAACTATAATCATGGCAATTTCACAAAATGTAGGATGGTGTTTTAACTACTGATTGGGTTACTCGATCATGCTGAGCATAGAACCGGCTTCCGATGGAGTGGGCAGGGGAGCTCCGTTTCCTTCACGTTGCAGATAATCATCTCCGCCCGTGACACCCTTCAATTGGAGTAGCAGATTGTTTTGATTAGTGGCGAACGCCAACCCATCCTCAAGGGACACAACGCCTCGCTCGATAAAGTCTCGGATCACAGTGTCAAAGTCCTGCATGCCGTCGAGCTTTCCGTCTTTCATCGCATCAAGCAAAGACTTTCCGTCTGCCTCCCCGGCTTCAATGTATTCACGTGTGCGTGGACTCGACCGCAGTATTTCGACGGCCGCGATGCGACCGCGGCGGTCCGCGCGTGGAATGAGACGTTGGGAAACAATGTAACGGAAGGTCTGCGCCAAACGAGTTCGTATCACAGGCTCCTCGTTTTTTGGATAAAGACCAATTATCCGATCGACTGTTTTCGACGCGTCGATTGTGTGCAGCGTAGATAGAACCAGGTGTCCTGTCTCGGCAGCTTCGAGCGCGATCTCAGTAGTTTCAAAGTCTCTCATTTCGCCAATGAGGATGACCTTGGGGGCCTGACGTAACGCGGCGCGCAACGCCGACGGAAAATCTTTGATGTCCTGGCCAACTTCGCGTTGATTGATGGTCGAGTTCTTATGCGTATGGAGATATTCGATGGGATCTTCGATCGTCACTACGTGGTAATGCTTCTTCTCGTTGATGATGTCAATGATGGCTGCTTGAGTAGAGCTCTTGCCCGAGCCGGTTGGACCAGTCATCAGGACTAATCCGTTTCGCAATTCGGCTATTTCCGCAAGCTGATTGGGAAGTCCCAGGGATTTTATGGTGGGAATATCCGTGGGAATGACACGCATCACAATCGAGTAGACACCGCGTTGCTGAAAAATGTTGACGCGGAATCGCGCTCGCGAGGGAAGAGAGTAACTAAGATCGGTCGTTCCGGTGTGAGCCAGTTTTTCGGCCGCGTCAGGATTACCCTGCATGAGAGCCATGGCGATAATTTCAGTTTGGTAGGGCGTGAGTTTCTGCATTCCCAGAGGTTGCACTGGGGTCAGCTTTCCGTTTATCTCGACCTGAGGAAGTTGGCCGACGGAAAAGTTGAGATCGCTAATCTTGTCGGAGACCAGCAACATTCGTTCGATGATGGGCGGCAAGTCGAAAAAGCTCATTAACTTGGAACTCCGGGGTAGGTTTGATGGAGCGAGAAGGAAAGTTTGGAGGGGTACCAGCGGCCGCACCCTTTGGCCGAAAGATTCTCGCGCATAACGTCGCTAAACGCAAGAAAAATATGTTGTTCCGTGTTCTAGACCGCTTATGAATACCTCAAAAGGCGCTCGATTTTGTGGGTTGATCGATCGCTTGGCGTCCAAATATCGCTAATTATAGCGACAGCATCGGCGCCGGCATTGAGCACTAAATGGATGTTTTCGAGGCTGATTCCGCCAATTGCGACCAGTGGCATTTCATCCAGGGCTTCACGCACTCGCGACAGATTCTCAAGTCCAACTGCAGGATTGGACGAGCTTTTGGTAGTTGTCTCGAAAATCGGGCCAATCGCAACATAATCGACTGGCAGATGTGCGGCGAGTTGGGCTTGTTGCAGGTTATGCGTGGATAAGCCAATTATGGCGCGCGGCCCGAGTAGGCGCCTGGCAGTTACCGGGGGCAGATCGTCCTGGCCAAGATGCACGCCATCAGCATTCAGGGCCAGTGCAATGTCTACGCGATCGTTAATTATTGTCGCGACACCGATCTCTCTCGCTACTCTTAAGGCCGCTTCCATCTCGTAATAAAAATTTGCAGGCGAATAATTCTTTTCTCGCAACTGAATAAGAGTGGCTCCGCCCTGACTCAAGATGGCAATTTGTTCAGCGTGTGAGTGTCCCGAGAGATGCCGGTCCGTAATGGGGTAAACACGCCTGCCCGCGAGAGCGTGCATGAACTTGGAACTCATTTGAGTCTCAATTTTCTTTTTTCTTGGGCCGTTCATTCGAACGCAGCACGCGTTTGCGCAGTCGAATGTTTTGAGGCGTCACTTCTACCAGTTCATCCTCACCGATAAACTCGATCGCCTGCTCGAGTGAAAGCTCTTTTGGAGGAACAAGTCGCATCGCTTCATCTGCCGACGCAGCACGCATGTTAGTTAGTTTCTTTTCTTTTACGGCATTCACGTCCAGGTCAACCGCACGCGCATTCTCACCAATTATCATTCCCTCATAAACTTTTATTCCCGGGCGAATAAAGAGAGTGCCTCTCTCCTGAAGGTTGAAGAGGGCATACGTAGTGGTTTCTCCGGTCCGGTCAGCCACGAGTGAACCGGTGGCACGCCCGCGTAAGACGCCCTGCCAATCACCCCAGCGAAGAAACATTGTATTGAGTAGCCCGGTACCTTTGGTTTCAGTCAGGAACTCATTTCGAAAACCTATCAAGCCACGCGATGGAGTTTCAAACTCGAGGCGAACTCGACCCGTTCCATGATTCACCATTTTGGTCATCTGACCTTTACGACGTCCAACTGCTTCTGTGACCACGCCGATGAACTCTTCTGGACAGTCAACAACCACTTGCTCGATTGGTTCTAATGTGCGGCCGTCGATTACGCGCGTAATCGCCTCCGGTTTAGAGACCTGAACCTCGTAACCCTCCCGCCGCATCATTTCGATAAGAATAGACAACTGCAGCTCGCCGCGGCCGGAAACCTTGAATTGTTCGGGCGATTCAGTATCTTCTACGCGTATAGCTACGTTGCCGAGTATTTCTTTGTCCAATCTCTCCTTAACCTGTCGCGAGGTAACATACTTGCCGTCCTTTCCGGCAAACGGTGAGTTGTTCACACCAAAGATCATCGAAATAGTGGGCTCGTCCACTGCAATGCTCGGTAGCGGCTGCGGATTTTCAGTGGATGTGATCGTGTCGCCTATCTCAACATTGTCCACACCGGCCAGCGCCACTATTTCGCCGAAGCCCGCGCGCTGAACAGATTCTCTCTTCAAACCCTCAAAGGCATAAAGTTGTGAGACTCGCATCTTCTGAAACGAGCCGTCAGGTTTTGCGACCGAGACTTGATCGCCCAGCGCAATCTCTCCCGAATAGATACGTCCAATTGCTAAGCGCCCGACGTATTCGCTGTAATCCAGGTTTGCCACCAATAACTGTAACGAATCATTTCTGATTTGTTTCGGAGTAGGAATCGTAGTGACGATCTGCTCAAAGAGCGGTTGCAAAGTGCGGGAGTCATCGGTCATCAGCCGTTTCGCCATTCCTTCTCGGGAGATCGAGTAAAGAATGGGAAACTCGATCTGCTCATCGGTAGCATCAAGGTCAAGAAACAATTCATAGATTTCATTGACCACCTCTTCCGGCCGGGCGTCCTGACGATCGATCTTATTCACTACGGCAATTGCCGGCAGACGCGCCTCGAGAGCCTTTCGCAGCACGAAACGTGTTTGGGGCAGGCAGCCCTCAGCGGCATCAACCAACAACATCACACCGTCTACCATCTTCAATACGCGCTCGACTTCTCCGCCGAAATCGGCGTGGCCTGGTGTGTCTACAATATTGATCTTCACATCGCGGTAATGCACGGATGTGTTTTTTGCCATTATCGTTATGCCACGTTCACGTTCCAGTTCCATCGAATCCATTACACGATCGCGAACTTGCTCGTTGTCGCGAAAGGTGCCTGATTGTCGCAACATGGCGTCCACAAGAGTAGTCTTGCCATGATCCACGTGAGCGATGATCGCGATGTTTCTTATGTCTTTTCTTTCCTCGGTCATTATTACCTTTACATAGAAATGATCAGTCTCAAATCCGCTATGAAAGCGAAACTACATATCCTATCACTACGGTTGAGTAACTCCCGCATGGCCTCGAGGAAGAAATTGCGTATTTCCGTTTGCGAGTACTCGGAGGAAGGAGCAGAGATTAAGGAGTACCGTGAATGCTGGGCTCAGGGTTCAGCTCGCATCGATTTGAGTGCACCCGTTTGTCGAAGAGCTTCGTATAGAACGATGCCTACCGCGGTCGCGAGATTCAGACTGCGAATCTTTGGATTTAGCATTGGGATTGTGAGGCACCGATCCCAATTCAGGGAAAGAATATCTGGAGGCAATCCACGGGTTTCTCGTCCAAAAACCAAACAATCTTCTGCACGAAATGACCAGTCGAGGTAGCTAATATCTCCCTTGGTTGACAGATAAACGAAGCGAGCCTCAGGCAGGGCATGGTAAAGATCCGGCAGACTGGAATGTTTTTGAAGTGTCACCTCCGGCCAGTAATCCAAGCCTGCCCTTCGCACAGCGCTGTCATCGAGGCGAAAGCCAGTCACTCCAATGATATGTAAAGGCACTTTATTTGCGGCGCACAGCCGCGCGATGTTGCCAGTGTTGGGTGGGATCTCGGGTTCAACGAGAGCAACTCGAATCATTGGAATTCTAACTCTGCAATTGATTAGCAGATACAAAAGGAACGACGAGTTTCACTTGAAGTCCTCGTCGTTCCTTTTGAAAGGCCATGCTGGCCTCAGGAGTTTGTGTGCGCCTGTTGGAGGTTGCTGTTGAAACGTCCTGGTCCGAACTATCTCTTCTTGGCTGCTTTCTTCTTGGCTGCCTTCTTGGGTGCCGCTTTTTTCGCGGCCTTCTTCTTTCCACCTTTTTTAGTTGCCATTCTTAGTTGCTCCTTCTTTTCAAGTTTTACTTCGGTTTAGGTTTCGGTCGTGACCACAAGATATTGCGCTTGGTTGGTTCTTGTGGGCTAGTGTAAACGGCGCACAACATCTTGCTATATAAACGCAAACGTCGCGGATGTCAACAACTTATTACATGTGCGTGAAAAAAGTTTTCAGCTGGCCGTCGCGAATCGTGCCAGGAGTTGGGACGAGCGTCACGAGTGTTTTTGCTTCGCAGCATAAAACAAATTCATCAAAGCGTCTGCTGAAGGTGAGTTGAGTTGCCGTTTTTGATCTTTCAAAAAAGCTGGACGAGAAACTTTTAGCGTTAACGTTGGAAATTGAATTAGCGGAAGAGCGGAGTAAAGATCCAGCCATCATGCCTATCGATGCCATAGTAAGTGAGTATTGAACTGCTCTTGCTCGCTGAGGTTACACCGATGAAAGGACCACTTGAATTGTCGTCGAGACTTGAGCTCGGAGCAGTGGAAGTCAGGCCCAGCCCAGCCAAAACGGGGGGAGCCATAACTTGTTCTACGGCTTGTAGTTGGGGGTCGCGCGTGGGAGGGCGGACATTACCTGCAAACAAGATCACTGAACGTTGAAAGTCGGCGAGTTGAGCTGAAGCAGGGCGAACTGTTATCCACTCGCCTGAGTCAGAAAGCGGATCACGCGCAGCCGAGGCTCGCAATACCTGAACTTTCTTGGTGCTGCCTATTGATACACCTTCAAGAAGTTGTTCGACGGACGTGGGAAGTGCAGCAACCCCATTTCCAACTTTTCTTTGTTGATAAGAGTAATAGCTACGAATGGCTTCCGCTACTTCCTCTCCACGAAAAATTGCTTCGATCTCACGCTCACGCTGTGCTTGTTGCCGAATACTTGGTGCGGCAGCCATAGCAAAAAGCGCAAGCACCGTCATCAGTGCAAGCAGGGCAACAAGCGTGTAACCAGCCTCCGCCGGCGGGGAAAGCCTTTTTCCGTCCGCAATCGACGCACTTAAGATTACTGGTGCCCTTGCCCACATCTTGTGGTGTGGTCCAACTCTATGGTTCATCATCTTCACTGTCGACTCTCGGTGTTGGACGCTGGCCTGGACTGCCGCGATCGCCCTGGCTGGACATGGCAACGTTATGTTTGATCTTCAAGTTGTTGTCAACGAATACAACTTCTTTCTCCGAAATACTGGTGACGCGAAATCGTCCTCCCAGAAGATCCCCGCGCTGAACGTTAAGTACTTCTTTACTAGTTTTGTCCTGGAGGATTGCCGTGTCGATATGCTGCGGCGTCCCTATGATTCCTATGTAACTGTAATTTGGAACCGGAGGAGTGGCTACACTGAGTGACGAAGAATTTGAATACAACTTGCCATCGGGGGATCGTAGCATTACCTCTCTGCTGCCAGGATTCGCAATCATTGAAGCAGGCACGGTGGCGGCAAGTTGTTGTGGACCAATATACCGAGTTGGTAATTCTGTAGCGTCCATGACCACTCGTAACTGGGAAGTAAACTTATCGCCCGCGATCTCCAGCGTAAAGTTGCTCGTTCGCGCATAAACATTCGCAGGCGAGAGGGTTGCGAGCAGCACTGGGGGTGTCGGAGTGGGTGTGGGAGTAGGCGTTGACTGGACACCCTGCTCCTTCGGAGGAGGTTCGTAGTAAACAAAAATATTGCGACGCGCCTCGGGAGCCGAGACGATCTGGTACTGTGCGTTAACGGGTTTCAACTGATCAAGGTCAGTTCCTTTGAACTCACCGATGGTCTGTGGCCCCGCGTTTGGCTTCAAAGGGCGGTTCGTTGCGGAGGTCGTTCCCTGACCCGCCGGGCGTGGCGAAACCTTGTTCGAGCTACTGCCGAAGCCGAAAAAGGTCCACCATAAAAAAAGGATGGCGACGATTCCCAGAGCTCCTGCCAGGATCAATTTATTGCGTTCAGCCGGATTTCGAATGCCACTTACTTGCATAGATCTGTTAACGAGCCGCAGCGTCGTCGGCGCCCTGAGCCGAGGCGCGTTTAAAATATGTCGTCATTTCCAGACGCAGACTGATCAAGGCTCCGCGAGCGCCGCTGGTTGGCTCACCCTGAGTTGCAGGCGAGTAATTTGTTTCGTTCGATCGCTCTAACTCTACGCTATTAATAATGACGAACTGCTTGGTTGTTTCCAGGTCGCGGATGAAACGCCGCAGGTTTTGATACGCGCCCTCAACGGTCACGCTGATAGCGATCCCAGGATATATGCTCTGCCATTTTGTGTTTGCTGATCTACCTCCGGTGGCACCAACCTTCGAGTCCGAAGGCTCCAGCGAAACATAGGTAGGACCGGAGGTATTACGCAAGCCGTGCTTTTGAATCAGAAAGTTAAGACTATCGTAAATCCCCATGCGGCCTGGATCAGCAGCCATTAACTGATTGCTTTCAAACTCTCCCAGGCTTTGGGTAATTCTCTGGACGGCGGCCTCAGTGGTTTGCTCCCGATCAGCAACAGCGCGAGAATCGCGTACCTGATTCTGAAGTCGCGACCGCTCGGATTGAGCCGCGTCCAGTCGAGACTTCGCCGGTACCAGGAAATACAAGTAGCTCACCACGACAAGCAGAAATATCAGAACGCTGCCACCGAGCGCGATCATCTCGGCTGGCCCGAGAACTCGCCGCTCTCGAGCAACATTAAGACTTTGAAGTCGGACGCGTAGACGATTCCGGTTGGCGTTACGGCGATTCGTTGGCGTGGGTTCGCTCACTGGCCACCTCCTGTCGAAACGCCACTGGCAATCGACGGCACCGATGCCATGGTATCGCTGGGTGCGCCCGCCCTGGGTTTATAGTTTACGAGCAACTCATACTCGGCGCCGACTTCCCCGCGCCCGCGCTGCAGTGTTTGGGATCGCAGTTCGGCACGGAACACGCCGGCGCTAGCCATGTCGGCGATCATGGCAGTTATCGTTGTCGAGGCTTTCGCCACTACCGTCAATTCCAGCTCGGCGAAGGTCTCATCACCACGCGTGGCTACGTCGCGCACCGCGATTCTTTTCACTCTCACGTTTCCCGGCAATGCCGACTCCAGGTCTGCAAATAAACGCGACCAGGAAAAATGCTTGCGATCGACCAGCGTGTGGGCTGCGCCCAAAGCCTGGAACTGCTCAGGCGTCAGAGAATTCTTCACCGCCTGGGCTTTTTCTCGAAGATACCTTTCCTCGCTACTCAGGTTATTGACATCCGCCTGCACCGCAGAAGCCTGCACGTTCGCCTGCCTGGTAGCGCGGACAATGTAAACCAGGCAAATCAGCGAAACTGTGATGACTAAAGCTGTAACGACCCACGGAAGTGAGCGATTGCTGAAGGGCTTGCTGGCGAGGTTTAACTTTGTAGGCATATTTCCGAAACTTACGATAGAAGCATACACGCCTAAATAAATCAGGCGCAACTGAGGCTCTAACCGCAATGTGAACCGCCGCAGATTACACGCGCCGCCAGCTATTGCGTTTCAATTAAACAGTCTCGTTAGACGGAGCTTGGATCTGGCGGGTTGCTCAAGAGACGCGTCTCGGTGGCAAGGGAGTCTCAGTTACTGCCAGCGAGGGGCGATAAGCGCAGATTCGATTGCGTCCGCTCCGCTTAGCTCGGTACAACGCGGAATCAGCCAACTCAACTAAGTGAATCGGATCCGTCGCATCATCCGGAAACGCCGCCACGCCGATACTAATCGTAATGCGATGACTACTCTCCGCATCGGGATCGTCTCGACGGATAACTGGAAAGCTGTGTTCAGCCATTGCTGCGCGGACGCGCTCTGCAGCTACCAGACCCTGGGCATAATTCGCATCCAACAGGAACGCCGCAAACTCTTCACCACCAAAGCGTGAAGCAACATCACCCGCCCGCAAAGCCTCCTTAATGATACGGCCCGTTTCTTCCAGCGTCTTGCTACCGACCAGGTGGCCATAGGTATCATTAACTTCTTTAAAGTGATCCAAGTCCATCATTAATACGCAAAACGGTCTCGACTCGGCCTCGGCTCTTGCAGCCTCACGTCGCAGTTCGGAGAAAAAGGACTTGCTGGTCAGGAGCCCGGTGAGTTCGTCATGCGCAATCAAGCGATGAATCTGTTGCTGAAATTCACGATCTATCTCGTCCAGCAAATCGAAGCGGAATAGATGATCGCCGATAACTATTTTATCGCCGTCGTTCAGAATCACTTCCGTAATGGCTTCGCCGTTCACAAGTGTTCCATTCGTAGATCCGAGGTCTGTAATGCGACAACTTGTGTAATTAGTTTCCGGGTCCACTTCACTGGTTATGCGAGCATGAAGCCGCGAAGCGCGGGAATCGTTAAGCCGCACGTCAGCCTCAATCGCACGACCGATTATTACTTGATCTCGCTCAAGTGGTATGGGCACAGCCATCAATTCTCCGCGAAGCGAAACCAGAGCTGGTCGTCGCTCGCGTTGAGCTGGCTTTACGTCCTTTTTTACCGCACGGAGCTGAGTGGCGCCGGATTCGTTTTCGTCAAAGTTTTGGCTGGGCATCGATCTGGCTAAAGGGAGCAACCATGAGCCCGCAGACCCTGTCTCTGAAGACAGGTAGCGGACGCCGTATCTTATATCGAGGGCAATGCGGTAGCAACGTATGCGTGATGGTAGTTCAGCAGCCAGCGAGTCCGGAACCTTGGTGGTGACACTTCTCGTGTAGCGCTTGTCGCGTTACTCCTATAAAATCATAGGCAAATACAAGTCGTTGATAGCAACCAAGGAGAGATCGGTTGAAAGAGCAAGCTTCTGATACGTGCATAGAATTAGATCACAACCTCTCGGTTGAGCGCGTTGCAGTCGCTACTTTACCCACCGAATGGGGCGATTTTGAAATTGCTGGGTATCGTTCGCTGACAAGTGATGAGGAGTTTGTAGCGCTCTACAAGGGGGAGCTGCGTCGCGAGATTCCAACGCTGGTACGTATCCATTCGCAGTGTTTGACGGGCGATGTCTTTGGTTCCACCAAATGTGACTGCGGGCCGCAGCTCCATCAAACTATGCAAATGATCGAACGCGAAGGACGCGGGGCTGTGGTGTATCAACTGCAGGAGGGTCGCGGCATAGGTATCTTGAACAAGATTCGAGCCTATGCACTTCAGGACAAAGGCGCGGACACGGTAGAAGCGAATGAGCGACTGGGTCTGGCAGTGGATCTGCGTGACTACGAGCAATGCGCCGAGGTTTTGTTCGATCTCGGACTTTGCAAGGTGCGAGTGATTTCAAACAATCCTCTAAAACTGCGCGCACTTGAGGAGGCCGGGTTGAGGATCGTCGAACGAGTATCAATCCAGGTAGATGAGCCGGAAAAAGCCGGGCAGTATCTAAGAACAAAAAAAGAAAAGCTGGGGCACTTGATTGAATTCTGAAGGGAGTCAAAACAATGAGACGGTTAACAAGCCTATTGCAAACACTCCTCCTCATCGCAAGCATATGCTTGGCGACAGCGGCTCACAATGCAACTGTTTCATGGTCCGCATTCGGTGAGGTCCAGGATCAATCTCCCACTCCCTCGGCGTCGGCCTTTGCCGGTACTTGGGTGTTGGATAGAGAAAACACGAAGACAAGCAAAGACTTTCCGCGCAAATTGAAAAACTACAAAATCACAGTGGTTGACAATGAGTTGGCGCTCAACGTCCAGAGCGAGGTCGACGGTCAGGTCGAAATCGAAGTCTCGCGCGATCGTGCACCTGACAACTCGGACATAGTTGCGAATACCGCCAGCCGTACAACCGCGTCTTCTTCCGGAGGGCCTCCGAGGAGTTCCACCCAGGTGACGCCCAAAGCGCAAAAGATAACTTACGGCGGCACTATGGCAGTGTTCTTCACGCCAAACAACGTGACTTATAACCTTAGCGGCGAGGAAGCAAAATTCGACATTAAACAGGGTGACAAGGTGACCGGCACTGCCCGAGTCAAAGCAAAACTCGACAAGCGCGGGAATCAAATACAGTTCACAACCATTCGTCGGATGATTACGATGAAAGGTGATATTGAAATCACTATTAGAGAAGTTTGGAAGCTCTCCAAGGACGGAAAATCGCTGAAGTTTGAGCGCACGGTTGAAACCCCAAGTGCACGTGACGAGATTGTCATGACCCTTAGTAAGGTCGCAGCAGCCTAGAGCGGCGGATACCTACCTCGAGTCCTATTTCGTGATTTCAAAATCAGCCCACTGAGTGGCGAGGGCACTCTTCCCGCTGGCCTCAAGATCACGAACAATTACCTGCAAGACATAATCGCCCGGCGGCATGTTTTTGCCGAGCTTAAACACGCCTGAAGTGTCTATAGTTCCTACCGCCGCAGTCGAACCCACCGCGAGTGGTTTTTCCGGCGAGATGAGGATCTCTTTAGCATGTCTAAGGATTCTGTATTGAACCATCAGATTATTCTGAGAAGTTTTGCTGGCCCGCGCGTTGTAGATTGACAGGTCGAATCTGATGTTGTCCCCGGGCTGAAAACGACGCCTGGCAAAGTCTCGTTGCTCATCCGGCTGAAACTGTTTTTGATTCGACACATTGTCGGGTTTTTCCAGACGCTGCAATAGAATTCCCGACAACGTCAAGCGATTTTTTTTCAGATTAGGAACTTCCACAAACTGGGTGGCGGAACCGATGCGGCCACTGTCCATGTCCCGCATCACCACCCGCATTTGATAAGCGCCGGGCTTCTTGATTGGAACAGTGATTGTCGAAACAAAGCCTTTGGCTATAATCTCCTGCAAAGTCTCCGCTCGGGCCTTGATCGTTTCTGTTCGGCTTACCTCATCGACGATCGTTCCGTTCTCACCGAAGATCATCGCAACAATGTCAAAGCTGGCTTTGTGCCAGCCATTGGCCTCTTCTGTAAACTTCAGATTTGCGCCATTAACATAAAGCAGCGAGCGCATGAAAACTCCTGTTTTCGCGTCATCGGCAAGCAGCGACGTTAATCGCAGGTCAATGTCGCTCGCATTAAACGGCGAAGTTAAAGCTGCATAAATTTGTTGCCGGGGAGTCTTGACTGGCGGCTTTGAGTCTGCATCGCTGACGCTGAAAAAACCTGTCCGGTAACGAACGCTGACGTCGGGCCGCAATACCTTCACGGTTAGCTTGTTGAAGCGAATCTTGCTGACATCGAACGACTCACTGCTGGGTTGGTAACCCAGCACGTAATACCCGGTCTGGTCGTTCATGATGCGTTCAATGCCTTTAACCAGGTTGTTATTGTTAATGACAGCAAAGCCGCCGGTTTGTTCGGCAAGCGCGCGCAAACCGGCCTGCGATTCAAACAACTGCGTTGAGCGGTCTATTGCTTTCTGCTCAACTACGGAAATCCGGTCACCCGACCCCGGACTCGATTTGGCGATAAAATCTTCAAAGCTATCCTCAGCGTCCATCATTAGGGGATTTACCACGCCACGGGCATCAATGCTGTAAATAATGACCGAGGACCGGTTAGCCAATTCGCTCAAGCGCTGGAAGTTATCCATCAAACGCGGGTTAGGCTTCTTCTTGCCGTTGTCAAAATCGTAAAGAGCGAAGCCATCTGAAAACAACACTACAGCTTTGCGTCCGGGCAAGTCGCGCATTCCTCTGACGACGTAGTTGACCGCGCCGAGTGTTCCCACGGCAAAAATTTCCTGATTGTATTGATTGGATAACCCCCGCGACGCGGTCGAACTAGCTATGGAGGTTTGTATGTGTAGCTGCGCTTCCGGTGATATCTCCAAGTCTGGATTTCCGCTGTAAGCTTCGAGTTGTGACCCGGTTGTGGACGCTCCCCGATCAGAAGGATCGGCAACTTGAAAAACATTAATGCCACCGCGTCCGTGAGGGTTCCAGCGAATACGAGCAATCGCCGCGTGCAGGATTCGTTTGTCAGTCGTGAATTGCTGCAACGCTCCGGCGCCGCTGCCTGTGCGAATGATTGCCACCACGTCTCCAGGCAGCATTTGTTCATCTACAAACTTTTTTAGGGATGACTTGACGTGATCAATACTTCCAACTGATAAGCCCAAATCATCAACCACCAGCGCTACTGTTCGATGCACCTGCTCGGGACGCAAGCGCGATGGCGCGAGCGGAATCGGAATCGAATTCTTAGATGGTTTTGCAACGACCTGTTCCGTTGACTTGTCCGCTGGTTGCGTAGACTTGTCTGCTTCGAGTTCGACGAACGAAAAATTCGTTATTGGCTGCCTCTTGCCGTTTTCGTAGATTTCGAAATCGTCGGCCGTCAGTCCTTTTACGGCGTTTCCTTTTTTGTCTAAGACAGTTGCATCAACCTGAATTAAGGTGGTCGTGATCTTTACAACGTCTTCCCCGGGTTGTTTAGTCGGAGTTTGCGAAAAGACTGCGGCCGGAAACAGGATGACCAGAAGAATGACGGGAGTTGAATATAGTAGTTTCATGTATGTTGGACGGAGCTGCGCGAGGAAGATCCGTGCACCAGGACATCACGGCTTCGCGTTCGGGTGAGGGTCTTTTCGTAGTTTGGCAATTAAGTCCTGGATTTCTTTCTTATCGCGCGCTTCCGGTTGAATACTTAGATAGGCCTGCAATTCATCTGCCGCCTCTTTGTTGCGGCCCAGCCGGTTATAAAGCAGAGCCAACTGCCAATGGACCTCAGCAACCGGAAAGTCTTTGATCAACTTCTTAGCCGCCAACAGCGCTTGCAAAGCCTTGTCATAACTTCGGTCCAGGCGCAACAACGTTCCATATAGCAATTGAGCGTTGAGGGAATTACTCTGAAGAATGGTTGCGGCTCGAGCAGCTTCTAAAGCTTCCGGTCGATGATTCAATTGATAGCAAGCATACGCGAGCGCATAAAAGCTGGTGAAACTTCTTCGATTAATATCTATTGACCGTATCAAATACGGCAGCGCCTTTTGATATTCTTTTCGCGCTACATATTCTGTTCCGAGCGTATTAAGCGCGTCATAGTAGTCAGGGAAAATTTTCAGCGCCTCTTCTATTTCAACTAAACCCTTCTCGCCCTTATCATTGATATGTGATACGCCCTGAGCATAAAGTTTTCGCGCTTCGGCCGGGACGTTTTGGACAAATACCGCTCCGGTCAATTCCGTTAGACCACTGTTTGCCCTTCGTTTGTCAAACCTTAAGTAAATATCAATAAACGCAGTGTCGGATGCATTTCGTAAGACGTTAACTATTTCAATAGCTTCCGTCGCTTCCTCGTAATTAGTGCCGCTAGTCAAGACCTTTACGTTATATCTTCCTGCCGTTAGCCCGGTAAATGAAAAGCGACCAGTGCCAGTTGTGCGGACCCTTCTAAGGGAAAAATAGTTTTCATTCTGAAGTTCTACATACAGGTTCGCCGCTGGCCGCCGATAGGGATCCCATACGATCCCTTCGATACTGTTAACGACAAAACTATAATTCTCAGATCTGACCGAGGGAGTCGCGAAGCAGATAATTACGGCAAGCAGCGTTATCTGAAATAAACTGATTAAAGACTTCATAACACTTCCTCCTGCGAACATTGGAACTGCCCCCGTTGTCCTTAGCTGATAGGCGCCGGTGGATTTCGACATGGAATCCTCAGTGGTGAGTCTCATGAGGATGACCTCATGAAAGTTTCAGCCTGGAAGAATTAAATCACGAAAATGGTGGTTAATTCGCAGACAATTATATTCCTATGTGGCACTCGAGTCGACGTCAATCGTGCGGGATCAGGCAATTATTTACCCGAGTCTGGTGAAAAAAAAGCCCCACCTTACGATGGGGCTTTAATAGGTCCAGTTAAGTTAGGAACTAGAACTGGAATCTGAAGCCGAAACGAACCGATCGCGGATCCTGGAATGCAATCGGTTGATTGAAAGCCACGTTTCTGGTCCAGGCGATTGGTACACCGTTGTCTACTGCGAATTGAGCCTCCGCAGCGGCGTAATCAGCCAACACACCAGTACTGGTAAGTTTGTTGATATCTGTAACGTAATCCCCGGTTATCTCAGTCATACCAAAGTAACCGCTATGCTTGTTCTGATTTACAGCAAGAATATTGGATTCGTTGAAGACGTTAAGGACGTTGAAATCGAAAGCAACTGCGAACCGATTGTCGTTGCCGAATCGGATGCGGTGCGTCAAGTTCAAGTCGGTTTGGGTGAACAT
>DASZDU010000338.1:0-6705 GCA_035941655.1 Pyrinomonadaceae bacterium | reverse complement strand
GTAACAAACATTTGATGCTGGTGGCCCGGCTCGGCGAAGGGGAAGATATACCGTTGGGTTCGCGGCTGGCGGGATACATCGTGGCGCGGCTTGGCGCTGACGAGCTTCATATTAACAATGTGGCGGTGCGCGATAGGTATCGCCGGTCCGGCATCGGACGCGCGCTTTTGGACTTCATTTTGGCTGAAGGCAAACGCTCAGGCGTGTCCCGGGCGTTCCTGGAATTGCGTGCTGGAAACGCGGCGGCACTTGCGCTGTATGAAAGCTGTGGTTTCCGTGTCAACTCCCGGCGCGGCAAATACTATTCTGAGCCGGTGGAAGATGCGCTGGTTATGATCACGGAACTGTAGCGTTACTTTGGTAATTTGGTTTTCTGTAATGCGAACTGTAGTTTGCGCGGAACCCAACCGTAGCGAGCGCTTGATCCGCTGCGGTAATTGGGCTAACATTTTTTCGTGTCCGAACATTCCTGGGAGGTCTCCAAACGCCTCCTCAACAAATCTTGCCCGTCCCATCGTCTGAAAGGAGACATGCACGAAAATGGACATTACATCTGCGGATATGGTGAAGGAAGAGTTGATGAACCGAGACCCGGAGTTCCGGGAATTAGCTCGCGAGCACACTCGCTATGAAGAGCGCTTAAGTGAGTTGACAGCTCTGCCTTATCCCAGTGACGAGGAACAACTGGAGGAGGTTACTCTCAAGAAAAAGAAGTTAGCCCTAAAAGATCAAATGTACGCGCTAATTATGCAGCATCAGAAAAATGAAAGCGTAAGTCATTAATTCAAACGGGAGGCGATCCTCCCGAGTTTTGTTGCGAGGTAGGGGACGTGGAAGTGCTGACACGTCCCCTTTCTTACAGTCGCCGCTCTTTTTAGAAAAACGATGCACATTCTGGCGGTTTTCAAATTTTTGGATAACAGGGAGTGATAATAGCTCGCGAAGGAATTCTTTACGTTTTGTTGCCGGCCGTTCTTGCCGTCGTTTTTCTAGTTGTGGGATTGTGGCCGGTAGCTGTGGCCTTTGCCATCCTCGCAGCCTTTATGGCGTTCTTTTTCCGCGATCCCCGGAGGCACACACCAGGTGACCCGGCCGTCGTGGTTGCGCCCGCTGATGGCCGTGTTACGCGCGTGAAACCCGTGGAAGATAACAACGACAACTCCGCTACAGTCGTCAGTATTTTCTTATCGCCATTTGATGTTCACATTAACCGCGCTCCCATCGCCGGTAAAATCACGAATGTTTCCTACACTCGGGGAAGGTTTTTGATGGCTACTGACGAGAATGCAAGTCTCGTTAATGAGCAGAACGCCATTACGATTGAAGGCGAAACAATCACAGTTGTTTGTAAACAGATTGCCGGCATCCTCGCGCGTCGTATTGTTTGTTGGAAACAAGCTGGCGAGCGAGTGACGTTGGGTGAGCGATTCGGATTGATAAAATTTAGTTCTCGCACGGATGTTCTGCTGCCTGCGAGCGTCGAAGTGCTCGTTGTCGAAGGGGCGAAGGTCAAGGGCGGCCTTACGGTTATCGGCAGGATACGATAAGCGCAACGTCCTTTCCTCCGTGCCACAAAGGACGCACAGAGAGTTTCAAAACTAGAGCACTACTAGCCTGAACTTCCGTAACCGCTCGCGAGAAATATCAGCTATGGAGACAAAAAACCCGGAACGCCGTGGACTTCGCAAAGGCGTATACCTGATCCCCTCGTGTTTCACCGCGGCGAATATCGGCATGGGGTTTTACGCAGTGATGGCTGCCGCGCGCGCCTTCCAGTTCGTTGGCGCCGGCACTCCAGCTGATTTGGTGCAAGCTTCCTTTTATCTCGACAACGCCGCTAAGGCAATCGGGTGGGCGCTGCTGTTTGACATGCTGGACGGACGAATTGCGCGCATGACCAAAACAACCACCGAAATTGGCATACAGCTCGATTCCATAGCCGACATTGTCACCTTTGGCTTGGCACCCGCCGTGCTGGCTTACGTTTGGGGTTATGGCGCCACGTTGGAAGAGGGAAGTGGCCTGCACACTCTGGCGTGGTTCCTTTCCTTCATGTACTTGATGTGCGGCGGCTTTAGACTGGCGCGCTTTAACGTGCAGGCGTCGCGTCCACGGATTCTTGCGGAAGGTCTGATAAAAACAGACAAGAAGAATTTTGTCGGTTTGCCGATTCCGGTTGCCGGCGGACTGATTGCAGCAATCATTCATTTCGCTCCGATCCCGTTGGTTCAATACGGACCAGAGCGAGCGCAGATTTATTCGTTGCTGTTGATGGGACTCGTCGGCGCTCTGGGCGTGTTGATGGTTAGCACACTACGATTTTCAAGCTTCAAAACGGTTGGAACTCGAAGTCGCAGTATGAGGACAGTGATTCTGGCCGTGGCCCTGGGGATGCTGATCTTCCTCTACTCGCGTTACGTCCTGCTCGCGCTGTGCATCGGCTACATTCTCAACGGACTGTTAAGCCGCGTATTCGGAATGTTTCGCCGGCGATCTGAACCGGTTGAGACTAGTGTCCAGCTCAAGCAACCTTGACCAGTGGCTTAGGGCTGCAGCTTGTGGGTTTGAGTAGCAGCTTTTCTTGACGGTTCCGTGAACGCAATCAGCCCATGCTCAGTGGTAAGCAGAACAACCTCTCCAACCGCTACCGGCGACGCCGAAGTAGCAATTTCCTCCCCGGTGGGAAGCAAGTTAACCTGCCGTCCGTCCCGCAACTCCAGCACAACTCCCGCCGATCCCGACAAGGGCATGAATAGCGCTGCACCGTGAGCGACTAGTGGCTGCGAAGAAATTCTGCCGGGCAGACGTCGCTTCCACGATCGCGCGCCTCTCAACGTAAATTTGTAAACAAAATTATCCAACGAGGCGACGAGCAACTCATCTCCTGTCCGCACCACCGCCTGCACGGCCGCTCCTGTCCGCTTACGCCACAGCAATCGGCCGTTGTTCACATTAACCGCGTAAACGTACCCATCACCCGAACCGAAGTAGACAATTTCGTTTCCGTTCGCCACTGGCCCCCTCACCGCACCTTTCGTTCGGTAGCGCCAGAGCAACTTGCCTGTTTCTTCATCCAGCGCGAGCAGATTACCATCTTCGCTGCCTACGTATACGCGCGTACCCGAGACTACCGGCTGAGAATTGAAAGGCGCGACGTAATCGAAAGACCAAAGCGCCTTCCCGTTCTTGCTGTCGAACGCATAAATTTTTCCATCGCTTCCGCCCGCGATTAGCTTGCCGTTCCCGAGAGTCAACGCGCCTCTCAACGGCATCGCCAAAGTGCGCATCCACTGCGTTACTCCGCCCTCCCGACCAAGCGCACGCAGAGCGCCGGTAGCGCGTCGGGTGCCGCTCTCGAGTTTGCCTGTTTCGGATGCGACATACACTGCGCGGCTGTCGGCGACCGGAGAAGCTGAAAGCTCGCCGCCCATTTCCGAGCGCCAGTTGAGCTGTCCACTTTCACCAGTCAGCGACACTATCGTTCCGCCGGCGAGCGGAAGATATAAACGCTGATCGTCGAAAGCAGGAGTTAAGTTCAGAGTGAGATTTGAATCGTAACGCCAACCAATTGTTAAGGGTTGTGATAGATCAGGGCCAGACTTCGCCGCGGAAGGCTCGGGCTTTTCAGGGTTTTGAGCAAAACTGACGGGCAGCGAGCCGACAACAATAATAATCCAGGCGACGAAAAGAGCTGTTCCGGATTTGAGGATGTTAGTAAGGGCTAGCATTTCTTTGGCGACATCAGTCAGTAAACTACCCGGGGTTCTTGAGTTATTCATCTCGAATCGTATAATCCAACGTTCATAAATTCTGTCCTACTGTTTGACGCCGGAAGAGTGCCGCGAGGTCTTCTTTTTTGATATCGGAAATTCAACACGAAACAGTCATAATACTTGACTTTGGATCTCAATACACTCAGCTCATAGCTCGCCGCGTTCGTGAGGCGGGCGTGTATTGCGAAATCCTGCCTTTCAACACGCCAATTGAACGACTAAACGGTCGCAATCCCAAGGGCTTAATACTGTCGGGCAGCCCGGCTTCGGTTTATCAGAACGGAGCGCCTCGACCGGATTCAAAGTTGATGGAAACGCTCGAATGTCCTCTGCTTGGGATTTGCTATGGCCTGCAGATCCTGGCCTTTGACATGGGCGGGCAGGTGGAGTCGTCGCCAAACCGCGAGTTTGGTTATGCGAGACTGAAGGTTACGGGCGAGGGAAGTGTGCTCTTCAAGGATTTGCCGGGCGAAATGGATGTCTGGATGAGCCACGGTGACCAGGTAACTTCCGTACCTCCCGGATTTCGCGTGACTGCTCTCACCGACGACGCGCTTAACGCGATCGAGGATAACGACCGGGAAATATATGGCGTACAGTTTCATCCGGAAGTGGTACATACACCGCTGGGCGCGCAGGTAATTCGCAATTTTCTATTTTCAATTTGCGAATGCGCGGGCGATTGGTCGCCGAAAGCGGTTATCGAAGAACAAGTCTCTCGGATTCGCGAGGCGGTTGGCGAGTCTGGACGAGTCGTATGCGGGCTCTCTGGCGGCGTCGACTCAACGGTGGCGGCGGCGCTTGTGCATCAGGCGATTGGTGAGCGTCAGACGTGTATCTTTGTCGATAACGGACTGCTGCGCGATGGTGAATTTGAAACTACGATTGCTCTGCTGCGGCAGCAAATGAAATTGAACATCACTGGCGTTCGAGCTGGCCAACAGTTTCTTGCGGCGCTGAGCGGTGTCACCGATCCGGAAACTAAGCGAAAGACCATCGGCAAGATTTTTATCGACGTTTTTGAGGCCGAAGCGAAGCGTCTTGGAGGCGTTGGGTTTCTGGTGCAGGGCACACTGTATCCGGATGTCATTGAGTCAGTTTCAGTTCGCGGACCCTCCGCGGTTATTAAGAGCCATCACAACGTGGGCGGACTGCCTGAGAAGATGCAACTGAAATTAATCGAGCCGCTCAGGGAGTTATTTAAGGACGAAGTAAGGTTGATTGGAAGGGAACTGGGCGTCCCGGAAGAAATACTGACGCGACATCCGTTTCCCGGGCCCGGGTTGGCAGTGCGAATCATCGGCGAGGTAACTGACGAGCGCGTAAAACTGCTCCAGGCCGCCGATCGAATTTTCGACGAGGAACTTCGTGCTGCCGGCCTCTACAATTCCGTCTGGCAGGCATTTCCGGTGCTGCTTCCGGTTTCAACCGTTGGAGTGATGGGCGATGAGCGCACCTATGAAAAAGTGATAGCTCTCAGGGCGGTGACCAGCGTTGATGGAATGACAGCGGATTGGGCCAGGTTGCCTCACGATTTATTGGCGCGTGTCTCGTCGCGAATCATTTCGGAAGTTCGGGGTGTCAACCGCGTGGTATACGACATCAGTTCAAAACCACCGAGCACAATTGAGTGGGAGTAGCTATTTACAGAACCGAGCGCGGTAGCCCCGGATCTTGAAGTCTACTTTGGTGGCAATATCACAGCCGCACCCATTACTGAGGGTTGCCTTTAGGACCCGGCGCTACCGCGCTCGGTTCTGTAGCGAGCGATGAGGCGAATCAACGTGGTATAGTTGACACGCAAAGACAATTCTATTTATTCCAAACCATCTATCGCCAGATAGGTTGCTGCTCTTAATTTATTCCTATGCCGGACCAAAGATTTGCCCACCTTCATCTCCACACAGATTACAGCCTCTTAGACGGCGCCATCCAGATTAAACCGCTTGCGAAGCGAGTTGAAGAACTCGGGATGACGGCTTGTGCGATGACTGATCACGGCAACATGTTTGGCGCCATTTCGTTTTACAACACCATGAAAGGCCGCGGCATAAAACCGATCATCGGGTGCGAGACTTACATCACGCTCGGTAGTCGATCCGATCGCGCCGCTTCGGCGCCCGGGGAAAAAGCGAACTTTCATTTGATCCTGCTCGCGAAAGACTTGGACGGCTATCGCAACCTGGTGCGTTTGACTTCGAAAGCCTACACAGAGGGTTTCTATTACAAACCGCGAATTGACAAAGAACTGTTGGCCGAACATTCGAAGGGAATCATTGCGCTCTCCGCCTGCATGTCCGGTGTCCCCTCCGCTATGTTGGCGCGGGAAAAGTGTGACGAGGCCGCGGCCGCGGCGCATGAATTCCAGGAGATACTCGGCAAGGACAATTATTTTCTTGAGATTCAGGAACACGGACTCGAACCGCAGGACAGGATTCGCAAGCCGCTGGTGGAACTCTCGCGTCGCACGGGGGTGCCGCTCGTCGCTACCAATGATGCTCACTATCTAACGCCCGCAGACGCGCGCGCCCACGACGTACTTCTCTGCATCGGCTCCGGGAAAACGGTTAATGAGACTAACCGGCTGCGCTACGCCAGCCCAAATTTTTATGTGCGATCGCCCGAGGAGATGTGGCGGGTATTCGGAGCGGAATTGCCAGACGCGCTAACGCGAACAGTCGAGATTGCCGAGCGCTGCGATCTAAAGCTGCCCGAAAACATTAACCACCTGCCAAACTACCCAATCCCGGCCGGCGAGGCGGCGTCGCCCGACGACTACTTTGAGAAGGTGGTGAGGGAAGGCTTTGAACGGAGGCGACAACGCGTCTGGGAGCGTCAGCTGTCTCGCGGTGAATTGAAGAAGCCGCTTTCGGATTATCAGACGCGCCTCGCCAGCGAGATCGCGATGATTAAGCAGATGGGCTTCTCCGGG
>DASZDU010000337.1:0-1786 GCA_035941655.1 Pyrinomonadaceae bacterium | reverse complement strand
CAACGTGAACGTGTTTCGGTTCGCCTCAGTCGCCGGAGTAAAAGAAAAACCTATAAGGTCCAACTCGCAATACTGTCGGCATCCCCACACGATATTGCGCGTCTAAACGATATTCCAGTCGTGGCCTTCCCGTCACTTCTTTCCGGTGATGCAAGAAATCTTTTCTGACTAGGGCTCACCGTCGTACTTCAACCTCAACCGGCTTTGCATCATGCGAGTCGTAGCCTTCGGGCCAGTTGGAAATGTTGACGCCGTAGAGCCAGTCAGATTCAGGCGTCACGGTGAAGCGGATCGCGATCGGTTGGCCGCGCATCGCGCGAAGGCGCGTTAGCAAACTGTTCACACGCCATTCCTGAATCAACGGTTGGCCCACAGGTTCGACTGGAATCAGCCGCGAGCCGCAGTTCTTACCGTTAACAAAAAGCGTCACGCGGGTTCTGATCCATTCGGGATTTGCGTCGATCGGCAGCACTGGTTGAATGTGTGCGCGCACGATTATCTCGCTGACACGACGACGATCAGCGCGCGCAGGAACTGTGTATTCCAAATGTCCAACCCCAAACCCCCAAATGAATCCGGGACCGTCGCCAACCTTTTCGAAGCGTTCGCTGGCCGCCACCTGTGGTTTGAAGCGATAAAGAATTGACTTGTCTTCCCGCACAATCATCAGCGGTTGCGTGGCTGGATCATTCGGCGGACGCGACCAAACAAACTGCCGCGGCACGGAATGATGGGAAGCGTTAAGCAAGCGCTCTGGAGGATCGGCCGTGGCCAGCGCCGAAAACATTTTCGCAGCGCGACTGATTTCAGCCAGCACGGCTTTGTCGCGATCAGTTGAATACGTCACGCCATAACCACGCGTTTGATCGGGGGTCAGGATCCAAAACATGGCGCCGGCTGTCCCCGCCGCGACATTGCTTTCAAGGTACGCGCGATACCAATCGACCTGGGAAAAGCCCTGATAGCCTTCAACCCCCATTCCGAATTCCCCAAACACGAGGGGCTTCTTGAGCAGGAAAGCAGCCGCCGCCCGGTTTTCAATAAACTCGCGCAGCGCCTTAGGCGAATCAACGAAGCTGTTCGCATCGGGGCGCGGATAATGGTGCACGTCGCAATAATCGATGTTAGGCAACTGATGATCCCGCAGCCACTCACGCCGTTCCGCCGCCGTCCGATAGCCCCAGTCGCCTGGTGCGATAATGTGGTTGGGATCGAGCGACTTTAAATATCCACTCATCTCAACAATCCATGCGCGCCGTTCCTCCCATCGACCGGTTACCGCCTGGGCCTCATTCATCAACTCCCAACCAAAAATATTTGGATCGTCCCGATAGAGAACCCCGGTCAAACTATTGCGCCTCGTGGCGATTTTTTCCAGATGTTCGCGATACAGTCTCCGCGTTTCCTCATTAGTGTAAAACTGCATCGCGCGTTCGGTGTTGATGCCGAATTCAAATTTTTCGTCGGCCGCATCCCTAATGCCGGCCCAGCGCAGATACTGTGTGACGCCGCCGGTATCCCGCCACCAATTCACCAGGCATAGTTGCACCAGCAGCTGGTTGCGGCCCGCTTCCGCGATAACGTTGTCCAGATGAACAAACGCTGCTTCATTCCATTTGCCGGGCGCCCAGCGAAGGGGATGCTTGCGAGGCCAGTCGGCAGAATCCGGCCCGACCGGTCCGATGTCATTTGGTCCTCCTTCACCCGAAGCCCATACGCGCACAACCCGAATGCCTGCTTGCGACGCCTGCCGCAGTGTCTCCGGCATGCGCGCGCGATCTTCGTC
>DASZDU010000336.1:0-3248 GCA_035941655.1 Pyrinomonadaceae bacterium | reverse complement strand
CGGACGGTGCGGTCGGCGCGGGGGCGCGTTTGAACTTAAACTTGGGGACCACTTTTAGAACTTTGGTATCACACATGATGAAATTTTACTGGCATTCCTGTCCGGTCAGGTGCGCCTAAAATCCAATTGCAATCCAGCTTTTCCCATTCTCATTGATGTTTTCACTTGCCATTCAGCACCCCACCTTTGCTGGCAATGAAATGAGACATGAAAAATGATAAATGGAAAATCTCTTGACTTTACCATGATAGCTAGTACCGCAGACCTGGACAGGCAGGAATGCCTGTCCTAACTCAAAGTTCATCCACAGCCTGTCGGTATTCTTCCGACATTGAAGGATGTCCATGTTTCGCCGCGGCATCAATTCCGCGTTGATAGGTCTCTTTGGCTTTCTGGCGTTGCCCGGCCTGCTCATACGCCCGCGCCAGCATCCCGAAACCATTGCCTTCGTCGTCCGAAATGGCCAGATAACGCTCGAGCGTCTCAATCATTTCTTCGGTTTGCCCAGCCTTCTCATATTCTTTGGCAAGTCCAAACAGGATGCTGCTGTTGACTGGATCACTCACCAGCATTTGCTTGAAGATGTCGATTCTTGAGGCAGCCATTCGTAAGTGAGCAATATGCAGTGAGCAGTGAGCAGTGGAACAAACTGCTTACCGCTCACTGCTTACCTCCAATGATGAGTTTCGCAATCGTTTGCAACTGCATGTTTGACGTTCCCTCGTAGATCGCGCCAATTTTCGAGTCGCGCCAGAATTTCTCCACCGGATAATCTTTAACGTACCCGTAGCCGCCGTAGAGTTCGATCGCCAATGAGCTGATCCGTTCGGCCGCGCGCGAGGAGAAGAGCTTGGCCATCGCTGCTTCTTTTACAAAACTCAGTCCCTGATCTTTCATGCGCGCGGCGTTGTAGACCAACAGGCGCGCAGCCTCAAGCTCCGTAGCCATCTCGGCAAGCTGAAACTGCACACCCTGAAATTGATTAATCGATTTGCCGAACTGTTCGCGTTCACCGGTGTAGGCGATGGCGGCCTCCAGCGCGCCGCGGGCAATGCCAATCATCTGCGCGCCGATTCCGATGCGACCTTCGTTCAGAGTTTCAATAGAAGTCTTGTAACCTTTGCCAACTTCACCGAGCACATTCTCTTTGGGAACTTTGCAGTCAGCCAGTATCAGCTCGGTAGTTGAAGAAGCGCGTATACCGAGTTTGTTCTCCTTTTTCCCCACTGAGAAACCTTCGAAACCTTTTTCTACAATGAAGGCGGTGATGCCGCGATAGCCGGCCTCCGGATTCGCGTTCGCGAACAACACAAAAATCTCAGCTTCGTTTCCATTTGTGATCCAGAGCTTTTGGCCGTTCAGCAAATAATGGTCGCCCTTATCCGCAGCGCGAGTCTGCATGGCAAACGCGTCGGAACCCGAACCCGCTTCGCTCAACGCATATGCCCCCACGCTTTTGCTTGCAAGCTGCGGCAGATATTTTGTCTTCTGTTCCTGGTTGCCCCAGCGCATGAAAGCGTTATTGACGAGCGTGTTTTGGACGTCGACAAAAACACCTACCGAAGCATCGACACGCGACAATTCCTCAACCGCCAGAATCGCGGTGAAGAATGAAGAGCCGGCGCCGCCAAACTCCTCCGGCGTCTCAATCCCCATCAGGCCCAGGTCGAAGCATTGCTTAATGAGCGCCGGATCGAGTTTGCCCTGCTCCTCCATTGCTTCGACACGAGGACGAAGTTCACCCTCCGCAAACTCACGCACGCTGGCGCGAAACATTTGCTCGTCTTCAGAAAGGGTTGTTAGGGGGCTGCGGCCGGGCCCTTCAATGGCTGTCTGAGATTGACTCATCTTCTTCACCACCCCAGCCGGGCTGCCCGGCTGGGAGCTCCGGCCCTGATTCGCGCGAACTGTTTGGATTGAACTGAAGCATCATAATCAAGGCAAAAGTAAAAAGGCAAAGCTTGATACAAAGTTTCGAGTTGCGAATTTCAAGTTAGAAGATGGAGTCCCGCGCCTTGATAACGTTCGCAGGCCTGAAGGGGAGGAATTCAATAGCCACTCCCGTAAGGGCGTGGAAAGAACGGAAAAGAAATGAGCGCCGAAGGTGCGACAGGGTGGACTGCCGGTCCTTCGGACCTGGTGTAATTTTGATCTTGCAGTCCACGCCCTCACGGGCGTGGCTATTGAATGTTGGCCCTTCGGCCCTTTGGCGGCCCCATATTTTGTGTTTTTCGCATAAATGGCTGAGCGGGAAAAGGCCAGCACAGACGGGCGCGAGGAAAACCTGAGGGTGCGCGACTGACCAAATCGTCTGGCCCTGTGATACGGTAGTTTTATTCCTGTCGACTGCACTACAAGGGACCTTAAGTTGGAGACAGAATCCCAGCCCGCGGCGCAAACAATGAGTGAGACCACGAACAACGCAGTGGCGGCCACGGGCTCCGGCAATCTCAAACAAACGAGAAATAAAAAACTTGCGCGATTCGGAATTGTTTTTGCAATTCTTGGTCTGCTGCTATTTGCTTATTTCGTCAAGAAAGCTGATCCGTGGCAAATCTTGTCGGGCCTTCAAAGGCTCGGCTGGGGATTTATTTTGATCATCGCCATTTCAGGCCTGCGGCAAACGGCCCGCAGCCTGGCGTGGTTGCGTTGTTTTGAGCCGCCTCATAACTTGCGATTTCGCGATGCCTTCGCCGCCAGGGTCATGGGCGACGCCCTTGGCAATATCGTTCCGCTCGCCAGCGTGGCAGTGGCTGAACCGTCAAAAGCTGCCTTCGTTACTCATCGCGTGCCGCTGATGGCCAGCCTTTCCGCGCTCGCGCTCGAAAATATCTTCTACAGTCTGTCGGTGGCGCTGCTGATTTTTTCCGGTACGACAGCACTGCTGTTTAGTTTCTCGCTGCCTAAGCCGCTGCGTTACGCGAGCGTAATCGCAATGTTGGTTACTCTCATCATCGCCCCGGTCGGCTACTTCGTCTTGCGCCGGCAGTGGAAATTCCTGAGTCGTCCGATGTCGTTACTCAGTGGTTGGGGGATTGCTCGAGCGTGGATAACTGAAAGAGGAATACCGCGCGCACAAACTCTTGAAAATCGCATCTACGGTTTCTATGCGCGAAATAGCAATCGTCTTATCACGATTTTTCTCCTCGAGGTTTGCTTCCATCTCGCCGGCATTGCCGAGATCTACGTTACGCTTTATTTCATCAGCAGCGTGTCCCCCACTCTGCTTACTGCGTTCATTCTCGAAT
>DASZDU010000335.1:0-9974 GCA_035941655.1 Pyrinomonadaceae bacterium | reverse complement strand
TGCCACTAATTTTGCCAATCGCTCATAACTTAGAAAGCAGTAAGGGTGAGGCTCGGAGAGATCGCATCTGGAACGCAAGGGCGATTCCGGTTGCACGCCACCCGCGCGGCTTTCCCAGGCTAATCGCAACTACGCTGGCGTTAGGTGTTTTTCTTGTGGTGGTACTTTGGTTTGGTTTTTCTCTGGACTACACAACCACACGTGACGTTTACTTCACGCTCGCGATCGCACATGTGCTCGCCGAGGCGCCGTTCCTGCTGCGAATGCTTTAAGAAAAGTAAGCAGTGAGCGGTAAGCGGTGAAGACCAAGCTGCTTGACTGCTTACTGCTGACTGCTCACTTAGATGTCCCCAAATGAACTCTGGCGCTTCCTGCCAATTGGTTATCTGCTGACGATTCTCATCGAGACTCCAGTCCTCTCGATAGGACTATCCAGACGTCACGCACTGAGCCGCAGGCTGTTGGCCGGAGTCTGGCTGACTGCCTGCACTTACCCAATCGTTACGCTGGTACTACCACTTCTATTCCCTCCGGACCAGCGCGTTTCATATCTGCTAGTAGCAGAAATTTTCGCGCCCGTGGCGGAGTGCGCACTCTTTTGGCTGGCATTTGGAAAGCGGGATCACGCCTGGACCGCTTCAATGTGGCGCGATTTCATCGCCATTGTCGTCGCCAACCTCGCTTCGTTTGGCGTGGGTGAACTGTTGAATGCCTGGGGATGGTTTGGGCTGTTCGGATAAATTAGCCTAGGGCATCTGTATCGCAGGATTACGAAGTCAGTACCACCACGCGGTAGCGGGTGGGTCCTCGTCCGCCACTCAATTGATTGAGCCGAACGAAGACACCCACCCGCTACCGCGTGGTGGTACTGACCTCTTGGACCGAACAAGGCACTCAGGCACGCTCGTCGGGTGGTAAGTTGTTCGAATGCAGGAACTGCGAGAGCAGATCGCCATCAATATTGCCGCCTGATACAACCACACCAACGCGTTTCGTATCTGGCGGCAGTTTGCCCGCGAACACTGCGGCGGCGGCAGCGGCGCCCGAAGGCTCAACCAGTAGTTTCATTCTAAACAGGAAAAACTTTATCGTTTCAATAATCTCCTCGTCTGAAACCAGCAAAACATCTTCAGCAGTTTTTTGAAGTATTGGGAACGTCAGCGTCCCGGGCGATTGCACACGCAAACCGTCAGCGATGGTGGGTGGCGGCGGAATGGACACGCGCTCGCCCTTACGAAACGACTGACGCGTGTCGTCGGCAGTATCAGGCTCCACGGCAAAGCAGCGAATCTTAGGATGCAGTGTCCTGGCGGCTGTGCTAACGCCGGCGAACAAGCCACCGCCGCTGCACGGGGTGAGCAAACAATCGAGGTCGGGAACTTCTTCAACCAGCTCCAGGCCACAAGTTGCCTGACCAGCAAGAATCAGATAATCATCGTAAGGCGGCACCATCACCCGCCCGTCACGTTCAGCTATTTCAATCGCCACTTCTTCGCGATCCTGTTTGAGCCGATTATAAAAAACTATTTCCGCTCCATAACCGCGAGTTGCTGCAACTTTCGCTTGCGGAGCGTCGTCAGGCATGGCGATTACCGCGCCAATCCCCGCCTCACGCGACGCCAACGCCACTGCTTGCGCGTGATTTCCTGAAGAGAAGGCAGCGACACCGCGGCGCTTCTCCTCGTCAGTTAGTGAAAGGATCTTGTTGGTAGCGCCGCGAATCTTGAAGGCGCCTGCGCGCTGCAGATTTTCGCACTTGAAGAAAACTTCTTTACCGGTCGCTTCATTAAAAGAACGCGAGGTAACGACTGGCGTACGATGAACACGGCCGCGTATTCGCTCGGCCGCTTCCCGAATCATCTGTGGTGTCAACATACCACGGTTCTCTGAACTGTCAGGCTGGGCTCATTTTCGATTTCCATTTCAAACACTTCCGCAAAGCGCGAGGCCAGTCGGTTCTCAACCTCATGCATATTGATCTCGCGGCCGAGCAGATCCTCCATTGAGGTTACCTGTTCGCCATCGCACGCAATAATGAGATTAAAAAAACTGAGGTCCGTATTCACATTAAGCGCGAATCCGTGCGTGGTTATCCAGCGCGCGATGTGTACCCCTATCGCTGCCACTTTACCACGCGACGTGTGAACGCCAGTTAGTCCGTCGAGTCGAAAGGCATCGATTCGATAGTCCGCCAGCGTGCGAATCAAAACCTCTTCGAGATCGCGCACATATCGATGCACATCTTCGCGATCGGGACTAAGGTTGATGATGGGATAACCCACCACCTGGCCTAAACCGTGGTAAGTTATTTTTCCGCCGCGGTTCGTTTCGAAAACAGCTACCCCACGCGCGCTTAGCAGCTCCTCGGACATCAGGATCGCGGAGCTATCGCTGCGACGGCCCAGGGTCAAAGTGTGCGGATGTTCAAGGAGCAACAACGAGTCGACCTGGTCGCCAGATTTCACCGCCAATTCCGTCTCTTTTTGTATGCGCAATGCCTCGCCATACTCGACTCGGCCTAACTTTCTAATGCGCAGTTTTCTTTTGTCGTTCACTGATATAACCTGCAGACAATATTTTTGCGTCATTCTAGCAGGGAAAGAGGAGATTCCGAGTTTCAAGTTTCAAGTTCTGAATTCCAAATTCCGAGTCGTTCCCAGAGCCCAGGACTCGCTAGATGAACGGGGAATTCTTGACTTGAAACTTGAAACTTGAAACTTGAAACTTCTTTTAGGGCTATACTAGGCGGCGTTTACAAAAAATATAGGAGAATCCACGTGCAACGAACTATTGGTCTGCTACTGATCACAATTATTCTTTCTCCCGTTTCTACTCTGGCTCAACGCAAACGACCGGCAACAACAGCCAGCCGCACCGCGGCTGCGTCGTCATCAGCGGCTCAACGCGCCGGAGCAGCTCGCGTCGCTGAACAAATCAAGATCCTGGCGCGTTTCATTTACCTGCTTGGCGGAGTTGCCAAGGGTCTCGAGGGAGTCGACGATGCCACTCGTCGTAATGAGGCTTCGGCGGCGGTCATTGATCAGGCCAAACAAAACAAGGCCACCGTGCGCGCCAGCATCCAAAGCGTAAGAGAAGGGCTCGACAAACTGGAGATAGATTTTCGAAACACGCCTGAGCTACAGCGGTATTACATCAAGCTCGCTGGAGTTGCGGCGCGTGCAGCGACTGCGGAGGATTTGGCCGCTGCCAACCAGTTTGATAAGGCCGGCCGAACATTGCTGGAAGTCGTCAATCATTTGGCCGATGTGCTGCTCGAAATGCGCTAGGCGAGAGGATCGGTATTAGCTGCGAGCAAGCGGAGAAGAGATTTTCCATTTCCGATTTTTCATTTCTCATTTGCCATCGTCGTCCCGCAGGACAAGTTCGGCGAACTGGAAAATGAAAAATCTTAAATGAGATATGGAAAATGGACTTTTTAGCCCGTCAGCCTACACCCTACTTAGCTTTGGGGTAGTAACCCTGGCGAGCGCGAACGCGAAGTTCCGGGCGGGCCGGAAGCGTTACTGCTATGCGACGAAACTGAGTGCCTGCCGCTTGAGCATTTGAATAATATTGCAGTAAGTACTGGCCGCGAAGCTCAGCGGCAATTTCACTAAACACCCTTTCCAAATCCCTCTCAGCCTCCGGCACGTAGGCAGTACCGCCCGTTGATTCCGCAATCGAAGCCATAGCGTCCTGCGCGCGTGTGCTGATCTGATTGAGGTGCACCGAGGGCCCACCGGGATTGATCGAATAGAACGCAGCATCCGACTGCTGTACTGATTTTTGCACCTCCAGCACTGCGAGACGACGACGCTGCAACAGATTCTGATAAGCGGCTTTCGAGGTTGTTTGTCCTTTTTGGCTCGCGCGATATTCGGCCACGGTCAGGTCTTTAACAACAGCGCTGAAATTGTCGTCGCCGTCGGAAATCACCAGGATCACGCGACGATGACGGTCTGCCGAATTCTGGACCAGGTACTTAGCCGCCGCCACTACGGTGTCGTAAAAAGCGGTGGGCACTGCAGAAGTTGCAGCCGGAATACTCAAGATTTTTGCGGCCGCCACATCAGCCGAGGCTAGTGGCGAAAAGAGTTTCGGTGCATCTGCAATCGTGAACACTGCCGCCCGATCGACCGGCTTGAGCACTTGTTTCAAAAAACTTGCAGCAGCTTTCTGCTGAAATGCAAAGAACCCCTTCTGACTCACGCTGCTGGAAATATCAAACAGGATAGCAATGTCCAACGGGACTTCTTCCGGATTGCCAATCTCCGTGAGTTGCTGGTCCTTTCCCTCTTCTGCCAGACGAAAGTCATTAACTTGCAGACCTCGCAGCGGCTCGCCTTTCGCATCAACGACGGAGACCGGCACCATCACCAGGTTTGAACTTACGCGAACGATATCAAAGTCGTCGTCCTTTGGTGGCGCCGGTGTAGGCGTAGGCTTCGGGGTGGGAGCAGGCGGTGGCGGCGGCAGGTCGCGAATTGTTTGCGCCCTGGTGGAGAAGGAACAAAAAAGAGCCAGCGCTGCAATTAGCAGCGCTGGCCCAAAGTGTTTTCCGACAAGGTTGCGAATCATCAAACCATTCCTCATGCCGCCAGAATTGCTGGCTTTAGTCTGCTCTCTTAAAAACATCTCCGGCGGCATGATTCATGGCATTAGTTGCGACGCAACGCTGGTGACGTTGCACGCATAGTTGCTAAGTATTTTTTACTGACCACTGCTCGACTTGGTCATTGTGGGCGCGCCTTGAATTAGGCCCTTGTTGACTAACAGCTTCACTTCGACGCGGCGGTTTTCCGCCCTGCCTGTGCGCGAGGTGTTTTCCGCAATCGCGTTCGATTCACCAAAGCCGTACGGCGTAACGATTCGTCGCAGCGGGATCTGATGGTTCTCAACCAGGTAGCGAATTACATTATCGGCCCGGCGTTGGCTGAGAGCACGATTTCTCGCCACACTTCCGGTAGAGTCGGTAAAGCCGGAAACCTCGAGCACGTATCCTTTCGAATTCAGCGCTTTGGTTGCGAGCTCATCGAGTTTCGCTTTCGCGTCGGTTGACAACACTGCGCTGCCCGTCTTGAAGTTAACTGCAAGCACTGTTTGCGGCGCATAGTCGTCAAGCGCCGAGATGCGTTCGTTGGTCGCATTCACTCCGGCAACCGCAGAGTCCGCAGTTTCCTGGGCGGCTTTCGCGCCACCCTTGGCGGTGTTGGCAACGGCCGCCAGTTCATCCATTTGTCCGGAAAGACGCTGGGCATTCTGTTCCACCTGGCTAAGCTTGGTTTCCGTAGTGGATGCGCGGTCCTCGAGCGGAGCAGCGCGAGATTCCACCGCGCGGGCCACGCGCAGGTCTGAGTCGTTGAATCTGATCTTCTCAGCTAAGAGCTCTCCGGATCCGTTGCCGCGCCCTTCCACTTCCAGGTTCAGGCCGCGCAGAATTTGGGTTTGACCATAGTTTGCGCCGCTGCGCAAAAAGCCGCCCTTGGTTTTCACACTGGTCCGATCATCCAGGCGCACGATGGTGTCGACACCGTTCATATCACGAACAGTAAACGTGTCGGAGTCGCGGCGCGTGACCACACCTTTGATTTTCATCTTCTCGCCGCTCGCGACCGTACGGGAACCAGCGGGATTGGTAGTGTCCTGCGCGACAGCAATTGAAGCTGAAAACGCTAACAGGAAAATTGCAAGCATGAGGGAGGAAAACATTCTAAATTTCGGGATTGCCATAAATAACTTTCTCCTTCTTCGGTAAGTACGGCTCACACAGGCAAGCACGCGACGTTTGTGGTTTCTGACGAGGAATCACACTGAAATTGTTGCTCGTCGGGTTATTGGTACTAAATGGATCGTCACTTCTTAGCTCGCTCGTAAAGGTAAGTCAAGACCATAAGCATCGTTCGTCGCATTCATCATCTAATCACCATTCGATCGCAATAACCATCCGCTTTTAAAGAGAATCGCGGCGACCAGCGTGAACAACACGCTTGTCACCGCGATTAACAATGAACCAGGCAAAAGTATTTATATCGAAAACTCTCCCGCTTCCAGTTGCTCCTTAAGATAGGCCAGGAAGCGTTCCGCATCTGAGCCATCAATAACGCGGTGATCGAAGCTTAGAGCAAAGTACGCTAACCAGCGAATTCCGATATAGTCCTCGCCTTCAGGAGTTGTTAAGACCTTTGTGCGCTTCTCGATCTTACCGACGCCGAGAATCGCAAGTTGCGGTTGATTGATGATGGGCGTGCCGAATAGACCACCAAAGACGCCTGGGTTTGTAATAGTAAAGGTGCCGCCGCCAACCTCGTCCGGTTTCAACTGTTTCATGCGCGCGCGTTCCGCCAAATCGTTTGCGGCGCGGGCCAGTCCGGAAATCGAAAGGTCGTCGGCCCCTTTAATTACCGGCACAATCAAACCCCAATCCAGGGCAACGGCCATCCCCAAATTAATGTCACGCTTATAAACGATCTGATCGCCGCTTACCTGGGCATTGAAGATGGGAAACTTGCGTAATGCATTGTTGACCGCCTGAAAAATAAACGGCATGAAAGTAAGTTTGGTGCCGGTCCGTTCAGCAAACGAATCTTTGTGTTGCTCGCGAAGCCTGGCGATGCGCGTCATATCAATTTCGTAAACGGTTGTGACGTGCGCTGAAGTGCGTCTGGATTGCACCATGTGGTCCGCAATCTTTTTGCGCATTACCGTCATCTGCTCAACGCGATCACCCTCGCCGGGTTTGACCGGTGTGGGCGCGGAAACTTGCTGCGCCGGGACAGCAGCCGCCGACCGGCCGGTTGACGCGGGAGGTGCGCCGCTCTTGGCTGCGGCGGAAGCGCCAACAGAACTACCGGACTCGATAAAACTAAGAATGTCGTTCTTCGTCACGCGGCCGCTCAAGCCGGTACCCTCGAGGTTGGCGATATCAACCCCATGCTCTTGCGCAATCCGCCGCACCAACGGACTCGACTTCGTGCGACGCAGTTCTTCTGCCGTCTGATCATCTTTACGGCCTTCGCCGGTTAGGCTGGTTGTTTGCTGACTGGCCCCGTTGCCGGCTCTTGCCTTCGCCGAGGGCTGCGGTGTTTCGGCTGATGACTTTTCCGGCTCAGCCGCAGCTGGTGCCTTGTCCTGCTCCTGAACTTCGGCCCCGGTGGCTGCTGCTGCTTCAACCTGCACTTCTCGCGGTGCTACGTCGGCGGCTTTTGCTTCAGCTGCTTCTGGCGCCGGCTCTTCCACTGCTTCGGCTTTCGGTGTCTCGGTTTTCGCAACCGCGTCTTCCGTTGTTGGCCCAGCATCTTTCGCCGCCGCACCAGCTCCGCCATCAAGGACTGCGACCGTAGTATTTATTTCGACTGTATCACCCTCTTTAAAACGGATCTCCGTTAACGTGCCGGCAGCAGGTGACGGAATTTCAGCGTCAACTTTGTCGGTCGAAATCTCGAACAACGGCTCATCACGCTCGACGCGGTCCCCGACCTGCTTCAACCACTTCGTAATTGTCCCCTCCGCAATGGACTCGCCCATCTGCGGCATTACAACTTCTGTACTCATATGATCTCCACAAACCTGCGGGCATCACGCCCGCCTTTCATTGGTAGCTGTTGGGCCAAGGCTTATCAGCCGGTGGCTGATTGCTGATTGCTCGCTGCGGTTTCCGCAGTGGTCGGATCGATAATCGTCTTAATTTCTGAAATGCGATTGGCGGGGAAGCCACCCTGCTTTGCGTGCTCGCGAATCATCTCTTCGTTGGGTGCGATGTAAACGCAATAGATCTTGTCGCCGGTTACGTAACTCTGCACCCATTGAATCTGCGGACCCAAATTCTGCAACACATCGCACGACTTCTGCGACACACCCTGCAGCTCTGCTGCGCTGAGACTGCCCGCGCCGGGAATCTCTCGTTCGATAACATACTTTGGCATGGCTTCTCTCCTCAATTTCAAATTCAAATTCAGATCTCTGTTGGATCTCAGATTTCAAATAGTGACTGGCGCCTGACGGCCCTCACTGCAAGCAAGATGCCTGCGCTCCCAGCTAATCAGCTACTGACTACTGTCTACTGTCCACCATCTACGGCTTCTCAATACGCCGCCAGCTTTCGCGCCGCGTCCAATACATCTTTCGTTTGCGGCAAATAGTAATCCTCGAGCGGCGGCGAATACGGTACCGGCGTGTCGATAGACGCAACGCGCACGACCGGCGCATCAAGCCACTCAAACGCTTCTTCGGCGATGGTGGCCGCAATTTCGCCGCCTATGCCGCCCGTGCGCGACGCTTCGTGCAAGACCATCACCCGATTCGTCTTCTTAACGCTCGCGAGAAGGCCCGGCTTATCAAGCGGCGCCAGCGTGCGCAGGTCGATGACCTCAACGTCCAGGCCTTCTTTCTCGAGTTCTTCAGCGGCATCCAAAGCTGTCAGTACCATGGCCCCAAAGGTAATAATCGACAGGTCACGGCCTTCGCGCGCCGTGCGTGCCTTCCCAATTTCGACGATGTAATCGGTCGCCGGTAATTCTTCGCGCAGCCGCGGCAGGCGGTAAAGTTTTTTGTGCTCAAAATACAAGACCGGATCGGGATCGCGAATCGCTGCTTTGATGAGTCCCTTGGCATCGTAAGCGGTCGAAGGCTCGACAATTTTAAGCCCGGCGGTGTTCATAAAAAACGCTTCGGCATTTATGGAATGAAACGGGCCCGAGCGCACGCCCGAGCCACACGGCCCACGAAACACTGCCGGAATGTTTGCACCCCAGCGGTATCGACACTTAGCGGCGTAGTTAGTAAGCAGATCAAAACCGGCGGAAATGAAATCGATGAACTGAAATTCAGCTACAGCCTTCATGCCCATCAGGCCTGCGCCACACGCCGCGCCCACTATTGCAGCCTCAGAAATCGGCGTGTCGATAACGCGGCCCGGCCCAAACTCATCAATCAGCCCATCAGTCACTTTAAAGGCGCCGCCGTAGGTGCCGACGTCTTCGCCAATCACAAAGACCGTCGGGTCGCGTTCCATCTCTTCCCAGATGCCCTGGCGAATCGCTTCGACTAGAGTAGCCTGCCCGCCGCGTTCAGGGCGTGCTGACCTGTGATCTTTTTTTGTTGCGGTTGCCATTAATTCTTTCTACTCGATCTCAATTCCTCTTTCTTTCGCAATCCCACGCGCCTTCATCACCACATCGTCGTCGACTGGTTCTGCTGCTCCCATCCATCCCTCTACTTCATCGAGCGGCCGGCCAAGCGCCAGGGCAAGCTTCTCATCGCTACCCTCAAACCCAGCATCACGTAATCGCTTGAGCAACGCTCTGCCCTCGCCTTCGGTTGTGCCCTGATCATCAACTGCATTGGTCGAATTTACCTGCTCATCATCACCCATTGTTCATATCCCCTTATCTGCATGACTTGTATGTTCAGATCCGCGCCTCTCCGCGAAAATCCGCGGCTGAACTGCTCTAATTCTTAAACGCCTGGGGCCTGAACGCCGGCGGCACGATGTTGTTATCAAAAACACCGTAAGCAGCTTGTTCAGCTTCGGGCATTGGCGACGACTCAGCCCAGGCGCAATCTTCTTCAATTTCTCGCAGCACGTGGGCCGTAATCTCTTCGAGCTTCTGTCTGTCGGCAAAACCCCGTTCCGTTAGATATCGCTCATAACGGTCGATCGGATCGTTGTGTTTTGCCCACCATTCGATTTCGCCTGCTGGAACGTAGCGTTGATCATCGTGCTCCGCGTGACCTTTGCGCCGGTATGTCTTCGCCTCAATCAAAACCGCGCCACCGCCGCTGCGCGCATATTCGGCCGCGCGTTTGGTTACTTCGTAACAAGCCACCACATCATTGCCGTCAACAATCGACGCCGGAATATTGTAGCTTGCTGCTTTCTCCGCCAGGTCTCTTACCGCAGTTTGTAAACTCGTAGGCGTTGAATAAGCGTAGTGATTGTATTCCGCGACCACGATCAGCGGCAGCTTCTGCACTGC
>DASZDU010000334.1:0-3827 GCA_035941655.1 Pyrinomonadaceae bacterium | reverse complement strand
TGGTTTACCCCCGCTCGCTGAGTGGCATTCGGCGCAAGCGGGGGCAAGCCACCCTTCCTAACCCTGAGCTTCTCTATCTCGATTCATACTATATCGCTGCGTCCCTTCTGCCCACCTTGGATCCGTACTGATCTCTCAGCTCGTCACCTTCTCTGGCCCTTCGCAAATTCATCGTTGGGATTGAAGCGCGGAATCGCCGCATCGTTTGCGATGCGCATTCCAATCGTCATTGCAATCTCCGCTTCCTGCAACATCCCACTGAAATCCCACGACTCGCGATACTCGTCAGACGGCTGATGATAGTGCGCGGTGTTATAAGCCTTGAACTGCTCTTCACCCCATTCCTTCGATCGCCCGACATAGTCGTTTCCTTCCTTCAGGCTAATCGAGGGCACGCCGACTCTCGCAAACGGAAAGTGATCTGAACGAAAGAACGAACCCTGCTCGGGACGCGCATCTGGTGACACTCGCATGCCGCGCTCACGAGCAACTGCCTGAACTACCGCCAGCAGCGTTGAGCGCTCCGCGCCAAGCGGAATGAAATCGTGCGTCCGGCCCAGCACGTTCATCGAATCAAGGTTTACATTCGCCGCGGTTTTTTCCAATGGCACCAGCGGATGCTTTGAATACCATTCAGCTCCGATCAAGCCCTGCTCCTCCGCTGTCGGAAATAAGAAGAGACTCGATCGCCGCGGACGTTGTGCCGCCGGCAACTTTGAAAGTGCTTCCGCGATGGCTAATACCGATGCGACGCCGGTCGCGTTGTCGAGCGCCCCGTTGTAGATCGTGTCTCCATTTTTATTTGGCGCGCCGACACCGAGGTGGTCCCAGTGAGCAGAGTAGACTACAAATTCATCGCGTAGCTTCGGATCGCGACCACTCAGGATTCCAACCACGTTTGGCGCTTGCACGCGCTTCACTTCGCTCTTGAGGTTGATCCCGGCCTTGAGATTTAACGGCACGGGTTGGAAGTCGCGCGACGCGGCCTTAGCTCTAAGCTCGTCGAGATCGTGACCGGCGAGCTTCATGATCTTTCGCGCGGTTTGGTCAGTTACCCAGGAACGAATTTTTAGAAACGGCGTTTCATCCGAAGTGCGCGCGATGTCAAAGCGCCACGATCCGTTCGAGGTGCGCACGACGCCCCACGGATATCCGGCTGATTCATCAGTGTGCAACAGGATCACGCCCGCCGCGCCGCGTCGTGCCGCCTCTTCAAATTTGTAGGTCCAGCGGCCGTAGTAGGTGAGCGCCTTGCCGCCAAACAAATTGGGCTCGGCGGCGGTGGCCGGCGGATCGTTTACCAGTATGACTAAAATCTTGCCGCGATAGTCTGCAGCGTCACCCTTGTAATCGTTCCAGCGCGTTTCCGGAGCGCTTATGCCATAGCCGACGAAAACCATGTCTGCGTCCACATCAACTTCGTCTGTTTGCGCGCCTGTAAACGCGACGTATTCATCCGCAAACTTAAAACTCTCTTTGCCGTTGCGACCAGAAACGGTCAGCTTCGTGTCTGGATTTGCTTTAACGCCAACCAGCGAGACGGGTTGAAAAAAACTCCCGTTCGCGCCCGCGCCCTTCAAGCCCAGTGCTTCCATTTGCGCCGCAATGTAGTTTGCAGCTATCTCGCCGCCTCGTGCGCCAGTGCCGCGACCTTCGAGCAAATCGCTCGACAGAAATTTGACGTGTGCACGAATGGCTTCTTCGTTCAGCGCCGGACCGGTTCGGTTTCGCTGCTGACCCAGGGCCATGGTGCAAACAGCGACGACAATACTCGCGAGGATTCCAATGCGAAAACTACCTCTGGTGATCATGTAGACTTTCCTCATTCTTTACCCGTAATCAAGGCCATAGCTTCAGCCCGCGTGCGTGGGTCAGAGCGAAATCCGCCAAGCACGGCCGAGGTGATTGTCTTCGCGTCTGCCTTTCTCACACCACGCAGTGTCATGCAGGTGTGGGCCGCCTCAATAACAACCATTACGCCAATTGGTTTGAGTCCTGCGAAGAGTGTGTTGGCAATGTCGGTAGTTAATCGTTCCTGCAACTGCAGGCGGCGCGAAAACGTTTCAGCCAGGCGCGCTAGTTTTGATATTCCGAGTATACGACCCTCTCGCGGGATGTAGGCGATGTGACACTTGCCAACAAACGGCGCCAGATGATGTTCACACATTGAAGCGATGCTGATGTCTTTAACGATTACCATCTCGTCGTGCTTGTCGCCCGGCAGCGGCACGACATGCTCATTTGGATCTTCGCGCATACCGGAGGTTAACTCTGCGTACATCTCCGCCACTCGGCGCGGCGTCTCCTGTAAGCCCGCACGGTTCGGGTCTTCGCCGAGGCCTTCGAGGATCAAGCGAACGCCTTGCGCGATAAGTTCGAGATCAACCGGCCGCAGTTCATCCACCGGTGACTGGCCCTCTTCTTCTTTAGAAAACTTCGTCGTCATTTGCATACATAAGAGCGGGGGCAAGCCCGCCTTCCTCACCCCGAGACTATTCACAGACTTCGCTGTATCGCAGATGGAAGCCCTTCAATCGAGAGTGCAAAGCTCTGCTTCGCTCAGCTCGAGGTTGGGAAGGCGGGCTTGCCCCCGCTCGTTCGTAAAAAACCCATGCGCGGTTTTCAATTTCTCTTCTTCTTCAGCGCCGCTTGTGCGGCTTCTTCAACTAATCTCAGTGGAACATTCGCGCGTCGCGCCGCCTGCCGGCATTGTTCATACTCCGGCATCGCCTTTACAACATGTCCGTTGAGTTGCGCTACTTTAACATCGATAAGCCCATACTGTGTTTCCACTGCCACGATTTTCCGTTCCAAGGCGCGGCGCTCGATTTCATAGGCCCTGATGCCAAGCGTCGTAGTCTCGGAGAACAGCAGGTCAGTAAGCGCCGGCCGTTGCTCGGCACGACTGAGAACGGACAGCAAAACTCCCGGGCGATTCTTCTTCATTTGAACAGAGGTGAAGTAGCAATCCAGTGCGCCGAGTTCAAACGCACGCTCCATCACATGTCCCAATATCTGCGGCGAAATGTCGTCCATGTTTGTTTCGATCATCCAGAGGCGCTCAGCCACACTTGCCGATGCGGCAGTGGTTTCACCAATGAGAACGCGCAAAGCGTTGGGAAATTTTTCATACTGACGCGTGCCCGCTCCGTATCCAGTCTGCTCCAGGGTCATCGGCGGTATTGGGCCGTATTCGTTGCACACTGTCGAAATTATCGCGGCGCCAGTCGGCGTCAACAATTCGCCGGCGATGTCAGTTGAATAAAATGGAACACCCTTCAGCAGCTCCGCCACGGCCGGGGGAGGCACGGGAAAGCGCCCGTGATCCATCTCCACTGTGCCACTGCCAACCTGAAGCGCCGAAGACACGAAGCGCTCAATCCCCAACAGCTCGAAACAGATCGCGGCGCCCACCACGTCAATGATTGCGTCCAGTGCTCCGACCTCGTGAAAATGGACTTGTGCGATCGAAGTGTTATGAACTTTCGCTTCAGCTTCTGCTAGTCGCGAGAATATCTTCCCAGCGCGATCTTTGACGGCATCAGACAGTTGCGAGTTGGAGATGATTTTTAGAATATCGGAAAGATGACGGTGGGTATGTTCGTGAGCCGTCGTTACACGGGCATAGGTGGCGCTTATGCCGGACCGGTCGACCACTTCGAAGTCAACTGTGTAGCCACTGACGCCAAGCAACGACAATTGCTGTTTGAATGTTTCCGGCTCAACACCGGCAGCAACCAACGCTGCAAGAATCATGTCGCCGCTGGCGCCGGCGAAGCAGTCGAAATAAAGAGTCTTCATAAATTAGTAAATGGTAAATCGTGAAT
>DASZDU010000333.1:0-11743 GCA_035941655.1 Pyrinomonadaceae bacterium | reverse complement strand
AAGATGCAAGCAACAGTGCAGATGTGGCTTTCGGTCGTGTCATTCCGGGAAGATGGAAAAAAGCCTCCGCAGCCAATCGACCTGTTTTTGTTGTGCAAATTGACTTCGCAGATTTTGACCGCGTGATTGGAGATGAACGCGTGCGCGAAGCTTATAACGTTGGTTGGGGATTTCTGCACGAACTCGATCACGTAGTGAACGACACTGTGGATGCAACTTCCGCGGGAGAAACCGGGGAATGCGAAGCTCACCTCAATCAAATGCGCCGCGAGTGCGACCTGCCCGAGCGAAGAGATTATTATTACACCCTATCCCCGCTTACAGCGGATTCCACTTTCATGACCCGCCTCGTGCGATTGGCCTTTGAAGAACCGAACACGGCGCGTCGTAAGAAAAAGCGCTACTGGCTTACCTGGGACGCGACAGTAGTCGGCGGCCTGGAACAGAATCAAGTCGTGGCGTTGCGCTAGTTCGACCTCTTTCTCCCACTGCACATTCCTGTCCGCAGTTTGTGCCACGCTGAATCAACAACTCAATCTCAGCAAGCTCGAGGTTAGGAAGGCGGGCTTGCAGCCGCCGATCGAATGGCATCCAAGACAAGCGGGGGCAAGCCCCCCTTCCCGACCCTGAGACTTTCTATCTTGCCGCCGTTGATTCAGAAAGCATCTTCAAATAGAGGGCACCTTGAACTAGCTCGCAGCTCTTGAGTGGGCGTTGCTCAGCTACCCGCAGCGAACTTCTTAACGTTCCTAATCTGGGGTGGAGATTGAGGCCTGGTCGCGCCATTTTCGTCAGTGAGCCGTTGCAGGGTGGAATGAATGGTGAGAAGGATTTCCTTCAGTTCCTCCAGCTCGCGGGGAGTTCTTTGCTTGGCGGCGAGTAGCGCCGTGGCGATCTCGCTACTCAGTTCGTTAGAGATTGTCATGGTCCCTGATGATGCGAATCGCGTCAGTTAGTCAAAAAGTTTCTTCGAGCTGTTTATGAAATCCTACGCCCGCTTTGTTACCGTGGTGTTAACAGGATGTTAACCGCCGCGGTTTTATATTGAATTCGCGACATGATACCTACTGCTTTAGCGAGGTTAACAAACATTTAAGGCGACATTCACAACACCTTAACCTCACACACATACAGTCGGCGCTTGCAGCCCAACGACTATTTCAATCGAATTCAAGTAAACGAGATTCGCGCTTCTTTATTGAATGACGTGAACAGTTTCCATATTAAACCCGCCGCTCTATTTCGAATTCCAAGGAGAATACTTATGCATATCGTCCCCCTGCAGGCCAGTCGCATTCTGCTTATGGTCATCGCCCTGGCAACGCTCTATGTGTTGCCGCTAAGCACAAAGGCACAGACCGATCAGGGAAGGATTGCCGGCACCGTCACAGACTCCAACGGCGCGCTGGTGCCCGGCGCCACTGTAGTTGTGAAGAACGAGCGCACGGGCGAAGAGCGCACGGCGACAACTAGCGAGACAGGCTACTTCATCGTCTCGGCTCTGCGCCCTTCTAATTATTCCGTGACAGTGACAGCCAAAGACCTATCAGCAAACACCAATAACATCCAGGTGCTGGTGGGCCAGGAGGTCAATGTGCCCTTGACTGTGCAGCCAACCGGTCTCGAAGCTCAAGTTGATATTGTCGGCGGTGGAGAGACAGCGTTAGACACAAGCTCGGCGTCAATGGGTGCGAACGTAAATCCGCGCGAGGTCGAGGGCCTGCCGCTCAACGGACGTCAGCTCTCTCAACTCTACCTTCAAGCGCCAGGCTCAGTTAATAGTGGGTCCGGCACGTATGGCGACATCCGCTTCAATGGCCGCGCGGTGGAGCAAAATATCATTCGCTACGATGGTGTCGAAGGCACGGCTGTGATCGACGCTTCGCCGGGCAACTTAAACGGCGAAGTTCCATCCCCTTTTCGGCTTCAGTCCAGTCTGGAGAACGTCCAGGAATTCCGCGTTGAGTCAAGCAACTATCCGGCAGAGTTTGGTACCGGCACGGGCGGTCAGATTAGCGTGGTAACGAAGTCTGGCGGAAATGCCTTCCACGGATCCCTATTCGAATATTTTCGTAATGACGCGCTCGATGCCGCCAACTTTTTTGACAATGTCATCGGGACGAAAGGAAGCCTGCGGCTCAATCAGTTTGGCGGATCGGTTGGCGGCCCGGTAATCAAGCAGAAAGCATTTTTCTTCGCCTCTTACGAAGGCTATCGACTCAGAGCTGGTCTGAACTCAACCGAGGCAGTGCCGGGAGCGGCTTCGCGGATCTGCGGTCCGCCGATTGGAACCGGGGCGATCGCATGCAATGCAAATACACTGTTGCTGCTGCCGGCTTTTCGCGATCCGAAAGCAGTGACGGTTTCAACAGGTTCGGGAACGAACCTCTTCGATGTGGCGCAATTGCAGTCGAGCGCGAAGGTAAATGAGAGCGCCTTTGCTTTTCGTTTCGACTACAGATTTAGCGGAAAGACCTCGGCGTACTTCAGATTCTTCCGCGACAACGGCCAGAACGATCAACCGGAAGGTGTTACCGGTAGACGCGCGGTCTTTACGGCCAATCCGCAAAACGGCGTCTTCGCTCTTCAGACGCTGCTCAGCCCGACTCTTCTCAACGAATTCAAGATTGGTTACAACGGCGTGTTTTCACGCACGAACGGCCAAGCTCCTACAGTGAACGGAATAGACCTTTCGAAGTTGGTGATCAATATCTCAGGCAATACTGCCAACTTTGCAATTCCGGGACAGGGCACTTCAGCCGGTACAGCCACGCCCGGCGGCTTGTTGCGAGCAAACAGCGCCACGAACGGACGCGGCCAACCCTACACGGCGTATTCACTTTCCTTCATTGATAACCTGAGCTGGAGTAGAGGCAATCACAATTACAAGTTCGGCGTCGAATTTCGCCCCAGCCGTATCTACACCGACAGGCTTGGCGGAACTACCTACGTCTTCAACAGCCTGCAGGCGTTGCTGACTAATTCACCAGCGTCGATTCAATATCTTGGTGATGTAAGCGCTCCTTCGCCCTTTAACGGGGGCGCGACGGGAACACGGCTGGCCAAGCAGGAGTTCTACATTGGCTATGCACAGGATGAATGGAAAATTCGGCCCAATCTTACGATCAATTACGGACTGCGTTACGACTACTACACGCCGCTGCGCGAAGCTCGTAATCTCGATATTCTTTTTGACATAACCAATGGCAGCTTGAAGTCGCCTGATCTTCCATTTTTCAAAACCTCGAAAACGAACTTCGGTCCGCGCCTGGGCCTTAGCTGGTCGCCCAATCTCGAGGGCAACGGTTTCTTCGGCGGCGGCCGCACGGTTCTTCGCGGAGGGTTTGGCATTTTTTACGGACCAGGACAGACCGAGGATCAAATTCAACCGATTGAAAGCGATCGTATCAGCTCGACGCTGACGAGCGGTCCCCTACTCACCTTCAATCCCGACCAGACGGCGGCGATCAATGCGATCATTGCCAACTTCACCAGCAATCCAAACAACCGTGCCTTTCAGCCACGCGCGTATGCTCCCGAGTACAAGGTGCCGGAGAAGATTTATAGCTATACCTTCTCTGTTCAACAGGAACTGCCTTACAAAGTCGTTGCGACTGCGGCTTACGTCGGAAGTCAGGGACGAAATCTGTTCCTTCGTGGCCTCTCAAACACACTGCGCGCGGGCACGGCAACAATTCTTGATGGGACAGCAATTCCCACGGACGCGGGCGTAGTCAATCGTACGAATGCAGCCGGGCGCGTGATCGGCGTTACCTCGGTGCGCCAGTTTTCGATCGTCTCGGGCACATCAGTGCAAAACCCGTTTGCCGAGATTGATACGAAGACCAGCGGCGGGACTGACAGCTACAACGCACTGCAACTCGCATTGTCGCGGCGTATCGGCGCCGGCCTGACCCTGAACTCGCAATATACGTTTTCAAAGAGTTTCGGTAACACTTCCGGATCAAACGAAGCACGAACCGCCGCTGAGCCATTTGGCGGAACGATTCGCGCCAGCGGAGACTTCAATAACTACGAGGCCGATCGCGGCTATAACAATTTTGACGTACGCCACACTTTCAATCTCAGCGCCATTTACGATCTGCCGGTTGGTAAGGGCAGACGGTTTGACTTCGGCGGTCTTGGCAACGCGATCCTTGGAAGTTGGGAAGTGGGCACGATCATGAATATGCGCAGCGGCGTTCCCATCGATGTGACGATTACACGTCCCGATGTTGTTGCAGTCTGCGCAGTCGCAACGTGTGTAGTTAACGACAGTGCGACCACCACTCGAACTGTTCCCAATGGCTTTACCGTACAACTTCCTTCTTTGAGCGGTGCCCAGCCGTTGCCTACCGGATTCATCGCGACGATAAACGCGCCGGGCGGCGGATCGTCTCGCCAAACTCGTCGACCCAATTTAGTTGCAGGCATCAGTCCATATCTGGGAAGTGACAGGAACTTCATCAATCCGGCGGCCTTTGCGATTCCGGCGGCAGGAACATTTGGAGATCTGCCGCGCAACGCGCTTAAGGGACCAAACTTCCAGCAATTTGATCTGATCCTAAACAAGCGCATCCGCTTTTCGGAGACAAAGAACCTCGAATTTCGCACCGAGGTTTTTAACGTCTTCAATCATGCAAACTTTGCGAATCCCGCTTCAACGCTCAACGTTGCGCTGCCGACGTTGACGTTCAATACGACAGCCAATGCTTTCGTCCTGGGCTCAGGCTTGCAGCCCGGGCAGGCATTCACGCAAAGCGCGGCGGGAAGTACTTTCGGATTACTGCGACAGACGGCCGAACGCACGGTAGGCCTTGGCACGAACCGCCAGATTCAATTTGCGCTGCGATTGAATTTCTAATTTTGGAGTGCGCTGACCTGTCAGCGCTTTAGGTCGGTCGCGACCAGTCGCGACCATGATTTAGTTGAGGCCGTTGAAACGTTTGCGGCGACTGGTCGCCGCAGAACCAAAGCGCTGACAGGTCAGCGCACTCCAAAAGTTGTTGAGAGAAATCACATGTCGATGACCGAAGTTGCGCTAAGCGAGCGACAGAGACATTTCACCGACGACGTCTACGACGACGGCTACCTGCGCATTGAACACCGGAACTACTACGTCGCCTGCGCCGGTCAATCGCTAAAACTGCCACGTACGGAGTTTCTGATTCTTTCGCGTCTGGCGCGTTCTCCTGAACGAATCGTTACGGCCGAGGATCTTTGGGAATATGCCTGGGGAAATCAAAAACCCGTGAATACCGAGAGTCTTCACGTTTACATTTACCGCCTGCGCAACAAGCTCGCTTACAGCAAAGTGCGGATCGATACGATGGTCAACGTCGGCTATAGATTGTTGTCCGCAGCTGCCGATGCGACGTCGTAGCTCTACGAACCGGACCAGAGTTTACGCAGAGTTCAGATGCAGTTCAGAAAGATGTAACACCCCGCACCTACATTCCTGTTGAAACAATCAAGTCAGTTTGGAGAAAACCATGTTCGCTCCCTGGAAGTCCCCTCGAATAACTGTCGCCATCGTCATTTCATCAATTGCTCTGCTTGCGCTAGCTTGTAGCGGCGGGGGACCAGCCGGCGGTGGCGGAACGATAACGCTGCAAGGCGCGGGCGCAACGTTTCCAAATCCGCTTTACCAAAAGTGGGTCAGCGAGTATGGCAAGCTTCACCCAAACATTCGCATCGATTACCAATCGATCGGATCGGGCGGCGGCATCAAGCAAATCCAGGAGCAAACAGTCGACTTCGGCGCCTCAGACGCGCCCATGAGCGACGCGGATCTCAAAGCGGCTCGCAGCGAGATCGTGCATATTCCCACCGTGCTCGGCGCAGTAGTTGTTACTTACAACGTTGCCTCCATCACCCAACCTCTCCGGCTTTCTCCAGAAGTAGTCGCTGACATTTTTCTCGGCAAGATAAAGAAGTGGGACGACGCGCGCTTAAAGCAGGACAATCCCGACGTAACTTTGCCTGCGGCTGACATCACAACTGTACATCGCTCCGATGGCAGCGGCACGACCTACGTGTTCACAGACTATCTTTCAAAAGTCAGTCCGGAATGGAAAGAGAAAGTAGGCACTGACAAGTCGCCGAAATGGCCGGTGGGCCAGGGTGGCAAAGGGAATGAAGGCGTCACCGGTCAAATCAAGCAACAACCAAATACCATTGGCTACGTCGAACTGGCATATGCAGTACAAAACAAACTGCCCGCTGCTCTCATCAAAAACGCCAGCGGAAAATTTGTTGAGGCTTCGATCGATGCGGTTACCGCGGCGGCCGCCGCGGCTTCTGGGCAAACACCGGACGATCTGAGAGTCTCGATTACAAACGCCCTCGGGGACAATGTCTATCCGATCTCGAGTTACACCTACATACTCGCTTACAGGGATCAGAAGAACGCTGACAAAGGCAAAGCATTGGTCGACTTTCTCTGGTGGGCAATCCATGACGGAGAAAAGTTCGCCAGGGATCTGCAGTACTCGCCTCTGCCCGCCGAAATCGTGACGCGCGCCGAAGCGAAGATTAATTCCATCACGTCTGGAGGGAAGCCGCTTCGGTAACGCAGATTATCAGCCGCGGATTTGCGCGGATAAACGCGGATCAGTTCAGATCCGAAGTCAGGACGTAACTGTCTAATAATTTTCTGACTAGCGTTCATCCGAGCAAATCCGCGGCTTATTAACCGAACCGATAACCAAACGCCAGGCATCACGATTTAGATTTTGAACAACCCCTCCAGCATTTTCCGACACGCGCTCTCACCGACCGGCAATCGAGGTGACGCGATCTTTCGTCTGCTCTTGCTGGCGGCGGCGACCCTGATGCTTTTGATTGTCGCCACGATGATCGTCGCTCTCGCCTACAAGTCGAGATTGTCGATGCGTCAGTTTGGCTTTGGTTTTATTACCGGCACAGATTGGGATCCGGTTAAGAGTCAATTTGGGGCACTGGCTTTCATTTACGGAACGATCATGTCGTCGCTTATTGCGATCCTGATCAGCGTACCGCTGTCATTGGGCATCGCAATTTTTCTGGTTGAACAAGCGCCTCGACATCTTGCGCGTCCGATCACATTCCTGGTCGAGCTGCTGGCGGCGATCCCTTCGGTTGTTTACGGCTTGTGGGGCATCTTTGTGCTGGCGCCATTTCTGCGGGTGCACGTCGAACCTCCATTGCAACGCTGGCTCGGATGGTTGCCGCTATTTAAAGGTCCAATAACGGGCATCGGTTTGCTAACCGGAGGAATTATTCTCGCGATCATGGTTACGCCGATTATTTCCGCGGTAGTGCGCGACGTGCTGGCGGCCGTGCCGAGCTCACAACGCGAGGCGGCACTCGCGCTGGGCGCAACCAACTGGGAAACAACGCGCGTGGTCCTGGTTAACGGGGCACCGGGAATCGCCGGCGCCGTAATCCTGGGCCTTGGACGTGCGATCGGCGAGACGATGGCTGTCACCATGGTGATCGGTAACCGCGCGCACATCAGCGCTTCGCTTTTTGATTCGTCATATACGATCGCTTCCGCAATTGCGAATGAGTTTACCGAGGCCACACAAGACCTTTATCTCAGCTCCTTAGTTGAACTGGGACTGATTCTATTCCTGGTGACTTTTGTGGTGAACGCGATCGCCAGGATTTTGGTTTGGAATGTGACGCGCAAAACGAGCGGCGTCGGCAGCGCCGCGTAATTTGGAGTGCGCTGGCCTGTCAGCGCTTTAGGTCGGTCGCGACCTGTCGCGACCCCGTTTCCTTGAATGTAGTAAACGTCTGCGGCGACAGGTCGCCGCGGACCAAAGCGCTGACTGGTCAGCGCACTCCAAAAGATGAGACGAGTGGACCAAATACGACGCACGACCAACGCGACCATGACCTCGCTCACGGCGCTTTGCACCGTCGCTGCGGTCGGGATTCTATTGGTGATTTTGGTCTATATCGCCATTCAGGGTGTAGGCGCGCTCAGCCTGAATTTCCTCCTGAACGATCCGCGGCCGGTCGGCGAGGGCGGTGGCATTCGCAATGCCATCCTGGGAAGTCTGATGTTGCTTCTGGTCGCATCCGCAATCGGACTGCCATTCGGGATCATGGTTGGCATCTACCTTTCTGAATTCGGCAGCGGACGCTTCGGCAGTCTCGTTCGCTTCCTGGTCGACACGTTGACTGGAATTCCTTCGATCGTCACCGGCGTGTTTGTTTACACGATTGTGGTTGTGCCTTCGAAACACTTCTCCGGGCTGGCCGGCGGCATCGCGTTGGCGCTAATCATGATTCCCATAGTCGCGCGCACAACGGAAGAGATGATCAAACTCGTGCCGCACAGCTTGCGCGAGGGAGCGCTCGCATTGGGAGCACCGCAATGGCGCGTGACGCTTGGTGTCGTCGTTCCCGCTGCTGCCTCGGGAATCGCGACGGGCGCCATGCTGGCTATCGCGCGTATTTCAGGCGAGACAGCGCCCTTGTTGTTTACAGCTTTCGGAAGCCGGTTCTTTAGTTATTACCTCGATCAGCCAATCGCCTCGTTGACTGTGCAGATTTATAACTACGCGATCTCTCCGTATGACGAATGGCATGCTCAAGCGTGGGCGGCCACACTGGTTTTGATGACCCTGATTTTGTCGATCAATATCGTGGTACGTTTTCTGACACGCAAGAGATTCTGAGACGAATGTCGACGGCGCCAACAATCACCACCAGAGTTTCTGCACGTGGGGCCACGCCGCGGCAGTCCGGGCGCGCCGGCGACTCCGCGAAGATCGCCGTTCGCGACCTCGATTTTTTCTACGGTAAAACCCAGGCGCTTCACGGCGTCTCGCTCGAGATTCCGGAACGCATCGTGATGGCGTTTATTGGACCGTCGGGCTGCGGCAAGTCGACCTTTTTGCGCACCCTCAATCGCATGAACGATGTTATTCCGGGAACGCGCATCGCGGGCGAAGTGATGATGGATGGCGTCGATGTTTACAAGCCAGGCACTGACGTTGTTGAACTCAGACGGAAAGTAGGCATGGTTTTTCAGAAGTCAAACCCTTTTCCTAAATCAATTTTTGATAACGTCGCTTACGGCCTCAGAATTAATCACCTGACGGGGACAAAAGCCGAATTGGAAGAGCGCGTCGAGCAGGCGTTGAAAGACGCGGCGCTTTGGAACGAAGTGAAAGATCGTCTGAAAACATCCGCTTTGAGTTTGTCCGGCGGCCAACAGCAGCGCCTCTGCATTGCGCGAGCGCTGGCGATTCGCCCTGAGGTAGTATTGATGGACGAACCGGCGTCGGCGCTCGACCCGGTAGCCACGCACAAGATCGAAGAACTGATCGTGGAATTGAAGAAGCAGTACACGATCGTAATTGTGACGCACAACATGCAACAGGCAGCACGCGTGTCTGACACGACTGCCTTTTTCCTGCTTGGCAAATTGATTGAGGTCAACTCGACAGAGAAGATGTTTACCAATCCGAATGAGAAGTTGACGGAGGATTACATTACTGGCAGGTTTGGGTAAGAGCGGAACTTTGAGCTTTGTACTTTGAACTTTGTCCCGCTGATCGCAAGCGAGCCATTAGTCGGCCCAAACTAAGTACAAAGGCCAAAGTACAAAGATCAAAGTACTTTTATGGACTACCACAGACATCTTGACGACGAACTCGATTCGCTCCGCGATCGCGTGTTGCTCCTCGGTGGCGAAGCAGAAGCGGCGTTAGAGCGAGGCATGAAGGCGCTCACGCAGCGCGACACTGAGCTTGCAAATCAGGTACTCGAACAGGACGATTTGATCGATCAGCTGGAAGTTGAGATTGATCGCCAGTGCATCGATATCATTGCCTTGCGCCAACCGGCGGCCCGTGACCTGCGCTTCGTCATCTCAGTTGCCAAAATGGCTCCGGTGCTTGAGCGCATTGCCGATCATGCTGCGAACATTGCGCGGGTGGCCATAGATCTTAATAACGAGCCGGAGTTGAAATCCGTAGTTGATCTGACCCGGATGTCGGAACATGCGCTGCGGATGTTGCGAGCGGCGCTTGATGCCTTCACTTCCAGCGACGCCGCTTCGGCCCGCGAAGTCATTCAGAGCGACGCCGAGATTAACGAACTCTACAACCACGTGTTTCATCGTTTGATTGAATTGATGGTGACTGAGCCGGCCACCGCCACTCGTGATGCGCGGCTGCTCTTCGTTGCCAAACACCTTGAACGTATTGGCGATTACGTGACCGATATATGCGAGTTGACCGTTTACATGGCTGAAGCCGCGTTTATTAAGCATTTCAAGTAGGACAGCCACTCCCGCCTGTCCGGACGAGCGGCTGCACGGGCTGGCAAGAATAGGAAATTTTCCATTTACCATTTGTCAGTTTTCATTTTTCATTGAAAGCGCGATTGCGAGACACCATGTTGGTAAATGACAAATGAGAAATTTCAAATGGTAAATGGAAAATCTTCTTTTAAGTTCTATCGATTTAAGGCGACGCTGGACAACAGGCAGGGATGCCTGTCCTACAAACATGACGCGACCCATTCTTATCGTTGAGGATGATCCCGACATCTCGGAGAGTTTGAAGTACAACTTCGAACGCGAGGGATGGCCGGCCATTATCGCGTTGACTGGTGAAGCGGGATTGACTGCCGCTCTCAACCAGCGTGAATCTCCGTCGCTGATAATCCTCGATCTGATGTTGCCCGGAATGAGCGGCACTGAGTTGTGCCGGCGGCTTAGAAGAGAGCCGGCCACACGTCGCACGCCCATTATTATGTTGACTGCCAAAGCCTCTGAATCTGATCGGGTCACCGGTCTTGACCTCGGCGCCGACGACTACATCACTAAACCGTTTTCAGTAAGGGAGCTGCTCGCGCGCGTTCGTGCGGTCATGCGTCGCATGGATGAGACGAGCGGCAAGACTTATGAAGACGATCACCTGCTGATTGATTTTGATGATATTCGCGTTCTCTGTCATGGTCGGAAGGTGAAGCTGACTAATAAGGAATTCTCGCTGTTATCAGTGCTGGCGAAGAGCGCGGATCGCGTGATCACCCGGCAGCAGCTTTTAGACAACGTTTGGGGTTACAGTTACTACGGTGACGCACGCACACTCGACGTTCATATCCGTCGCTTGCGCCAGAAGCTCGATGAGTGTGGCGACTGCATTGAGACTGTTGTGGGCGTCGGCTACCGTTTTGTCGGTTGCGCGCGACCCAACGCTGAAAGCGCATGAAACTCATTTTGGAGTGCGCTGGCCTGTCAGCGCTTTGGTTCGCGGCGGCCTGACGCCGCTTTCGTAGGCGTGTGCAGGCATCCCAGGCTGCGACAGGTCGCAGCCGACTCAAAGCGCTGACAGGTCAGCGCACTCCAAAAATGCTTCGTGGTTCCCTGAGATATGCCCAAACGTAATACCCTCCTGATAGCCATCTTTGCAGTTGTTCTTGCTGTTGTTCTGCTCCTGCCTTCATTTACTACGCGAGCGATTTTCGCCGCCGCCCTCTTGCTGGCCTGCGTATTACTAATAATCAGACTCTTATCAACTAAACCTTCAGATGTCCTGGAGGATAGTTTGGACGCTGAACCTGATTCAGAGGAGTCGAATGAAGAAATCTTTGCGCGGGGAAAGTTATTCGAAGCGACGATGAATGGCATGCGCGAGGGGTTGCTGGTCGTCGATCGAGATATGCGCGTGGTAGCTTCAAATATCGCCGCGCGCGGCGTGTTCAATCTCTCGCGCGAAAAGCTTGATGCGCAAAGGCT